>JAFZLJ010000119.1 GCA_017551545.1 Treponema sp. | reverse complement strand
AATGGCCGAAGCTTATTACCTTGACAAGGTTGCTTCTGAAACTCCTGATGTAAGGGCTGACCGCATTGCAGAAGTTAAGGCAAAAATCAAAGACCCTTCTTATTTGAGCGATGCTGTAATCATGTCAACTGCCGAAAAATTCTTGACTAGTGTTGGTCTTTAATTTTAGTTGAATAATTCAGCCAACTGAATGGTAATGAAAAGGTTGTTCGAATAAACGGGCAACCTTTTATTTTTTTTAAAAACAAGGTATAATATATAAATCTAAGGAGAAAGTGGAGTTTAAAAATGCAGGATTTTATTTTTAGAATATCGCCTAATATTGTTCTTGGTTCATATACTGTAAGCCGTCTTGGCATTCAGGCACTGGAATGGGGTTCACGCTACATGGTAATCATGGACCCAATCCTTAATGAAGTAAAAATGCAGGAAAAAATCATTTCTGCTTTGAACGACCGCAAGCTTGATCATTTTGTATTCAGTGAAATTACAGAAGGTACTGCTACAAAAACAATTCAGCGCGCACTTGCCCTTGCAAAAGAAAGCCATGTTCACGGAATTATTGCAGTTGGTGGTGCAAAAGCCCTTAATATTGGTCGCTGTGTTGCTGCCCTTTATAATGAAGTTCACGATTTTTATACTTTTGTAGACGGAGCTCTTCCTACAACAGCTGCAATTCCTTGTATCTGTGTTCCAACAACTTTCCGAACTCCGTTTGTATTTACAAATGAAATTCCTGTAACAGATTCACGCAATCATCAGCTTAAGCTTATGAAGGTTCAGAGTAATCTTACAAAGCTTGTTGTTATTGATCCTAACCTTATGCTTACCCTTACAGACAATCAGAAATCTTCTTTGTCTATGGAAGTTATGAGCATGGGTATAGAAGCATATCTTTCGCAGAAGGCAAACTTCTTCAGCGATATGTTTGTAGAAAAGGGACTTGAGCTTCTTTCTTATGCTCTGGACGGTTCCCCTTCTCTTGATATTACTACACCGGAAGAAATTCTTCTTGCACAGGCCGGTGCAATGGTTTCTATTGCAACTTCTTCAAGTTCACTTGGCCTTTGTTCTTTGCTTGGTCTTACAATTAACTCACGCTATAAAATTGATAAATCACTTGTTTCTTCTATTCTGCTTGCATATTCTGTAGAAGATGCCGCTAAGTTTAAGGCAGCCCGTCTTGAAAAGCTTGCCCACATTATGCGCATTGTTCCGGAAGATACAACAGGCGAAGCTGCAATTCAGATGTGTGTTGATTATATCCGCCAGAAGATTGCTAAGTTTAATCTGCCTGCACGTCTTAAGGATTTGTCGCTTTCTATAGAGCAGCTTTCGCTTGCAGTAGAAGATGTTCGTCCTGTTGATATTGTAAACAACCTTCCACGCAGCATGACAACAGACGATATCTTTGATTTTGTAAAGAACGCTTACTAATGATTGAACCAGGTAAACTTTTCCAGCTCGCAGGCGGACAAAAGCGTCGTAAATTAGCCCTGACTTTTGGGGCTCTTGAACGCGACATTCTTGGTATTGCCGAAAAAGGAACAGAATACTCTTTTACAAATATCCCCCGTGCTGAATATATTAAAGAAATTACCCGCATTTTATTAAAAGACCCTAAAATTACTCCGGAAGCTGCAGCTGAACTGAACGGTTTACTTGAAACCACGCCTCTTGATGAACTGCGCCTTTGTAACTGTGCCAGAAATCACCTGCTTGCAATAATCGGAACTTTTCCTGCAGAATGGGACCTTGTTATTGCGCCTCATCCTGCCCTTACAAACGAAGATGGAACTGTAAAGCAGCGCGACTTTTTCCCGGGCGTTGCAGTTTATGCAGAAGATATCCGCTCGCCTTTTAATATGGGTTCAATTTTCCGTACAGCAGAAGCAATGGGTGCAGAAAAAGTTTATATTTCACCATGCTGTGTAGACCCTGAACAGCCACGTGCAGTTAGAAGCGGTATGGGCTGTATAGAAACAATGGGCTATGAGCGAGTTGCTTTGGACCAGCTGCCGGCTGACATTCCTGTTTTTGCACTGGAAACAGGCGGCACAGATATAAATGAATTTGAGTTTCCTAAACAGGGAATCTGTATAATTGGTTCCGAAGAACTTGGTGTAAGCCCCGAGGCTTTAAAAAGAGCAACCTACGGCCGTGTAAGCATTCCTATGAAAGGATTAAAAGCATCTCTTAATGTTGGCGTGGCTTTTGGAATATTAATGCAAAAGTGGGTAGAATCTATTTCTTAAGCTGCTCAACTAAGAAATCAAGCTGACCCTTTGAGTGAATCTGGAAAAAGTCCAGAGCTTCTTTATGAATCTGATAGAATTCTGCCTGTCCCTTTTCGTAATACTGTAAAATATCAGCAAGGTAAACAGCGTAAACAATAGGCTGCAGTTTTTCAGGAGCAAAAGAAGGATTATTGTGGTAGCGTACAACCTGTGCAACTGTTTCCGGCAAGCCCCAGCTTTGTGCAATCTTATAGCAGCCGTGACTGTGACCAAAATCCTTAAGGAACATCTGGTACAAAGCGCCTGTGCTGTCGAGTGAATCTGCAAGCTTTTTTACACCCTGCTTTTGTTCATCTGTTGCAACTTCAAGAAGCAGACATTCAATATCGTGGAACAGGGCACTCACATAAACTTCTTCTAAATCAAAACCAAATTCAGATGTGTTTTTGGCAATATTGTAAGCATAAAAAGCAACATCTGTTTCATGCTTCCACATCTGACGGACATCATCCTCTTTTTTAATAAGGCGAATAACCGGATTTTCTTTTGAAAGCAGTGCAACAACATCTTCGCGTCCAAGCACTTTAAATGCTGTTGAAATTTTTGAGCAGGAATGACCTTTGGCAGCAGCATCTTTAAGAAGAATTGCAGCCAATGAAACATCCTTAGAAATAAATTCTATAAGAGCATTGTCATCTGCATTTGCAGTCATTTTTGTAAACTGTTCAAGAACGTCTTCAAAGACAGGAATTGTTTTAAGGTTATCTACAAATTCCTCGTACAAAGAATCCATCTGCTTATCAATTTCCTGATTAAGCGGCAGAAGCATCTGTGTTATAGTTTCTGTTTCGTTTGTAAAAACCTTGTAGTTGTTGCGTGAAAGACCAATTTTACGAAGCATAAGAACAATGATGATAATACCAAGTCCGGCACCTTCTGTCTGGTCTACCATAAGCGAAACTACCTGATGAGGTTCTTCGTATTTTTCGGCAACACGAAGCTTTTCAAGAATTCGCTTCTTTTCGAACTTTGTAATTACTGCATTATTCCTGATTTCTATTGTAATTCCGTCGTCATTAAGCTGAAGAATAAGTTTTATATAAAGACCGGCTTCTTTCTGAAGCGTAAGGTAATGTTCAATGTTAGAAAGTGTTTCTTCCTTACACGTAACCATTCCCTGGTGGTAATCCATTTCGTTATTAATATCAAGATTTTTTTCTTTAAAGTAGACGCGTTTTGTATTTGCTTTTTTTGCGTTTGTTAAAAGCTCGCTCAGACAGAACACCAGATTATCTGTCATGTGCTCCTGATGGCATTGCAACAAAAAGTACATGAGAATTTCCTGGATATATCGCTCCTTCTCACGTGGAAGTGTATACGACATTATCTCCAGAGGTGTGTGCAGTTGAACTGCTAAGCTGATTTTCTCTTTGTCCTTTTCTGTTAAGAACTTGCTTACAAATTCCATTATGGAGCTGATCGGACTTGAACCGACTACCTCTACAATGCCATTGTAGCGCTCTAGCCAGGTGAGCTACAACCCCAATTATTAGTATATTTTATTATAACAGAGACTCTATGCATGAGCAAGGGGAAAGGGAGTACGCAAAAAAGTTGTATATTACCAAAAATCGTGTTAAAATAAGTGTTATCCTAATTTTGGAAGAGCATTATGGACTTTCAGAAATTTGTTGATACTTTTACAACAGCCACTTGCGTAATCTCGGTAGAAAAGTTACCAGATAATGACTATGGTGAAATTAGAATTGTAACTGGTAATAAAGCATATGTAGATTCCATAGAGCAGGTTGGTGAAGGCCCTCGTCTGATGCTTAATAAATTCATTCCAAACAGCGAATATCAGAAATACTTTCCTAAAGATTTAAATTTCGAAGATTTCTGTTACAAAAGCGCAATCCTTAAACAGCCGCAGCATTCTTATGTTCATCCGGACCGTTTTGATTTCTGGTTCGATTTGTTTTCTCTTCCACTAGAAAGTGATGATGAAAAGCTTGCCTACTGTACTTATACACAGGTAGTTTCACACAAGCCTAGCACAGAAAAAATGTCTAACCTTTCATATGACACTTCTTCAGATGTTTTGAGTGCCTGTCTTAAACTTAAAAGCTCTGATGATTTTAATACGGCAGTAAAAGATCTTGTTCAGCGACTCCGCGAAATTTGTGATTCACAATACTGCTGCATTATGCTCATGAACATTCAGGACCGTACCTGCCATCTTTTAGGCGAAAGCTTTTCTGAAGATGAAGAATTTAATGAAAATGACGACTGGATGGACGGTCACTTTTTTGATGTTGCAGAAGGCTGGGAAGATTTAATTGGCGGAAGCAACTGTCTTATTATAAAAAACAAGGCCGATTGGGATTATGTACTGGAACGAAACAAGCCATGGGGTGACGAACTTATTTATACCGGCGTAAAAACTATGGTTTTGTTCCCTCTTAGAAAGAACGGAAATCTTTTGGGCTATATCTGGTCTACAAACTTTACTCCGGAAAATGCAGGACGCATTAAAGAGATTCTTGAATTATCTTCACTCTTTATTTCTTCTGAAATTTCAAATCATCTGCTTTTTGATCGTCTTAAGGTTTTAAGTACAATCGATTCTCTTACTGGTGTAATGAACCGCAACGAAATGAATAACCGCATAGACGAAATTGCAGGAAACGCTGAGCTCAGCGATAAATCTGTTGGAATTATATTTATAGATTTGAACGGATTAAAACGAACAAACGACGAGCGCGGACATCTTGCGGGAGACATACTCCTAAAAGAAGCAGCCTCTATTCTTAAAAATCTTTTTGGACAGGATGAAATATATCGTGCAGGTGGAGACGAGTTCATGGTATTAAGCTTTGGCACTACAGAAGAAGCGCTCAACAAAAAAATAGCTGAACTTCGTAAGCAGGTAGAGCTTAGTGATACAGTTTCCTTTGCAATAGGCTCTTTCTTTGACCCTAACAGCAACAACATTCTTTCTGCCATGACAAAGGCCGACAAGAGAATGTACGACGATAAAGAGCTTTACTACGCAGAGCATCCCGAAAAGAAACGCTGAAACCAGCCGGATTTTATTTAATGAAGCATAAGCCTGGAAAACTTCCAATCATCACAAAACGAATTATCCTTAATGTTTTTATTGCAGGAACGCTGCTGTGCGGAACTCTCTTTGCAGTAGGAGTTTGGAGTTTTTCCAAAGAATTCACAACACAATACGACGCTTCCATAAGAGCAATTTCTGCCGCCGCATGTGAATGCCTTCCTACCGAAAAGCTTTTCTATTACGCAGACACAAAACAAAAGGACGAAGAATATATTGCCTGCCAGAAAATCCTTCAGGACTTTGTAGATAAGTTTGATTTGAATCTTCTTTATGTTTCGATTGTTGAGCCGCCAGATTACATTCACATTACTTATGTTTTTAATCAGGTTAATAAAGACGGCAGACTTAATGAATACCCGCTAGGCTACGAAGAAGATTATATAAACGAGCATTACAATTCTTCTGTAAAACGCGTTTATGAAAATGCAGAAACTATTGTTCGCCATACTGTAAATGTAAGAAGCGGTTCGCACATAACTGCAAACGTTCCTGTTTATGATTCTACAGGAAAAGTTATTGCTGTTGTGGGCGCTCAAAAAAGTATTCAGGAATATGTAAATGCCCGAAGGTCTTATATCCGCTTTGTTCTGATTATTTCAATTTTCTTTGCGCTTTTGTTTGCAATTTTCTTTGGTTCATATTTCAACAACACAATAATCAGCCCGATTATAAAGATTACAAAAGAGACAGACCATTTTGCTTCGTGGGGCGGTAAACCTTCGGACACGCTTCTGGAAATTACAAACAAGGATGAAATTGGTATTCTTGCTCATTCCGTGCGCCAGATGGAATATGATATTTACCAGGGTATTGAACAGCTCACAAAAGTTACTGCAGAAAAAGAGCGTATTAATACAGAGCTCGACCTTGCTTCAAAAATCCAGACTGCTGTTTTGCGTAAGGGTTACCCTGCTTTTCCGGAACGTAAGGATTTTGATTTGTTTGCAACAATGAATCCTGCAAAGGAAGTTGGCGGCGACTTATATGATTACCAGCTTTTGGAAGGAGATAAGCTTCTGCTTGTTGTAGGAGATGTTTCTGGTAAAGGTATTCCTGCAGCACTTTATATGATGATTGCACTTACGCTCATTTCTTCTTATGCACAACAGGGTCATTCACCAAAGGATATTCTTGAATACGTAAACAATCATCTTTGCTATGGAAACACAACAGGCACTTTTGTTACATGCTGGCTTGGAATAATTGATCTTAAAACACGAAAGCTCAGCTTTGTAAATGCAGGCCACCCTGCTCCTGTGATTTTTAAAGACGGTAAATATTCTTATCTTGAAGAAAAGCCTGATCTTTTCCTTGGCGCAATGGAAGATATTCCTTATACAGAGCATTCGGTTAAGCTTAAAAAAGGCGACAGTATTTTTATATTCACAGACGGTGTTACAGAAGCAACAAACAAGGAAGAAGAACTTTTTGGAGAAGAACGCCTGCTTGAAAAAATGGGCAATACTACAGACAAGACAGCCCCGCAGACTCTTGAATATATTAAAGCTCAGATAGACAGCTTTGTTGGAGACGCACCACAGTTTGATGATACAACTATGCTGCAGCTCCAGTTACTCTAAGCGCACGGATTGCATTAAGAACAGCAAGCACCATTACACCAACGTCTGCAAAAATGGCAAGCCACATGTTGGCAATTCCAAGTGCTCCTAAAGCAAGGCAGGCAAACTTTACAATAAGCGCAAACCAGATATTCTGATAAACAATTCCAATACATTTGCGGCTGATTTTGATTGCTTTTGAAATTTTAAGAGGGTCGTCGTCCATAAGAACTACGTCTGCGGCTTCTATGGCTGCGTCCGAACCCATGGCTCCCATTGCAATTCCAATGTCTGCACGAGAAAGAACCGGCGCGTCGTTTATACCGTCGCCTACAAATGCAAGAACAGAATTTGGTTTTTTGTTTGCAAGGAGTTCTTCTACCTGGGTAACCTTGTCTGCAGGGAGCAGCTCGCTGTGAACTTCGTCCATTCCAAGCTCTGATGCAACGCTTTGTGCTACAGACTTGATGTCGCCTGTGAGCATTACAGTTTTTTCCACACCAGATTTTTTAAGCTCATTAATTGCAATTCGTGAGTTTGGTTTTGGAACATCAGAAATTACAATGTGGCCGGCATATTCGTTGTCTATTGCAATGTGAATAATTGTTCCAATCTTGTGACATTCGCAGTATTTAATTCCAAACTTTTCCATGAGCTTTGCGTTTCCAACAGCAATCTGCTTTCCGTCTACTGTAGCCGTAATTCCGTGTCCGCTTATTTCTTCTATGTTACTTACGCGTGAACGGTCAATATCCTGGCCATGAGCTGTGAGAAGACTTTTGCTTATTGGATGCGAGGATGCGCTTTCTGCAAGTGCTGCGTATTCCAGAAGCTTTTTGTTTTCCATGATGTTGTGATGAACACCTGTTACTTCGAATACGCCTTTTGTGAGTGTTCCTGTTTTGTCAAATACGATTATTTTTGTTTTAGAAAGTGTTTCAAGATAGTTTGAACCTTTTATAAGAATGCCTGCTTTTGAAGCACCGCCAAGCCCCGCAAAAAAACTGAGTGGAATGCTTATTACAAGTGCACAAGGGCAGCTTATTACAAGGAATGTGAGAGCTCTGTAAACCCATGTGTGCCAGTCGCCTGAGGCCTGCAAAATTAACATGCGTACAAGCGGCGGAAGAACAGCAAGGGCAAGTGCACTGTAAACAACAGCCGGTGTGTAGATTCGCGCAAACTTAGAAATAAACTCTTCTGATTTTGATTTTCGTGAGCTGGCATTTTCTACAAGCTCCAGGATTTTTGAAACTGTAGATTCGCCAAATGCCTTTGTTGTTTTTACTTTAATTACGCCTGTAAGGTTTATGCTTCCGCTTATAATTTCGTCATTCTGGCGGACTTCACGAGGAAGACTTTCTCCTGTGAGAGCGCTTGTATTTAAAGTTGAATTGCCTTCAACTATTATTCCATCAATCGGAACTTTTTCTCCAGGCTGGATTACTATGATTGTACCGACCTCTACTGTGTCTGGGCTTACCTGTTCAAACTTGCCGTCTTTTTCGATGTTTGCGTAATCAGGGCGGATATCCATAAGGCTTGCAATGTTCTGGCGGCTTTTACCGACTGCATAACTTTGGAAAAACTCCCCTATCTGATAAAAAAGCATAACGAAAATTGCTTCGTTGTAGTCTGCAGAACGTTCATAAATTGCAATTGCAAAAGCTCCAAGTGTTGCAACTGCCATCAAAAAGTTTTCATCAAAAAGTCTACGGTTCAAAATGCCCTTGAAGGCTTTTTTAAGAATGTCGCCGCCTATTACAATGTAGATTGCAAGATAAAGTGCGGCCAGCGGAATGCCATAAAGGATTTTTGAGAAAGGAGTTCCACCAATCACAACAAATCTTGAAAGAATATTTACAAGTATAAGACCTGCTGCGGCAATGATGATGAGCCTCAGGGCTTTCTTTTGTTTCTTGGTCATAATTCAATCTCGCAATCAGGTTCAACCTTTTTGCAGGCCTTCAAAACTGCCTTCATTACTGCTTTTTCGTCTGCACCGTCTGCAAACTCAACTTCCATTTTCTGAGTCATAAAGTTTACAACAGCACCGGCAACACCTTCTGTCTTTTTAGTTGCCTCTTCCATAAGGTTAGCGCAGTTTGCACAGTCTACTTCTATTGTGTATGTTTTTTTCATATTGCTCCCTCGTCATTGCGAGCGCAGCGCGGCAATCCATGTATTACAATGCATTTTTATATGTGGATTGCCACGCTGCGCTCGCAATGACGTTTTTATCAATAATTAAACGCTTGTTTAATCCTAAGAATACTATATAATTAGAAGCGTAAATTCACAAGTTTTTTACCAAAAGTATTTCTTTTTGGACTAAAAAAATGTCTTTTTGGCAAAAAATCAGGCTGTGTGGAGGCAAAAATGGAAACAAAACACATACATAATCACAAAGAATACTTTAAGGTTGATTTTTTGAAGAATCAGATAAGCCGCCAGAACGATTTTGGCACTGTTGCAGATATTTTTGCCCTGCTTGCAGACCCGACACGATTGAAAATATTCTGGCTGCTCTGCCATTCCAAGGAATGTGTAATTAATATTGCCCAGATTCTTAAAATGACAAATCCTGCAGTTTCACATCATCTTAAAATCCTGCGTGAAGCCGGCCTTATAGAAAGTTACCGCGATGAACGGGAAGTTTTTTATACAGTTTCGACAGGTGCAAAAAGTCAGGCACTTCATTCAATTATAGAAAAGCTTATGTCCATCAACTGTCCGGATTTTGACAACCGCCACGAACAAATAAATGAAAATTCAGATTACTTGGAAAATCAGGTTGGAAAAATTAAAAAGGTGCACGACTACCTTACACAAAATCTTTCTAAGCGAATTACAATAGAAGAGCTTTCAAAACAGTTTGCAATGAATCCTACTACGCTAAAAACTGTTTTCAAGGATGTTTATGGAAACTCCCTTGCCGCCCACATAAAAGAACACCGCATGGAAAAAGCCGCTGAGCTTCTTGTACAATCCCAGCTTCCTATAAATCAAATTGCACAAGAAGTGGGATACGAAAGCCAGAGCAAATTCAGTGCGGTGTTTAAAGACTTCTATAAGTGTTCACCTATGGAATACAAAAAGAAGCACTCTAGTTAGCGTAATCGTTGCCGTTGAATTCGGCTTTTGTGTTTGTTGCCCATACTTTCTTTATGTAGCAGTCAACACCTTCAACTCTTATATCGCCGTCGAACAAGCCGGAAGCTATACAAATAAAACTCAGAGTATTGTCATTCATAAGCGCCTGGAAAAGTATTGGTTCAGCAGGTACAGGGCCTATAAATTGAGCAACCATTTTTTCTTCGCCCCAGCTGTCAATGCTGATATAACCATCTACGCAGTTTGGAGAATACAACTCAATATTTAAGTATTTGTAGCCTTCAAGATCTACAGAACCAAATTGAAGACTTGGCCATTCTGTAATAGATGTTGTAAGCTTAAAGCCTTTCGGATCTTCTGATTCAAAAATCACCTTGTCCACAGAAGGGTCATTTTTGATTTTTTCCGGTTTGCCTGTACTTGCACAACTTGCCAGAAAACAAACAAATAAAGTAAGCATTGTGATTTTCAAAAGATTTTTCTTAAGCATATAATTACCTCGTTTTTCAATTATAGCACTGATATTGATTGTTTTAAATAAAAAAAACTTCTATAATAGGATATTCAAACTTATTCAAAGGAAATTTGTCAAAATGCCAAAAATCGAATGTAACGAAAAACTGTTTTTTGAAGCTATTGGAAAAAAATATACTTATGATGTTCTGGAAGATTTGCTTCCATGCGCTAAGGCCGAGCTTGATGAAAAGCCAGATATGAGCCAGAGCGAAGATGAACGCGTTGTAAAAATTGAATTGAATGATACAAACCGCCCAGACCTTTGGTCTACAAATGGTGTCGCACGCCAGATTAAACTTCACGAAGGCGGAAAAACTGTTGACTATATGAAGCTCATGAGCAATCACGGAAACAACGATTACGGTGAGCGTATTGTAGAAGTTGACCCTGAGCTTAAGGATATTCGTCCTTACATGGTTGCCTTTATGATTACAGGTAAGGCAATTGATGACCCAATGCTCAAGGATATTATCCAGACACAGGAAAAGCTGGCCTGGAACTTTGGACGCAAACGAAAATCTATTTCTATGGGTGTTTACCGCATTGACCAGATTAAGTTCCCTGTAAAATATCATGCAGTTGACCCGGACAAAACTTCATTCGTACCACTTCAGTGTGATGCTCCGATGACCTGCCGCCAGATCCTTACAGATCATCCAAAGGGAAAAGACTTCGGCTGGATTTTGCAGGACATGAAAAAGTTCCCTCTTTTGAGCGATGCTAAAGATGAAGTTCTTTCTATGGCTCCAATCATCAACTCTGCTACACTTGGTGCCGTTCAGGTTGGCGACAAAGACCTTATGGTTGAGCTTACAGGTGACAATATTGAAAATCTGATTTTGTCTGCAAACATTGTTGCATGCGACTTTGCAGATCAGGGTTATGAAATCAAACCTATTCTTGTAAAGCATCCTTATGACACAGGCCTTGGTAAAGACATAATGGTTCCTTACTACTTCCAGCCTACAACAAAGACAACACTTGGTGCTGTAAACAAGCTTCTTGGAAGCGACTTTGATATTGAGAAAGTAAAAGATGCCCTCATCAGAATGGGAAACACAATATCTGTGGTCCCTGAGCCTGTCGAAGGGCGCGAAGACTACACCATTACATTAAGCCCAGCCCCATACCGCAACGACTTCCTTCACGAAGTAGATATTATTGAAGACGTAATGATTGGCTGCAATGTAAGCGCATTCGAGCCAAGAACTCCACAGGATTTTACTGTAGGACGTTTGCTCCCACTTACAGAGTTCAGCCGCAAGGCAAAAACTTTGATGGTTGGTCTTGGATATCAGGAAATGATCTTCAATTATGTTGGTTCTAAAAAGGACTACGTAGATAATATGCTCATTGACGGCTCAAAAGTAATCGAAATTGCAAACCCAATGAGCGAAAACTACCAGTTTATCCGCCCGGAAATCCTTTCTTCTCTTTGCCGTGCCGAAGCAGGAAGTGCCAACGCAATGTATCCACATAAGATTTTCGAAATCGGTAAGGTTGCATACCTCAAAGAAGACGAAAACACTGGTACAATCACACGCCAGCACTTAGGCTTCTTAACAGCAGCTGCAAACGCAAACTTCAACACATTGGCCAGCGAAGTTTCAAGCTTAGTATACTTCCTCGACCATGAATACACTGTTGTAGAAAGTGAAGACCCACGCTTTATTCCAGGACGTCAGGCAGCACTTATGGTAAACGGAAAGCAGGCCGGTGTATTTGGTGAACTCCATCCACAGGTTTTGGAAAACTGGGGAATCACAACTCCTTGTGTAGCCGGTGAGCTTGATCTTGAAGAGTTGATATAGTTGCCTAAGAATCCTCTATACGACACATACGCAGTAACCCTCTATTTTGATTCTCATACAAATGAATTAATTCTAGAAGCAATGAAAGATATTGCCGCTGTAACAGGTAATAACTATATGCTGGACAATTCTGTGCCACCACATCTTTCTCTAGGGTTGTTTCATGCAGAAGAAGAAAAAGCCGGCGAAATGGAAAAACTGTTTTGTGAGTTTGCAGAAAGTCTTAAGTCGAAGGGTACAAACCTCGCACTGAACTTCAACGGTCCGGATAACTTTGCAGACAAAGTTATCTTTTTAAGTGTAAAGCGCGATGAATCACTTATGAAACTAAACCGCGACCTGCACCAGCTGTTCCTGCCTCACTTTGAAGCCGGTGACAATCGCAACTATCTGCCTGAAAACTGGGTACCACATATCGCCCTTGCAGTAAAGCTTGACCATCAACAATTTGAAAAAGGCTTTGAAACAGTAAACAGCTTCCCTCTTCCAAAATCCGCAAAAATCACTTCGGCTACGCTGGCAAGATGTAATCCTTATAATGAAGTATCTCTAATAATATTCTAATTTAATTCTCTTCCCTACTTTCTTTCAAAGCCTGCATAATGTCATTTTGTTGTAAATCAAAAAGGGTTTTTATTCCTTCAAAGGGTGATTGCCCTTTTTGTTCTGGAGAAATACGAAATAAAGAGCCGTCTGCGCGTTTTACAAGAACAGCGCCGTCCGATTCTGATTTATCAAGAACCGATGCAAAGTTTTGTCTGGCATCAGAATAAGTCATTACAAGCATACAACCCCCTGCGAACCGGCGTTTTCTTTCATTTTATCATCAAGAGTAAAAAGCGGCATATTAAGGCGCTTTGCAACAGAGATATAATAAGAATCGTAAGCATAGGAAGCTGTGTTTCCTGCTATTACAATTGCCTCCGGAATATCAGGTTCTATAAGCCTAAGCGGAATGCGGGCAAATTCATGATAAACAGCTACACCATCAACAATAGAAATTAATTTTCTCTTTATGAGCTTACTTACAGCATTTCCAACCTCATAGGGCAGGCATTGAGGAGCAACCAATTGAGAAGATCCAACCTTTTGAACAACTAGATTCTTTGCCTCTTGATTCAGTAAAAACTCAAGAATACAAGAGGCATCAATTACTATATCTTTCATATTGTTATCGTACTATTGTACAACTGAAAAAGCAAGTTTTTTTGTACATCTCATCGCAATTTGCAATATGTTTTTTCCTTCTTAGTTTTTCTGCATTTTATTTAATGTTGCCATATCTGCATTTAAAGTTTTATCATTTGGAAAGACCTGCATGCCTGCTTCTAAGACCTGACGTGCCTGCTCAAAGCGCTTAGCATTTGCCTGGTCTGCAAAGTTGTTGTGGATTATTGCAATGCAGTTATCATAAAAGGATTTCTGCATTTTTTTAATTTTGGTGCTTTGTGGTAGGCGTTCAAGAGCTTCGCATGATTTCTGGTAACCTGTTCCATAGCTTCGTTCGAGCATGCATTCATTCAAAATAGTAAGCCATGCATTTTCAAGATATACAAGAACTCTTTTTTCCTGGGCAGACTCTAAATCATGGTCGGCCAGCAGTACTTCAATTGTCTGAATCTGTTCTTCGGCAGAAAGCCCTTCTATGTTAGAAGAAACAAGAATGTCTGTAAGGATGTCTGTGAGCTTTGAAATCTGCTTCTGGGAAATATATGTTTTTGCTTTTTCGTATGACTCCAGCGCCAGTTCATAATTCATTTCATTAAAACACAAAACAAGAAGATTATAGCAGGCGTTATCAAGATTCTTCTGGCAGTAATCTGTCATGCCCCAGCGATCAATATAAGAAATATACCAGTCAACCATTCCGGCAAATTCTTCTGCAACTTCAGGCATTGTATTTAAATAATTTGTGGCGAGTATATCAAGGTCACGGCGTGCATCTGTAATTGCTTTTGTCTTATTGTTTTCTAGTTTGATAGCTTCATAGCGTGCTGCTCCAAGTGGAACCGCATTCATGTAATCCTCTTTGTCTATATATAAAGCGCAGACGTTACTTGCAATAAGGCCTGCAAAAACAACATCGGTTACTTCCTGCCGGTTTGAATAATATTTTTTTGGAACAACATAATATCGTTCTATCTTATCTTCATTTTCAATTGCTTCTTTACTACCAGGATTAAAACCATACGGATTAGTTGTTTCAACATCAATTTTATTCGGAACATAAACAGAACAAAAAGCATGCTCTGTAGTTCTCTGACCGCATACTGTAAGGCCCGCTGCCTTTGCCGCAACCATGTAAAGCAATCCGGAAGAAACACAATTATACATTCCTGTTTCAAGCGCAATATCTATTCTTGTCTGATTAAAGCTGTAGGTTTTAAGAAAATCCCTATATAAAAATTTAAGCACTGCCCTTCCGCGGGTTTCTGCATCCATTGCCTTATATTTTGCAGAAGTTACTTCTTTTTTAATATCTTCAAATCTTTTTATACAAGCTGCCCATCTTCCAGAACCAGGTTCACATTCGGAATATCTTAATGCTAGTTCAAAAATCTGATCTGCAGAAAGAACAGCAGGACCAATAGACGCAGGCTTAAAAACTTCAAGCGGGTCAAAAACAGGTTCAAATGACGGATGTTGATTTTGTGCAGATATACATACCTGCCCCAGAATAAAAGAGAAAATAAGGATTAAAGATAACTTACGCCATTTCATAAAAAATTATGCTTGCAGCCTGTGCAACATTTAAACTATCAATTACGCTCTGGGTAACACCGTTTTCCATTCCTGCCCACGGAATTATTACAAGCTCATCGCAGTTTTTCTTTATCTGCTCGCTGATTCCCTCTTCTTCATTGCCTAAAATAACGAGCAAAGGCTTTTTCTGCCCTGATTTTTTATATTCTCGAAGGAAACTTACAGGTTTTTTGGCCTCTAAAGCTGTTCCAACGCGTAGTACTTTTTGGGACAACGCTTCTAAAAGCCTTTCTGATGACTTTACACTGTAAATATTTACATATTCCATGCCGCCTTCTGCAACACGGTAGCTGCTTGTAGTAATTGAACTTTGTGCTTCATCAAGTGGAATAATAATATTTTTTATTCCAAAAAAGGCAGCACTTCGAACAATAGCACCAAAATTATTTGCGTTACCAATACGATCAAGAAGAACTGCATTTTCACCGTTTGCAATCCAGCTGTCTGTTATGTCTGAATCAAGCGGTGTAATTTCAGGAGCCTGAATCATAGCTACTACACCCTGATGGTGAACGGAGCCGCACAGCTTCTGTAATTCTTCTGCAGGCTTTTGATTATATATTCCATGATTCTTTGCAAGCTTTTTGCACAGGCCTCCAAACTTTGGAGCAACCTCTTCTGTAAAATACAAACGAGTAATTTTTTCCGGATGATTTTTTTCAAGCTTTTTTACAGCAGCAAATCCGCAAACTGCAAGCTCATTGTTCTTCTTGTTCTTCATACAATTAATATACACAATTTTTTTGAAAAATGATATATTATGATTTCAGAGGTTATCATGAAAAAAGCAATTCTATCTATTCTTCTTTTAAGCTTATCATTTGCAGGCTTTTCACTTCCAAAACTTTTCAGTGAAGAT
The DNA here is from genome assembly GCA_017551545.1 of Treponema sp. GTDB lineage: Bacteria > Spirochaetota > Spirochaetia > Treponematales > Treponemataceae > Treponema_D. The sequence continues at coordinate 67,706 of JAFZLJ010000119.1, read as the reverse complement.
TCAGCAGATGCTTATAATATTAAAAATATTTCCGTAGACTTGTCATGGGAAAATCTTATTATTCAGCAAAGCAATGATTCACAAACTATTTTTGTATATATATATTGCAATAAATATAATTACGTACCTAGCGTTTCTTTTTCCAATTCAAAGCTCACAATAAAATCAAAAAAGACTTCCGGTTTTTTCTTTAATAATTATGATTGTACTGTTATTGTAAAACTTCCTTCTTCAGCTTCTTTTGATGTTGTTGCCTTAAGAACAACAAGCGGTGATATTAATTCAGAAACAGGTATTGAAGCAGGCGTTCTTTATGTTGTGTCAACAAGCGGAGATCAAACCTTTGCACTTCGAACAAATGCCGACGACACAAGTTTTACAGCAACAAGTGGTGATATTAAAATAGACAGTTCAATTGGAGCAAAGCTTAAGGTTGAAACAACAAGCGGTTCTATAACTGTAGGTCAATTTGAAGGAACAATGTTCTCTGCAAAAGCTACAAGCGGTTCAATAAAGCTTTCACAGATTTATACAGAAGATGCTTTCATTGATACAACAAGCGGTTCAATTTCTTTAGACGGCACAGTTACTGAAAACTTAGGTGTAAATGCTACAAGCGGTACAGTTGGTCTTATACTTCAGACAGTTCCTGCAGACAAAACTGCTGTTTCTACAACAAGTGGAACAATCTTTACAGCACTTCCTGGAAATGCAGATTTTTCAATTATCGCAAAGACAACAAGCGGTGCTTTTATAAATACAATGACAGGTGAAAAAGTTTCTTCATCTGTAAATTACAAGCGCGATATGAACGAAGGTGGTCCTCTTGTTATGTTTTCTGCAACATCTGGAAGAGTTACTCTTGATTCAATAGAAGGTAATTATCCTGTTGTAAATATAGGAAAACAGACAGAGTCAGATATTCCGGTTGTATCATTTGATGATCCGATTTTTTAATGAATAAGAAGATTTTTGCAATTGTAATAACACTGTTTCTCGCAAGCGCACTTTTTGCCGATTCAAAGAATATTGTATACAATGAATCATTCGCTTTTGAAGGATTTGATTCCATTGATATTACACTTTCGTATGAAAACCTTAAGATTTCGCAGATTTACGGTGATGAAATAGTTATAGAAATAGGTTCTAACAATATTAAAAAGATTCCGGATGTTTCGCTTGTACTGGGCGAGCGTTCTTCTTCGCTTAGAATTGCAACTAAAACAAAAAGAGCCACTCTGGGTAACGACTGCACAGTTTATTTATATATTCCTCAGGATTTTTTAGCGCAGGAAATGCACATTTCATTAGTAAGCGGAAATCTTTTAGCTGATATTCTTAAAGCTCAAAATGCCCTTTATATAAAAAATACAAGCGGCCGAATTGATATTGCAGCTGTTTCTACAGATTTTCTAAATGCAGGTTGTGTTTCAGGCAACATTACCCTTCAAAAAGTTTCTGCCGGATATTTAGACATTAAAAATACTTCGGGTAACATATTTGTTGAACTTGAAAAACCAACCCAAGCCAGTTCAAAAGTAGCAACAATTTCCGGGAAAATACAGATTTATTACAAAAAAAATGAGTCGCCTTTTTCAGACGACTCACCTGATTTTATTATTTCAACAGTTTCCGGAAAAATTGAAACCGTGCCCTATTAAGCGGTTGCTGAGCCTGTCGAAGCACAGGACCCCCTGTTTAGAATCCTACACAAAGTGTTACAAATGCTCCAACACCGGCACCTGTAAAGCTCTGGGCAAAGTTTGTTGATTGGAATGAAACTCCTGCATCAACTTCCAGAAGACGGATATTAAGTTCAACAGTAAACTGATTCTTGAAAACTTCATCCATGTAAGAATGTGAAAGCGAGAAGCTCAAAACATTCCAAAGGCTAAGGCGTCCGCCAATTGAGTAATCAAAATAGAACTGAGTTTCATCAACACCGCCGTTACTCTTATTGATTGCAGAAGCAAACGGATGTCTGAAACCAACACCAACGTAGCCTGTTGTAGAAAGAAGTGTTCCAAACGGATGGAAATCGGCACTGATTCCAAACTTCAATGGACGGTGAATAGCATATGGTGTATCAAGCTTTATAGGCTTACCAAGAATTGCTTCTAAACCTGTAAGATCTTCATCATCACCTTCCTGATACTGAGGAACTTCAGAAGAACTTCCGTCATCACCGTCATCTCCGCCCATACCAACAAATTCATCAAAACCAAGGTATTTATCGTAAGTATAGGTAACGTTATAACCTGTGTTCAAACGGCTTGGTACAATTGGAATACGAGCCTGTGCTCCAACAGTAAGGAATTTGAAAAGCTCTCTTTGATATTTTGCACCAACATCAAAACCAATGCCGTCACCAATAGAACTCAAAATACCCTGAACATCAGATATATTAGCCAGATCACAATTTGAATAACCTTTTGCTTCGAGGTTTGCCTGTACACCAACCTTGTTGTCTTTCATAAACACTCTGGCAGAAGTCTGGCTTGCATCGAAGTGTGCTAATGTACTGAAAGCTGTTCCTTCAAATTCAATTTTTGATTTTTTGAAGTTCCAGCCGCCTTTTACAGTTGCAGTAGCAAAAATGTCGGCATATGTATTTGAAGTTTGTACTACAAAGTCATCACCCATTCCAACATTACCGTTTCCAAGGAATTCAAACAAATCCTTTGAAAGACCAACGCTTGCATCTCCTTCTACTCCAACAGAAAGACCAAGAATAAGTCCGTGTGGAATATCAAGATTCAAAGAAAAAGTTGGAGCCGCAAAAGCTTTAATTGCAGCACCCTTAAAAGCAACTTTTTCGGCAATTTCGCTTAAATCAATTACAACAGATTCCTGCATAACTTCTTTAAGACTTACAAGATTGTTCGAAACTTCAACAGGAACATCTACCCTTACTTCAAAGAATCTGTGTGCAAACGGATTCTTTGCAAAAGAGGTGCCAACAAATGATATTAATAAAGCAAAAACAATAGCTATTTTTTTCATTTTCTCACCTCCTTAGTCCTGCGCATTAAACGGATAGATTGGGATTTCACCCTCGGCATCTATTCCAAGTTTTAATTTTCCACTGGCCTTGAGTTCTCTTGGAAGCGTTAAAGTACCAGATTTGACTGTTAGTTTGACTTCTGGCTGAAGCGGATATTTTTTAATCAGCTTTTCTGGATTCACGGAAACAGAATAAGAACCTCCGTCACTAATTGATCTTGATTTTCCAGTGCCATCATTGAGCATATCAACAAGAAGCTCTAGATCTCCAGAGAAAGGAAGAGTTATGTTTGTCAGCGTAATAGTAGAAGATTTTGCAAGACCTATATACTTATCAATATCTCCCGTAGAGGTTGGTTCAGATCTGCCAAACAAGTCTCCGGTATCCTTTTTCATGATTTTCATCAAATCAAGTTCTATATCATTTGTAACATCAAAGTTCATTGAAAGAATGAAGACAATGTCTATTTTTATAGAAGCTTTGCCCTGGGTTTTTAATTCTTCAATCTGGGCTTTTGTAATATTATAAGTACTACTTCCTCCGTTAGGAGTTACATTATACTTTATACAAAGAGAACCTGTATCTGGAGGATTATTAATTGCAGGTGCAAATTCTATAGCTTCTGGCTTTTTGCTTAGTTTTAAAACTTCATCATTTGCATTCTTTTTGAATTCTGGTAATTGAATAAATGTAATTTCTTTATTAGAAAGAGTTGTTTCTGTAGTTATAGGAGTAATATAACCTGTGTTTTCATCCTTTGTGCCATAATAATAATCAAATTTTCCATTAAACTTTAATCCTGTAAATACTGTATCTGGAACACTTGCATAAAGGTAAAGAGGCAAAGACTTTATTTTAAGGTTAGGTGCTATAGTATTTTCGCTGTCGAAAGATTCAAACAGAGTCTTTTTGTTTAGACCAATAGACATATCTCCAGAATAACCTGTTGCTAATTCGTCCGGTAATTTTACCTCAGCTGAAGCCCAATCTATGAAAGGAGTAACTGTCAAAGAAAGTTCATATTCTTTCCCAGGAACTACATCAGTTACAGTAAAGGTTTTTTCAGAAGAATTATAAGCTGGTAAAGTTATAACACCTGTAACATCAAACATTGAGACAGTACTAAAATCTACAGTTTTTTCTTCTCCTCGGAATTCCAGTTTTTGTGTAGAAGCAGTTCCTGAGCTTATTGTTTTTGTAACATTAGTCATTCCAAAGAATCCAGAACTTATTTCCAAACCTATATTATTTCCTTCTGGAAGGGTATTTTTTGCAGTAACATCAAAACCACTTGGTAACAAAGCAATTGAATTTACATATTCTTTAATTTCGTCTGTCGACTGATTTGCATTGATAGCAGTATTATAAGAATCATCCAGTTTAACAGTTGCTGTAAATTTCTTGATATCTACAGTAACTTCTACACAAGGCTTATATGTGTTTCCACTGCCAAAGGTGATTGTAGAATCACTAAAATTAAGCGAAAGATTTGTTTTTGCTGTAATATTTGTATTAGACAAGCTTTGTCCACTTAAATCTGCAGTTTTTGATGTATTTGTACAGTTTGCAGTTACACCACCAGTCAAAGCGATTTCATAATCATCTATGATATTGGTAGACCAGCTGGCCGGAACCTTTATGTCTACAGTTAATGTTCCTTGGCCTACAGAACAGGCTTCTATTTCATCCGGGATTGAAGCCGGCAAGGTAATGTCATTTACTGTTACAGGAACGCTTGCTACAGTAACACCGGTTGCTTTTTTAAGCTTGCTGCCAGTTTTTACAGTAGCACTAAAATCGGCTCCAGTTGTATCTGTGAACTTAAGTATCATTCCGGTGCCTTTAATTGTTTTACCACCAATATTCAGTTCGGCTACACCAGAAGAGAAGGTTCCAGAGGATATTTGTGTAGAACCATCAAATAATTTAACTGTAGCGCCATCTGGAATAGTACCAGTTACAACAAAATATCCGGATTCATATTCTACTGTTGTAAAACTTGTAAAACCTATCTCAAGATCTGAATCACTAGTTGTTCCGATACAAGTTACAATAGTATTTAACTGAGCCCGAATATTATCCATGTCTATGTACTGAGTCTGCTTTGCATTCGGAATTGCAGGGATTTGAATTGTTTTATTAATATCAAAGCCTGTCATTTTGTCGGCAAAATCCATGTTTTTAAAGGCTTCGGACAAGTCAAATTCTGTCTCTGGCAAAGACATATGTATAAGGAACTGCTGGTAAGCGTCTGCCTCGCGATATTTTAAAATTTCAAAGCTGTCACTTGATTTTTCTTGCAGCATTTTACCAATATCAAAATAATCAGACAGTTTGATTTTGCTGTTTTCTTTTGAAGTATCAAAATCCAATACGGAAAATTCATATTTTGCTTTTGTCTTGAGCTTTACTTCTTTTGGAACCTGAAGGGTATTTAAACCACAGCCCATAAAAATCAGCGAGAACGATAAAGTCGCAAAAAGAGTTTTTAATTGTTTCTTCATACGCATCACTCCTTTTAGTGCAAAAATTATAGCATAAATTTTTGTTTTTTACACTATTTATTAAAAAACGCAGCGAACGGATTGTAACTCATTCCGTCATCATTTTTGTCAAAATTATGCGAATTTTTACTATTATCGGCATTTTTTTCGGTTTTTTTGACTACTACGACCTTTTTTGAAGGACCGTTGTTTGGTGTGTGGCCCTTCGACGCGCTCAGGGACCCCGGCTGTTTTTGAGTTCCCGGCTTTCGTCCTTCATTAGATTGTCCGATTCGGCTCATGGCGTCGCTCTTTAAGGAAAGGCCTATGCGGCGGCGGTCTTTGTCCAGGTTTATGATTGTGAACTCAAATACATCACCTACTTTTACAACTTCCATAGGGTCGTTTACAAAGTTATCGCTGAGTTCGCTAAGGTGAACAAGGCCAGTTTCGTGCAAACCGATATCTACAAACGCACCAAAGTCTACTACGTTTTTGATTTTTCCTGTTACCTTCATGCCTTCCTTAAGGTCTTCAAACTGAAGAACACCCTTCTGCATGATTGGAGCAGGATATCCGTCACGAGGGTCGCGGTTAGGCTTCTGAAGCTCTTCTACAATGTCGCGCACTGTTGTAACACCAATGTTGTATTTGGCTGCAATTTCGTCAATCTTGCTTGCAGGAACGCTCTGTCCGGCCTGAATCATTGGGAGAACTTCGCGGGCTGCATCATAATTTTCAGGGTGAACCCAGGTGTTGTCCAATGGGTCAGAGCTTTCGGCAATTTTAAGGAAGCCTGCGCACTGTTCAAATGCCTTTGGTCCAAGCCCCGGAACTTTTTTAAGGTCTTCGCGGCTTGTGATTTTTCCGTTTGAATCGCGGTATGCAACAATTTTCTTTGCTGTAGTTGCGTTGATGCCGGAAACATATTTGAGAAGCGAGTAGCTGGCAGTATTCAGGTTTACACCAACATTATTTACAACAGAGCCTACAACTTCATCAAGCTGGTCTGCAAGCTTTTTCTGGTTTACGTCGTGCTGGTAAAGTCCAACACCAATTGCCTTTGGGTCAATCTTAACAAGTTCGCTGAGCGGATCCTGAAGGCGGCGGCCCATAGAAATTGCACCACGAATTGTAAGGTCAAGGTCAGGGAATTCTTCGCGCGCAATGTCGCTTGCAGAATAAACAGAAGCACCGGACTCATCTACAACTGTATAAACAACATCTGTATAATTTTCGCTGATTACACGGCTTACGATTGCCTGAACTTCCTGGCTGCCTGTTCCGTTACCAACTGCTACAACCTGAATATCATATTTGTCGATTGCGTCATTAATCATTTTGTAAGAGCCATCAGGGTCTGTTACCTGGAAGAACTTAAAGTAACCAAGATATTTTCCTGTTTCATCAAGGGCGGCACACTTTGTACCGGTACGGATACCTGGGTCAATTCCCAAAACGCGGCTTCCCTTAATCGGCTGAGTCATCAAAAGGTTCTTCAAGTTTTCACTGAAGATTCCAATTCCATGCTCGTCCGCTTCGTCTGCTTCGTCACTGCGGATCTCACGCACAACTGCCGGCGACAACAAACGTACAACGCCGTCTTCAATAGCATCCTTATGATAAGTATTGTGGATTTCTGCATGGCACTGGAGGGCTGCAACTGCCGCATCAACATCAATATCAATTGTAACTTCAAGAGCACCTTCCCGTTCGCCACGGTTTATTGCAAGAATGCGGTGAGGCTTTACCTGGTCCAGCGGCTCCTTGTAGTCCCAATACATTTTGTAAGTGCTTGTGTTTTCTGCAACAGTAGCGTCCTGGCCTTCAGGAACAATTCCCTTTGTAACAATGTTTCCGGTTTTCATATAAAGCGCATGAACTGTGTCGCGGTTTGCAGTTTCCTGACTAACTCGTTCTGCAATAATATCCTTTGCACCGGCAAGAGCGTCGGCAGAAGTTTCTACATTGAGTTCTGCATTTTCGTTATCAGTCTTTATAAACTTTTCTGCTTCTTTTTCGCAGGCTCCGTCGTCGTGGTCAGCAAGAATAAAATCAGCCAAAGGTTCAAGTCCTTTTTCTGCCGCAATCATTCCGCGAGTCTTCTTCTTTTTCTTAAACGGTGCCCAAAGATCTTCAAGCGCAGTAAGAGTTGTTGCAGACATAACGGCATTGTACAAAGTTTCTGTAAGCTTACCCTGAGCAAAAATGCCTTTTACAATTTCAAGACGTCTGTCTTCAAGGTTATGATAAGATTTATACAAGTGATCGCAGTCACGAACCTGAACTTCATCAAGGTTGTCGTGCTTTTCTTTACGGTAGCGGCTGATAAACGGAATGGTACAGCCTTCCTCTACAAGACTGATAACCGCGCTTACCTGCTGAACACGAATATTCAGCTCTTCCGCAATTTTTTTCATAATGTCGACTTCATTAACGGCCAAAGCGTCAATGCTTTCTGTTGTGAATTCCATAATGTCCCACCTTATAAAAAAATATGTCATTGCCGGGCTTGACCCGGCAATCTTTTTTAAGAACAGATGTCCGGGTCAAGCCCGAACATGACACGCTATTCTTTTTCTTTCGGCTCTTCAGTTTCTTCAGATTCTTTTTTTTCAGCTTCTACATAAAGAGCAGCTATTTCCGGGTCAATTTCGGGTTCTTTTCTTTTTGTAATGACTTCTTCTGTGGCGCCTTCTGCAGCCTCTTCTTTTTCTTCCGGAATTTCTTTCTGATACTCAGTTTTCAACAGTTGAATACAATTTACCGAAACCATGTCGTGTAAAACAGGAACAATAGTTGATTTTGTGCGGTCATCAAGCCCATTGGCCCCAGTTGAAGTTACAAAAGAAAATACATAGAGCCTGTTATTTTCACCAACTGCACGCTCCATTACAAGAATGGCATCCGTCTGGAATAAAGTTCCTTTTAAACTAAAATGAATATCATGAATTTTTTCATAGAGCTTTATAGGAAGAGGTTCGTTTTCTACAAGAATTGTAAAATGCGAAAGACTTATATCCTGCAAAGAACCAAAGAAAGTATCTTTATTGTCTCCAAAGGAAAATTTGTAGGTACAGGCTTTTGAACAAAGAGCACGAATTGCCTTTCGTCTTCCCTGTGCCTGATTGTTAAACAAAGTTCTTGCGATAATTTCAAAATTATATTTTTTCTGATACTCAAGCTGAATGTATCCGCGCTGAAGCTGAAGCTCTTTAAAATAAGTCTGCTCAATATTTTTGTTTTCAACAGCACTCTGCCTTTTGGCAAACATAATACCTAATTGTTCTCTGGTTGCTTTTTTTGATAATAATTTACTTATGTATTCCGGCCATTTCAAATCATAAATTTCATAGTCAATGTTTATATAAATGATTACATCTTTAAACAAAGACAGAATACTGTTTATTTTTTTCTGAATTGGTGTTCGTCCGTCGTTACCAATGTAATAGCATTCAAATCCAAGTGCAAATAAATCTTCTACAAAGCTTTCCGGCATAAGAGACAAATCCGGCAATATAAAAAAGCATTTTCTTCCTGTTACAATTTCATTTACTGGAACTTCCAATTAGAACCTCTTTCAAAGACCCTTCGACAGGCTCAGGGACCGCATCAGATAAAATGGTGAATCGTATGATGTTCAACCATCTTTGTCTTTACAGAAACAACATAGCTGCCAAACATTGCTGTAGCAGTATCAAATAAAGTTGCAAATGAACACAAAATTACAGCAGCCGGTTGAAGCAGCAGATAACTTGTTTCAAAGCCCTTTCCATATTTAGTACAGATAATTGTCAAAAGAATAAAAGCTCCTCCGTTTGGAATTGCTCCAAGCAGGAACGAAAGTCCAAAAGCTGTAAAGAACAACCATGAAATATCATTGAACGGAATACGGAGCGCTGTGTACGAACGCCAGATCATAATAAAGCTGATTATTACAACAATGGCAGAACCTCCGCGGGCAAAAACCGAAAACAAAGGATATGAAAAACCGCTTGAACGACGTTTAATTCCAAGACTTTCTTTTCCGTGGCGGATTGTAAGCGGCAGAACAAGATTTGAATCTCCACTTATAAAAGCAAGCATCATTGGTGCAAGGCTTGCATAAAGAACACGGTATGGTCGAGGATCGTGACAAACAACGCGGATAAGGATTGGATAAATAACACAAACAATCAGAATAAAATCGCAAAGGAGCATTACAATAAGCGGAGTATAAATTCCTGTTGCAAATGCTGTGCGGAAAGTGATTGTCCAGTTACACATAATGGCGATTGAAAAAACAGCCAGGATTTCTGTAAAGAAAACAGAAATATGATAGAACAGCTGTGAAAGAGAATCGGCAAGTACAAAAACAGGTTTGAATACTGTAAGCTCACTTGCACTTTCCCAGCCAATCATACTGCCAAAAAGGAATGAAACAAGAAGGAACGAACCTTCTTTAAGAGCACTGAATGCAGATTCCGGGAAAAGACTAAGTATTAATGCTTTTACATCAATTCCGGCAATTTCGCCTGCAAGTTCATTTGTAATTGGAATACGTGGAAGACGAACGATCAGGATTGAAAGAAGTCCTACAAATGCAAGCAAAAGCGAAGAAACAATAATAAAGCCAAATGTCCAGGCTGTAGATTTTAAAAGTATTTTTGATGTTCTTAATTTATTGATTGCAACTATTGCAGAAGAAAATACAATTGGAACTACAAGGTATCGGCCAAAGCGCACGAATAATTCTGTGAGAAATGTTATGACTGACGCGCCAGAAACTGAATCTGCCGGTAAAAGAACCGCTGTAATTACACCAAGAGCAATTCCTATTAAATACTTTATCCAAACTTTCATACTCTATATTATATCATACTCTAGAATGTGAAACTAGAGTGTGCTATAATATTTTTTATGGCAGATATTTTAATCGTTGGCAAAGATTTGCCCGACAGTCTTGATTTTGCAGAAGCCTTTGTTGCAACCCGTAAGGTCTTTGGTGTTGTCCGCGACGAAGGTGAAACCGGAAACTTTGAAGCAGAAGGCATTCTGGCTACTACCTGGAACCGCGCCTCTGCAATTTCATCTCGTTCACTGATTATTAAAGCAGAAACTAAGCTTGAACAGCTTGATGAATTCGTTTTATTTTTTGATTCCTACTGGTTTGGAACAAAATTTGAGCTCGACCGTACAGAAGATATTTCTGTTGCTGTTGAAACAATGATTACAAGCTTTCAGTATTTTATTAATGAGCTTATGCTTCGTCTGGAGCAGCGCAAAGAGCCTGTTACAGTTGCTTTTGTTATAAAAACTTATCCTTCAAAAGCAGAACTTGTACATTCAGGCAGTAAAAATATAAATCTTCATCCAACAAGCAATATTGTAAATGCTGCACAACAGGCATTCATAGCTCTGGCCGAAAATTTTGCAACACTGGTAAGCGATCGTCAGTATCTTTCGGTGCTTCTTGCAAAATGCGATCAGTCAAATGAGCTTTTTGGCAGCGATAAAGAGCTTGGAAAATGGGTAAAAGAAAGCTTTGGAATTATTGAAGGCTTTAAGAGCCGTCAGAGTGTTAAGCAGGCCTGCATCTGGGTAAAAGCCGGCGGCAAGATTTCAAACGGATTTACATTGTTTAAGTAGCTTATGGATATTTATATAGATTACGCTATTCGATTATCTCTTAGTTTGGTTTGCGGATTCTGCCTTGGATTTGAACGCAAAATGAGACAGCATACAGTTGGCATTCGTACGCTTACACTTTTGTGTGTTTCTTCGTGCCTTTTGACAATTGTTTCTGGAGCAATTGCTTCTACCGGAGTTGTAAAAGGAGACCCTGCGCGAGTTGCAGCAGCCGTTATTACAGGTATTGGTTTCTTGGGTGCCGGTGCAATTGTAAACCAGGGCTTGAATATTCGCGGACTTACTTCTGCATCAATTATATTTACTTCTGCAGCGCTTGGAGTTGCCTGTGGAGCAAAGCTTTATGTTCCAGTTGGAATTGTACTGATTTTCTCATTCCTGCTTTTACTTGTAATTGGTCCAATGGAACGCAAGCTTTTCCCTGCCGAAAAACGCAAAATCATCCGTCTTGATTTTTCTACAAACCAGGTTGATGAAAAAGCAGTTCGAAAGATTCTTACAGATGCCGGAATTGTTGTGTTTGAGCTTAATACAAAATACGATGTTCAGACCGGCGGATTAACCCTTGTTTACATTGGAAAAATCCCTGAAAACATGGCAACTGTTGAATTAACTAAAAATCTGGCCGGATTATCAGATATTAAAGCCGTTTCTGTAGATAATTAATAGTGGTTTTAAACAGGACTACCACTTTTCAAGCACAAAAAGATACTCGGACACATGAATGCTGCGGTTATTTAAGTTTCTGCTGCCACGGAAGGTGTTGTAATTAATCTGAACAGTCTTTAAGGAACCGTATTTTTTAAGCATTTTACTCATCTGGTCAAAGGTTATGAAGCCCTCGGAATTATAAGAAACAATTGTATATTTTGTGTTCAGTGCGGCTATTATTTGTTCCATTGCGTCCAGTGCCAGCTTTTGCTTATTGAATACAGAACGCTTCCAGTCCTGGGTGATTCCGCTCACCTGACTGATTTCTACATCAAGCTTGTTTTTAAGAATAAGGTTTAGCATAAAATAATTTGACCCGTACGGATGCTGGTTATAAGGCGGATCAAGGTAAGTGATGTCTATCTCTTTAAGCTGGGTTGCAAGCTCAACAGCATCCTTCTGGTAAATTGTAAGCTCGCTTTCGTAGTTACTGAAGACAGGTTCTTTAAGTTCAATTTGTCCAAGGATTCGCGAAAGTGCATCTTTTCCCGAAGCACCAAAACAACCAAGGCCAGTGTTTTTATCTTTATAAAATCCTTTAAAAACTCCGCTTGTATTTGTGTGAACAGAAGCTTCTGTAATGAGCGGGGCAAGGAAATATTTTCTGAGTTCAGGCTCTTTTACAACGCGGTCTATAAGGGTACGGTAAGTATCCAGCAGCAGGGCATTTTGATGGGTGTAAAAAACGCGTTCGCCTTTCTGAATCTTCTTATCGTTTTTTGGTGCATAGTTTTTTGTGATAATGCCGGAGATTTTTTTCTGCTCGGCGAGGTCCAGGATTTTTTGTCTGTATTCTGCACAGAGCTTTGCAGGGTAATCTTTTTTGTTGCTAAGGTAACAGGAGTTTATTACAGCCGAATAATTTTCAAGATCATTTACAATCAGCTTTGAAGAATAACCTTTGAGCATGCGGGCTACAACTCCCGACCCTGAAAACAAATCTGCACAAACAAGCCTTGGCTTCCCCAGCTCTTCGGCAATCTGCTTAACCTCATTTTCTATATAACCAATCAAGCTGCGCTTGTTGCCAAGATAAGTGATAAGTTGGGTTTTCAGGAAAGCGGGATTTTCGGTCATGATTTCATTCTATCAAAACCAGGAAAATTTTACCATAAGAGAGAAAATGTATGAAAAAACAAATATTTTTTAAAGAATTTTTAGAAATTTTTGTAAGAAGTCCATTTTTTTTCTAATACTATATATATAAAATAATTACTTTTTGTCTGGCTGTGGTGTGGCTTGGGGGATTATGCACAAATCTATTTTGGGAGATTTTATATGAATCAGAAAAAAGAAAAAGCGTTTGAGAAGGAATGGAAAAAAGCAACACTTGCGAACAATTTTATTTTTTACAAGGTTATGCGCCACCATCAGGATGCTTGTAAACAACTGTTGGAAATGCTGCTTAAGATAAAAATCAGGAAGATGGAAATGCATAATGAGGAGACAATCGATTTAGATCATGACAAGAAAGGTATACGGCTTGATGTGTTTGTAAAAGAAGCTAGAAGAATGCATGACATTGAACTACAGGTTGTGAATACCAAAGAGCTCCCAAAAAGGGCAAGATATTATGCAGGACTTATGGCTCTTGACTCATTAAAAGACGGAGAACCTTATAAGAAATTAAGGGATTCGCATGTTATTTTTATTTGTATGAAAGATATTTTTAAGGCGGGTCTTCCTGTATATACTTTTGAAAATATCTGCAAAGAAAACGGAAAAACAAAACTTAATGACCGTGACTTTAAACACTTTTTTATTGCACCAACTTGTGCTAAAATAATTGAAGATAAGGAGCTTAAGGCTTTTTTTGAGCTTCTTGTTTCAAACAAGCCGGGAAGTACATACACTTCAACTTTGAAAAAGTATGTAGATGATGCAAAACAAAACATGCAGTGGAGGCATCAGTATATGACATATTTAAGACAAAGAAACTATGATTTAGAACAAGGCAGACAAGAAGGTCGAAACGAAAAAGCAATAGAAGATGCTCTTGTTTTAATAAACGATTTTAATGCCTCACCCGAAGTTGCTGCAAAGAAAATGAATGCCCCTCTAGAAAAAGTCCTTGAAGCATTAAAAGTCCCTGCAAATGTTTAAAGAATCTTTCCGTCCAGTATGATTTCCATCCAGCTACGCGAGTCTCGTTTTGACGGGTCAAGGCCAAGCTCTTTTACAAATGCTTCCAGGTTCTGGCGGACGTTGTCTGCAGGAAGATTATCTGTTGTTACTTCTATTTCTACGTAGGTCAAGCCGTTTACTTTTTCGAGCTCAAGGTGCATGTCGTTGTAATAGGTTGAAAAGGCATCTTTGTTTTTCTGGAAAAACTGATGATAGTCAGAAACTTCAAAAAGCAGTTTGAGCACATTTTCGTCTTCTATGAAGGTTTCGTTTTCGGAGTTGAATTCTATTCCGTTTTCTATTGATTTTCGTTTGATGCAGAAATATGATTTTTTTGTGCCTTCGTTCAGGTTTTCGTCTGTTCGGATTCTGATTACCTGTGGTTCATTCTTTGCCTTTCGTTCTTCGCGGGTGTCGTAGCGTGAAAAATAAATGTCTGATTTTAAAAGGTGTTCCGGCGTGGTAAAAGGCGGCTCATTGATTTTTGCAAACAGTGAATCATACTCGCTTTGAGTGAGCGGTATTTTTATTTCAATTTCTCGTGCCATTTGCAGGCCTCCTGTTTATAAAAATAATTCTGCAATAAATACTACTGCACAGCACACACATGCAACCGGAAAAAGTCCTGCACCAAAGAAAGAAAGTATTATTCCAATTACAAGCGCTATGATTCCTGCAATCGGAGACTGTGTTGCCTGAACAATTGCCGGGAATGTCATTACTGCCAGAGTTACATATGGTACATAATATAAGAACGAGCGGATAAATCGATTTTTGATTGGCTTACGAATAAGTGTAAGCGGGAGTACACGAATGAGGTAAGAAACACCGAATGCAGTGAAGATGGCAAGGTAGTTGTAGATCATAGAGTGCCTCCATCTTGTGGGGGTTCGACAGGCTCACCCACCCCAGCGGCTTCCGGGGTCCCTGAGCTTGTCGAAGGGGTCGAAGGGCCATCTGTTTCAGTGTCTTCAATCGGCTTAATAATTGCCACAATACTAGCAATAACAACCGTCAAAATGATTGTTCTTGTTCCGCTCGAAAGTTCTTTCACATACGGAATAATCCCGCAAAGGTAGCTGCACAAAAAACTCACTGCAACTGCAATTGCTATTACAAGGTTTTTGCGTGCCGGCGGAATGATAATTGCAAGGAACATACCGTAAAGAGCTACAGAAAGTGCACTTACTACGCGGGCAGGAAGGAAGTTTCCTGCGATGATTCCCATGGAAGTTCCAAGAGCCCAGAGTATTGCTGCAAAAAGAATTGCCCCGTAATTGTATACCGGCTGAATTGTGCCCGGACGTGCAATTGTAATACCAAAAATCTCGTCTGTAATTCCAAAGCCCACAAAAAAACGGTGAATCATTGGAGTTGCAGGGTCAAAGCGTTGTGCGAGCGCACAGCTCATAAGAAGGTATCGTGCGTTTACAACAAGTGTGATTATGGCAATTTCAAGAAATGAAGCGGCTGCCTGCATGGAAGTAAAAAGCGCATACTCCCCGGCAGATGCAAGATTAAAAAAGCTTGCAATAAAGCCCTGAATTGGGGTAAGGCCTGCGTTTCTGGCAACTATACCAAGAGAAAAAGCAACTGCAAAATAGCCAAGGCCAATTGGAACACCATCGCGCAGGCCTTCTAAGAATGGTTTTCTAGACATATGCTACACCTTCGGAGTCCCTGAATCGTCCGGGGTCCCTGAGCTTGTCGAAGGGCCTTGTATGATCCCCCTAAAATCTGCAATCTTCGCATATCCTTTGCGCTTCATGAATGCTGCCATACCGTCTATAATTTCTATCATTGCATTAGGGTTTCCAAAGGTTGCGCTTCCAACCTGAATAGCGTCTGCACCAGCCATAATAAACTCTACTGCATCCTGCCAGGTAGCAATTCCACCAATAGCAATTACAGGAACACGCTGATCGGCCGGCAAAGTATTTATTGCCTGAACAAGCTCGTAAACAAGACGAACTGCTATAGGACGAACAGCTGGTCCACCAAGGCCGGCCTTTAATTTATCAAATACAGGAACACCACGTTCAATGTCAATTGCTATTCCCTGGAAGGAATTACAAAGGCTGATGGCGTCTGCTCCGGCTTTAATACATTCAAGTGCAACAGCATTGAGTTCAAGAGACTGTGGAGTAAGCTTTACGGCAAGCGGTTTTTTTGTAACGGCACGAACGGCGCGAACAACGTCTCCTGCAGCCTGGCAGGTCATTCCAAAGGCAGCTCCACCTGCACTTACGTTAGGACATGAAATATTGAGCTCTATCATTGGAACCTCTGTTTTGTCCAGAAGTTCTGCGCCTTTAATGTAAGCATCAAGTGAGTGGCCGCTAAGATTTGCAATTGCAACAGGACCAAGCTTGAGCATCTGAGGAAGCTCGTTTTCTATAAAATGCGGGATTCCAGGATTCTGAAGCCCGATTGAATTCATAACACCGGCTGGAGTTTCGTAAACGCGGATTCCGTTATTTCCAGGGCATGGTTCAAGAGTAAGTCCCTTGCTCGAAATACCACCAAGTCTGCTTACATCAAAAACAGATTCATATTCTGTACCAAAGCCAAAACAGCCTGAACTTGCAATTACCGGGTTATTGAATTTAACTCCTGCAATTTCTACTGAAAGATCAGGCTCTGTTGTGAGAGGTTCGCGTCGTGGCTGAACCTTTACGCCTGCAACACTTTCGCGTGTATTTGTTCCGTCAAGATTTTCAAAATCAAGGATGCGGCTGTAGAAAACAGGGCCTTCTGTACAGCAGCGTTTTTTTCCTTCTGTTGTCTGAATTGTACAACCAAGACAAACGCCTACTCCACAAGCCATGTGTGATTCAAGGCTAAGGTAACAAGGAAGGTCACAGGCCTCGGCAACTTTTTTTACGTAGGCAAGCATTGGAGTCGGGCCACAGGCATAAACTGCAGCATAGTTTCCGTCGCGCAGGGCTTGTTCTGTAAGGGCTGCAGGAAGCATTCCGTGAACTCCAACTGAACCGTCGTCTGTTGTAATTGTAAGGTTTGCAGGTTTGATATTTTCTAAGCCGTAGCTGCCGCTTTTGAAGGAAGCATAAAAATCATAAGAGCCGTCAGCAAGTGTTTCTGCAAAACCGGCGACAGGAGCAACACCAATGCCTCCACCGATGATGCAAACCTTGCCGCCCTTCGACAAGCTCAGGGACCCCGGAACAGGAAAGCAATTCCCACAAGGTCCCAGCAGGTTCACTTTATCTCCAGCCATAAGACTGCAAAGTTCTACAGTTCCCTGGCCTTTTATAAGAATAAGAAATTCTATCTGCGGGCGTGCACCCTCTTTATTTATATGAAAAACACTTATAGGGCGTCCAAGCAAAGTATTAGTTCTTGCTGCCTGAAGCATATAAAACTGCCCCGCAAGCGGAAGTGATTTTGGATGAACCTCTGCGCCCCAAGGAAGCTCAACAACAAGCTGCCACACGCTGCCTTTTGGCGACGCGCCTTCCACAGCAATGCATCGCACCACCTGCGCCTGAACATACAAAGGATATGTTTTTTCACATTCTGATGACATAAACTACCTCGTTAAGTCCTCTTTACTATCAAAAGCCGCCTTTGCCGCAGCCCCAGCAATATCATCCATTGTAAGAGTTCCTGCCTGTGCCTTATCAGCAAGCTCCGACGCCTTCTTCCATGCACAAAGTATTCCGCGGCTAGAGTTCACTGTTCCACCTGCCTTCTCAAGCAGTGTCTTACAAATTGCAGCATCGCCGCCCTGGGCACCGTAGCCTGGAATCAAAAAGAAAGTGTCCTTGTATTTATCACGAAGGTATCGGGCATCGGCAACCTGGGTCGCACCAACAACGGCACCATAAATACCACATGTCTGCTCCGGATAAAACTTTGCAAAACCAGCACCAATACGGGCAATTTCGTCACCTACACGTTCAAGCAAAAGTCCACCGGCTTTAAGTTCCTGATGTTCAATATCAGTCATTCCGGGATTCGAAGTACATAAAAGAACAAATGCTCCCTTACCGCCGTTTTCAGGTTCAGCATATTTTGTATAAGGCTGCAAAGTATCAAAGCCCATGTAAGGATTTATAGTTATGATATCAGTTTCAAAGTCCCCGGTAAAATGAGCACGGGCATAAGCCTGAGAAGTAGCACCAATGTCTCCGCGCTTAATATCAGAAATTGCAATCAGTCCGCTTTCACGCACAAGCTTAAGAGTCTGTGAATAAACCTTAAGGCCTTCAAGTCCCATTGCCTCGTAATAAGCAATCTGAACTTTAAAACAGCACGCAGTTTTATCAGCAGCCACGCGGTTGATTATCTGTTTATTGTATTCAAGTACAGCAGCAGGCGCACTTTCATACTGTTTAACAATATTTTCTGGAATATAAGAAGGGTCTGTATCGAGCCCAACACACAAAGGTCCGTTTTTTGCCGCAAGCTCCTGAAGAACCTGCATTTTATGTTTGTTATTCATGAGTCTGATTATAGTAGAAATCGGGGGTTTCAACAATAAGATAGAAATACTTAAAAAAGTGTGTAATAATGGACTTATGAAAAAGTTAGTATTTGTTTTATTTGCTTTCCTTTCTGTTTCATGCTTTGCGTATACAAAAAAAGAATTAAAGGCTTTCCCGTACAAAAACACTTCCTTTTATGGCGGAAGCTTTTCCTCAGATCTGCTCGAAAAAATCTGTCCCTTTGAAGGAAACGCGGCAGACTACCTGATGGACTTTGACAATATTTACACCTACAAAAATCACAACTTATCAAATACAGAAAAATCACTTTTTGCCATCTATTTTAATGGCCTTCCGCAGGCACTCAAGGATGTTGTCACTAATCATGTTTATGCAATCTATTTTGTAGACGGAATGGAATACGGCGCTATGACAGACATCATTTTTGGCGAAGATGACCGCGAATACTGCATCATTTATTTTAATGCCGACATTTTTTATCACACAATGGATGAATGGCTTACATACCGCGACAACACACTTTTCAAAAACACAGATGACAAAAACAAGGTTGTAGTAGAAGGCGGCCAGGATTACATAGCCCTTGTACAAACCCTCACTCACGAAGCAGCCCACGTTTATGATTTTATAAATAATGTCACTCCTTACACTTATGATTCAACTCAAGTAACCGACCCGGGCAATGTATTTTTTTCTGTTTGGCAGGACAAGTTCACTCCGCTAAAAAAATACAGAAACAAAAAGTTTGAAAAAGCATCCTACTACGGATTCGGAGGCCAGGTTTCAATTTCGCAGGGAAAAAATCTTATTGAATATCTTGCAAAATCTCCGTTCTGCACAGCCTACGCTTCTAAAAACTGGATGGACGATTTTGCCGAAGCCCTGACCTATTATCACCTGCAGAAAAAGTACGGCATTGATTATAAAATAACCTGGTACAAAAACGGCCAGCCAAAAGCAACCTACAGCTACAAAGACAATCCGAACGCACATGTTTATGATGACTTGTGTAAAGAAATATTAGGAGACGATTTATGAAAAAATTATTATGTTTATGTGTATTTTTAATTTTGTCAGTCAGCGCCTTTTCTCAGTCTAATGCAATCAAAAAGAACAAGCTGCCTTCAAAAAAAGAGTTCAAGGCACAATACGAGCTGTTTCTTGAAAACGAATATTTTGCAGATCACTGGACTCCAAACTGGGATTACGAAAAATCAAAAGAAACAGTAGCCCAGGAGCTCAAAGAATTTGATGAATACCTTTCTACGCTCAAACAAAACTACGAAATAAGTCTTTTAAGCCTTATTGTAAAGACATATTTGTATAATATTGACGAATATTCGTTTGATCAGATAGTAGAATATGGTAGTTCTTTAAAGGACAACTACCCAAAAGAGTACCGTACCTGGTGGATTATGGGTCGTTTTTATTCAAATTCATCTCCAAGCTATATTTATCCGGAATATGAAACCGCAGTTCAGATGCGAGGCGGCGTTGGTAAAAGAGATGAATGGGTTATTCCTTTCCTTTGGGATTACATTTACGGCTGTAATATGGCAGGCATGAGAATCCACGCACGACAGGGCTTGAACTACTACTGCCAGTACACCGGAATGGCTCCCGAAGATTATATGCTGTATTCAGTAATTTACTCTGATGAATCTACTGCGTCTGTAGATGGAACTTATGATATGTATGACACCTGGCTTTTTGACCAGACCGAAGAAGAAACAAGAGTTTACAGTTCGCTGCTTGGAGTTTCAATTCCTGTTCACGGTGATTGGGGCATGAGAGCCAACGGATATCAGGATGGTAAGAGCTTTATTTCTTTTAGTTCAGATCCTTTTCCAATTTCGGACACAGCTCAGACACGAGTAACATTTTCCATCTTTGCCTTTACCAACGTTGATAAAAATTATGTTGATACTTTGACAATCAATTCTGCAACAAGAGACGGCGGAAAAATCATAAAGAAAAAAAGAACAACTATAAACGGAATAATTGCAGATTACTACATTTATGAAAACCTAAACCTGTACAATGATGTAAGAAATGGAATGAAGGGTGTTACAATTGTTATGGCCGTTCCTTACACAGAATTTTCAGGCTTAAGCTTTGAACGCCCAATAGATTACAACAACGCAACCGCCAGCGCCTCCACCGACGACGGAATGGCATACTTCCGCATCAACCAAAAGCTGAACCGCCTTGAAACAACAATCTACTTCCTTATAAGCCTTGATGCCTGCAATGCCTGTTTCGACGAAGCCCAGGACTGGATGAACTCAATTTTAGAGGGTTGTATTTTTGAATAAAGGTCTTTTTGTATTTTCGCGTGTAAATCCAAAAACACATGATCATATCCTTCATCATGTTTATTTCCTTGACAAATCAAAAATCGATAGTATCATTACAAAAGACAGTACAGCAAGGAGGATTATATGAAGAAAATACTATCCGTTTTTGTTTTTTTCCTGGTTCTAGCAGGTTCTAGCTATGCAAAAGAAAAGGAGCCCTTGTCTTACACAATCAACCTTTCTGAAATTGCTCCGAAAATAACATTCCAGCAAAATAATGGCGGCGCCGCTTATGCCGATCAAGCAATTGTACGTATCGATATCTCTCGTCATATCAAGAAACTGATTGGACGCTATCCGATTGTAGGAGACACAATTACCATTATATACGAAGGAAGCTTTAAAGATTATGTCGATATGGGCGACCAAAATATGTTCATAGGACTTATTGATGACAGCGAACAAGCCGGATGGTATAAAGAACTTGCAGAGTATACTACCTTCTCAAAGCCTGTATCTCAGAATGAGCAGTTTTCTACTTCGGTCGTTTTTGTTGTCACCAGCAAACCTGTGATGAAATGTGTGTTACAAATAGGTTTTCACACTACCCCAGAACTGGCCAAAAAGAATCCAAAACTCATAGCAACAGTAAAGGTTGCAGAAGAGAAAGTTGTCGAAGTCGAAGAAGATTCTGTCAAAGAAACTAAAGTCGCAGAAAATCAATCGCCAGAGACAGCAGACACCTCAACCCCTTCGAAAAGCTGGTTCAATATAATGAATGTAGCCCTTAGTTTTCCGCAGACCAGTTATACAGTTACTGAAATAAATGACGTCCCTGTAATTGAAAAAAAGGACACCAAAATTTCCACATTCGACGCACACTACGCATGGCTTCCGACATTAAAAAACGGATTGACCTTCAAACTGGGAATGGACTATGGAATGGGATTTGTGCAGCCAGAAAAGAGTAGTGATGATCCTGCTTTTGTAAAAAACGACATTGAATTACTGGCAGGAGTTGGATTCACTTTCGGATCAGACAAATTCCGTTTCCGTATATTGGGCGAAGTTGGTTTTGGAGCAATCTCCTATAATTTCAAACAAAGCTCTTATATATCTCCTTATACCATAAGAAGTGAAACCGATGTCACGATAATTTACGTTCCTGTAGGCGTGGATATAAGTATGAACATATTCTTCGGAAACAATAATGCGGTTGGTCTTTATTTAGGAAGCAGTTTCCATGCCATTCCAATGATGGACAGCACTTCAAGCACCGTCACAAAAATGATATCAGGAAGTACCACTACCTCAACTTCGAGTTTTAATACCTATACGATAGGCACACCATTCCGTTTCACTCCTGCCATAGGTGTTATACTGATTTGGTAATTTAAACTATATCCCTACGGCCGTGGATATAAAAACACATGATCATCTCCGCGGCCGATTTTTGCGCCATGGCCATGAAGTTCATAATCATAGCCTTCGTCGTATACTTCGCCATATATGCTGACATGAAGCTCTTTTAGGGTTTCATCGTCTTTGTCGGGGAGAGAGCCGTTTTGTTCATAATATTGTTCAACATAGGCTTGGGCCTGAAGAAGCTCTTCCTTTGTTTTCTTTGTGTCTGCAAAATCAATTTGTATTCCAATTATTAAGGCTATCAATGCCGGCAACAGATATAAAGAAAAAAGTTCGAATGTATGGTTCTTTATGGATTTTCTAAGATGATAAATGGAAACTATTAAAGAATCTCTTCTCTTTTCATTTATTCTTATAATCCCAGTTCCTTTAAAAACTCCTCATAGTGGTCATCAAAGGTTGCGCGGATTGGGGAGCGGGCCATTATTACCTGGTCTGCACCGTAATATAGGGCTGTCTGAATGTCACGGCGGGTGCGTATGCCTCCGTCTATCCAAAGCTGGTCACAGTATTTTTTTAGTTTTGGACCTTCGGCTGCAAGAAAATCGGCTGTGCTTCCTTTTCTTGTTTCTACGCGGCCACCGTGGTTTGAAATATAAACTACATCAGGGTGAACTTCTTTTACAAGCTCTATGTCTTCATCTGTAAAAACGCCTTTAATTACAAAAGGAACTCCGGAACGCTTACGGAATTCCTCCAGCTGGGCAGCAGTCTTTCGTTCAAGGTTTACCAGGTTTCTCATTGTAAGGATGTTGTAGGAATCAATATCAATTCCCATATAGCGGGCGTTTTTACCAATCCATTCTATGCGTTCAAAAAGTCGCTCCTGAGGATATGGCTTAAGGAAAAAGGCGGCATCGAGGTTAGAACCTATCTTTTCAACAGCTGCAATACCAAATTTCAGTTTTTCATCAGGGCAGCCGTCGCCAATACAAAGACCAAAGCCTGCATCATAGGCGTTTTTCAAATATGGATAATAAAAGTCTTCTTCGTTTGCATAACCAATGTTTTCTACAGCCCCTGTAACAGGACCGCAGCGAAGCTTTGAAGGAAGAACTTCTACAGCATCAAGGGCTTCTGAGCTTACAGTACCGGCAAGTGCTTTCCAGTCTGCACAGTTGGCCTGAAAATTTACTCCGCCCATAACGCCGCCAAGTCCTGGCAGCATATCTGGACAACCATAGCCGTTACATCTGGCACAACGGTGGCATTTAAGCTCACCCTTCGACCCTTCGACAGGCTCAGGGACCCCTGTTGCGACACCCTTATCCATACTAATCTCCAAAACAAATTCCAAGAGCTCTTGCTGTCTGCAAAACAGGATCTTCTTCTGTAATTGCTTTTACAACACCGGCAACTGTGCTCAAAGGAACGCCTGAAATTTTTCCGTCATTAATTGCAACTAACTTGCCAAACTGTCCTTCTGCAAGAAAATCTGCTGCAGCGGCACCAATTGTTGTTGCAAGAACAATATCATAAGGCTTTGGATTTCCACCACGCTGAGTATAACCCAAAACAGAAGTTCTTGTTTCTATTCCTGTTTCTGCTTCGAGCTCTTTTGCAACACGGAATCCTACAGACTGAGTCATGCTTTCGCGGGCCTTTTTAAATTCCTTTTTACCAAGCTTAGCTTCATTAAGATTTATGGCTCCTTCTGAACAGGCAATCACAGCATAACCCTGACCACCTTCAACCTTAGCCTTTATAAATTTTCCAAGCTTTCTAATATCATAAGGAATTTCCGGCAGCAGAATTGCATCTGCATTTGCGGCAAGACCAGCATACAAACCAAGCCATCCAACTTTGTGGCCCATAATTTCTACAACCATTACACGGTGATGACTTCGGGCTGTTGTTCGAATAGCTTCTATACCTTCTGTTGCAACCTGAATTGCTGTCTGAAATCCAAACGACTCTTCGGTGCCAACAATATCATTATCAATAGTTTTAGGAAGTCCAATTACATTAAAGCCTGCCTCTGACAAAAGCGACGCGGTAGTATTAGTTCCGTTACCGCCAAGACAAACAAGAGCATCAAGCTTATTCTTTTTGAAAGTTTCCTTAATGCCTTCTACAGGAAGCAGCCCTGTTTTTGGATCAGGCACAGGATTTTTAAAAGGTTTTACGCGCGAAGTTCCAAGACAGGTTCCTCCGGCTGTTACCAGTGAATCAAAATCGAGCTTATCCATTTTGAATGTATCGTTATCAATAAGCCCGCGGTATCCATTGCGAATACCAATAAATTTCATTCCGTACTTATTTTTACCAGCAACACAAAGTGCTCTGATAGCCGCATTAAGCCCAGGAGCGTCGCCTCCAGAGGTTAAAATCCCAACAGTCTTAACTTCAGTCCTTTTCATAAATAAAATTATAACACTAAACTCATTTTTCTAAAAGACGATAATTAAAATATGAAATCGTCTAATAAATCTAGTATTATAACAGGCACAATTTTACTTGCTCTTGCTGCAGTTTTTTCTATATGTCTGTTGTTGCAGCTCCTCGATTTTGGTGTGGGAGGCCCTGGGCATAACAACATTTTCTACTATGTAGGAAATATGCTCATTACAGTTTATGGATTCTCAAGCATTCTGATTCCGATTTTCCTTTTGATTTCGGGTCTTTACTGTTTTGCTTCAATCTGGACTGCTCAAAAAACAATGCGCCTTATAACAGCAATCCTGCCGTTTTTTACATGCGTTTTTACAGAAAAAATCTGTCGAGGTGCGCTTAGTGGTGGTTCCGATGGAACTTCCGGCATTATTAAAGCTGTAATTGCCGGTGTTACAGGCCTTATGCTTGTAATTATTGAAATTCTTGGCGCTGGTGTAATTGCAGAATCTGTTAACCGCAGGATTTTCTATAAAGGAAAAGAACCTCCAAAATATTCAGAAGATGATTTTGACGACGATTCAGAAGACTCTATTGAGTTTGTTGATGAAACTGAAGGTGATTTTGAAGAAAACGATGATGAAGACGAAGCTGATGACGAACCGGCCGATGATTCTGAAGATTCGGAAAAAGAAGATACTCAGTTTAAATACAAGAAAATTGGTGCTAAAAAAACAGTATTCGACAAAGCACTTAATAAACTCAAAAAGAAAAAGAAGGATGATTCTTTCGAAGCACTTATGGAATCTGCAGAAGAATTATACGAAGCAGATATTCCTAGCATAGATGATTATGATAACCTGGATGGAGATAAACCAAGTGTAGAAGCTGCTCCTGCCGAGCCCGTTGCTGCAACTGCCGCACCTGCTCCAACCCCTGCAGCTGCTCCTGCCGAAGAAGACGCTCAGCCAAAAAATCCTGCTTCAATTATTTCTCAGGAAGAATATGCCGCTTTGCTTTCGGAAGATGTTCCTGCAGAAAATGCTGTAGACGAGCTTGAATGGGACAATGTTCCTCCAGCCCCTGCAGAACTTCCTCCAGACTATGTAGAAGATTTTGATGAAAATGATCCTGAACTTTCTTTCTCGCCAGATGAGCTTGAAGAAAAATCAGAAGCTTCTCCTTACGAATCTGCAAAATATATAAACAAAGTTGTTACAAACAAAAATCTGCCGAACACAATTTCGCTTAAGGATGAAGAAGCTGCTGCTGACCAGGAAAAATCAGACGATAACGACCCTTATGCTGCAGCACAGAATATAAATTCAAAATATCCTAGAAAGATTTCGCTTGCAGAAAAAACTCTGGACCCTGATTTCTTTGATGTTGACCCTAACAACCTTCCTGTAAACGAAGATTTGTCTGATGATATTGAACCAATTCCAGAAGAAATGGAAGTTGACAACACAGTATTCAATCAGATTGCAAAACAGGAAAAAAGTATAAACTTCTCTAATGTTTCAAATGCTGCCGGAAATGTTTTCTCTGACATGGAAGAAGATATCCGCCGTGGATCTGATGACAGCGAAAGCAATGATGATTCTCTTTTTGATGTAGACGCCGCTTTTGAAGAAACTCTGGACGACAGTGATGAAATTCTTTCTCCGGAATTGAATCCGAATATTGGCCGTGCAAACAATCTTACTGCCGACGAGCTTACAGATTTCTTCAACGCACAGCAGGAAGAAAATACACCTCAGACAAAGGTAATTGAAGGCACTGCTCCAAAATCTAAAAAGGCTACAAAAAAAGGTCCATACGTAATTCCGTCTGACCTTCTTACAGCATATAAAGATGACCAGTACTGGGTTATTGATGACGAAACAAAACAGGCTTCTGTAAACCTCAAGCAGACTCTTGCAGAATTCAACATTGATGCAGACATCATTGGTATTAAAAAAGGCCCTGTTGTTACAATGTTCGAAATCCTTCCGGCGCCTGGCGTAAAACTCAGTAAGATTGTTGCTTTGCAGGATAACATCGCTCTCAGTCTTGCAGCACAGTCAGTTCGTATTGTTGCTCCTATTCCTGGTAAGCAGGCAGTTGGTATTGAAGTTCCAAACAAGCGCCGCAGTGTTGTAGGCTTCCGTGAAATTATAGAAATGGATTTGCCTGAATGGAACAAAATGAAAATCCCTGTAATTCTGGGAAAAGATATTCTTGGAAAGGCTCAGCTTGTTGACCTTGTAAAAACACCGCATATGCTCATTGCCGGTGCAACTGGTTCCGGAAAATCTGTTTGTGTAAACAGCTTGATTACATCAATTCTTTACAAGCGTTCTTTCAAAGACGTAAAGATGATTCTTGTTGACCCTAAGGTTGTTGAGCTTAAGCTTTATAATAATATTCCACATTTGCTTACACCGGTTATTACTGAACCAAAGAAGGCTATCCAGGCATTGCAGTATTGTCTGTGCGAAATGGAACGCCGCTATGCTCTTCTTGATGGACTTGGTGTACGCGATATTTCAAGCTACAACGAACGAATTAAGGAACGCAACATTGCTACAGAAAAGCTTCCTTACATTGTTGTAATCATTGATGAGTTTGCTGACCTTATGGCAACAAGCGGTAAGGAACTTGAAAATATTGTAGCTCGTCTTACAGCTATGAGCCGTGCCGTTGGTATTCACCTTGTACTTGCAACACAGCGTCCGTCTACAAATGTAATCACCGGTTTGATTAAGGCTAACATCCCAAGCCGAATTGCATTTATGGTTGCTCAGCGAATTGACTCTCAGATTATTATTGACGGAGTTGGTGCCGAAAAACTTCTTGGCCGTGGTGATATGCTTTATGCTTCTGCTGTTGATCCAGCTCCTATTCGTATTCAGGGAACTTACCTTGATGACAACGAAGTAGAAAAGGTTGTTGATTACGTTAAGCAGTACGGTGAACCAGAATATATTGATGATCAGATTTTCGTTGAAGATGAAGAAGACGAAGAAGGAAACGTAGACCTTTTTGGAAACAACATGGACGAAGATCCTTTGTATGATCAGGCTTTGGAAATTGTCGTTCAGTCAGGAAAGGCAAGTGCCAGCTACATCCAGCGTCGCTTGAAGATTGGATACAACCGTGCAGCACGACTCGTTGAAGAAATGGAAGAGCGCGGCATTGTAGGTCCAGCCAACGGAAGTAAACCGCGAGAGATTATTCATATTCCGGGATAATCCGTCATTGCGAGCGAAGCGCGGCAATCCACTTTTCATCACAGACTTTTTCATAAAGAGGAACTCTTGCTTTATAGAGTTCCTCTATTTTATTATTCTGACTCAACGGTCTGTTAGAAGTGTCCTGTTTTAAAAGGAACTCCAGCGGGCGCTCAATGTAAATAACTTTTGAATTAGCCTTCAGATAAAACCAGTTTTCTTTGCGTGTTACAATGCCGCCACCTGTTGCAATTACAAGTCCTGATTGTGGCAGGATTTTTTTTGCAAGCGCAGTTTCCATGCAGCGGAATTCGTCTTCACCTTTTTGTGTAATTACTTCTGCCGGGGTGATGTTGTATTCTTCTTTGAACTTGTCATCCAGATCTACAAACGTGCGGCCTTTTTCTTTTGCAAGCTTTTTACCAAGAGTAGTTTTTCCAGAGCCCGGCATACCAATAAGTGTGATGTTGAGCATCTGGGATTGGAGTTTTTCTATTACAGAGGAGATGTCATCATGTTGTGGCCCTTCGACAAGCTCAGGGACCACGGTGCCTTGTCCTCTTGTAAAAAACCTGCTCGCTTCCCAAGCCTGCGCTACCAGCATACTAAGTCCGCCTGCATTTTTTACACCAAGCTCCTGTGCCTGCTGCAAAAACTTTGTGCGTGAAGGATTATAAACGATGTCTGTTGCGGCATAAAGATTTTTAAATTGAGAAAGATCAATCGGAGAATTATCAATTTCCGGGAACATGCCTACTGGTGTTGTGTTTACAATAACCTCAGAATCCTGGGCAACGGTGTAAACATTTTCATAATTTATCTGGCCTGAACGGGAACAAAAATCAATCTTTGCAGCACCCATTTTTTTCAGTGCATACTCTACTGCAACACTTGCGCCGCCTGTACCAAGGATGAGACAGTTTTTGCCGGCTGGATCTATGCCTGCGCTTTGGAGCATGTACTTAAATCCGAACACATCTGTATTATAGCCTTTAAAACCATCCGGAGTTTTTACAACTGTGTTTACTGCACCAAGCTCTTTTGCTTCTTCAGAAAGTTCTGTACACAAGCTTGCAGCAAGTTTTTTATATGGAATTGTTACATTAAAACCATCCAGCCCTTCTGCGCCTTTGAATAGGTCATGAACCTGCTCTTCTGTGCGTTCAAGAACAGTATATTCATAATCCGCAAATTCCTTATGAATCTGCGGCGAATATGTATGAGGCAATGATTTTCCCAGAACTCCGAATTTCATATTTTCAATTCCTTCGTCATTGCGAGCGAAGCGTGGCAATCCACATATTAGAATGCCTATTTCTTTATGGATTGCCACGTCGCTACGCTCCTCGCAATGACGCTGATTTTATAACTTTGACTGCAAATCCCGCGATACTTCAAAAAGAACACTATAGATTCTGCTTATATACGGCTTAAGAATTTTATCAGCCTTTTCCTGCAGTACAACAAGTTTTTGTGCTTCGCGGTCTGCATCCATAACTGCACCACCGCTTTCTTTTTTAAGTTCACCAATTTTTTTAGCAACCTTCATGCGTTCTGCAAGTGCTGCCAGTACCTTATCATCAGCGGCGTCTATCTGTAACCGCAAATCAGCTAAAGAATTATCAGTATTTTCCATGTGTATGATACTATCATTTGAGATAAGAAAAATCCACAGGATTATGATATTTTAACTTTTTCTGTTATAATGAACTTATGGAAATACGAAAAATTTCACAAAAAGATTTAGACACACTGATGGATTTGTATGTTCAGCTTAGTCCTATAAATGAAGGTTTACCGGCACAAAAGCGTGAAGAGATTTGGGAACAGATTCAAAATGATGATAAAATCACTTACCTTGGCGCCTACGAAAATGACCAGCTTATTGCAACCTGCTTTTTGACAATCATCCCCAATTTCAGCAACCAGGGTAGACCGATTGGTTTTATAGAAAATGTTGTAACGGACGAAAAATGGCGTGGCAAAGGAGTTGGAAGCCAGCTTCTAAAAAAAGCCATTGAACTTGCAAAAGAACAGAACTGTTACAAGGTCTTTCTTGAAAGTGGAATTACCCGCACCGGAGCTCATGATTTTTACCGCTCACTTGGTTTTGATGATACAAGTAAAAAAGCGTTTATTATTAGATTCTAAATAAAATCTGCAAGAGCAAGAGCTGCAACAGCTTCATATACAGGAACTGCACGCGGAACAATACAAGGGTCGTGTCGTCCGCCTACAGTTATTGTTGTATTTGATTTTGTTTCTAAGTCTACTGTGTTCTGCTCTTTTGAAATTGTTGGTGTTGGTTTTACAGCTACATCAAAAACAATTGGTGCAACAGTACCGCCAACGCTTATGCCCCCAAGAATGCCACCGCAACGGTTGGTTTTCAGTTTTAGCCCTTCTGCAAAAACAAAGCTATCATTATTAGTAGCCCCTGTTAATTCCGCAGCACCAAACCCATTACCAAATTCTACACCTTTACATGCTGGAACTGCAAAACACAAGGCGGCAATTTTTGCTTCTATGCCTTCGAAAATCGGGCCGCCTATTCCGCCTGGTAATCCCTGAATTACAACTTCAATTGTGCCGCCTACAGAGTCGTTGTTGGCACGGGCTTTGGCAATTGCTTCTTTCATAAGCTCGCCTTTTGCGTCATCAATTACGGGGAACTCTTTTTGTGGAACGGCTGAAAGTTTTTCAAGGAATGCTTTTTCTTCTGCGCGGTCGTCAAAGTTGTAGGACTCATCCTTTACACCGGCAATTGATTTTATATGTGCGTTTATTTTTATTCCTTTCTGTTCAAGATAGCTCATTGCAAGAAAGCCTGCAGCACACAAAGGAGCTGTGAGTCTTCCCGAAAAAGCACCGCCACCTGATGAATTAAAACTTTCACCATATTTGAGTCTTGCAGTAAAATCTGCGTGGCCAGGACGAGGGGTTCGTAACAAGTTTGAATAATCATGTGGTTTTGTATTTGTGTTCTGGATATGTGCTTCGAACAAACCATTCTGCAAGGTATCTACAATAACTTCATCGGCTTCTTTGCGTGGGGTAGACCAGTCATTCTGGCCTGGAGCACGGCGTTTCATAAATGCAGCAAGAGCGTTGGTGTCGAGCTTGTCACAGGCTAGACCTTCGAGGCGTACACCAATGGACTCGCTGTGAGATTCCCCGTAGATGCCAACTTTAAGGTTAGTTCCAGTAAACCAATTGTATTCCTGCATAATGTCCTCTCTAATCTTGTGCCCCTTCGACATGCTCAGGGACCCCGGGGGTTATTACTTCAAACAATCCCGGGAAGGATTTTTTTACACATTCTTTATTATCTATCAAAACAGGACGACCTGTCCATGCTGCAACGAGACATGCTGTCATTGCCATGCGGTGGTCGTTGTATGTGCTTACAGAAAGCTCTCCTGCTGCGTTGTGGCCGCCTGTTATATAAAGAGTGCCGTCTTTTTCGTAAGCGTTGCCACCAGCTGCTTTTAATGCATTTATTGTTGCTTCTACGCGGTCGCATTCCTTAAAGTGCAGGCGTTCAATATTTTTGATGCTGGTTGATTTTGTGTATGCGGTTGAAACAATTGCAATGTATGGAACGATGTCAGGATAGTCGGCGGCATCAAGGTTGAGTTCAAGTTCGCGTGTTTTGTTTATGTCTGGGCGGGCAGTAAGTTCTACAGAGCTGTTGTTCCAGGTGAAAGTAAAACCTAACTGTTCCAGTATGCTGATTATGATTTTATCTTTTTGCAGAGAATCTTTGTTCAGACCGTGTAAGATAATCTGTCCGTCTGGAACAAGGGCACCAAGACAAAGCAAAAATGCTGCGCTGGACCAGTCGCCTTCAGAAATAGATTGCCCCTGGGGTCCCTGAGCCTGTCGAAGGGCCCCGTCATTATGACTCTTCAAAATATTCAAAGTTAATTCATAATACCCTTTTGACTCAAGCGGCCCATCAAGCTCAACAGTAAAATCAGGCAGCAAAATCAAGGCCATCTGCAAACCGGAAATATACTGCGAAGAAACATTTCCCTGTATAACAAAACAGCCCGGAGTAAGCACACCCTCTACTGTGATTTCATTCTTTTCTTTATCTACAACAACTGTAACACCGCGCTCAGCCAAGCATGTAATAAGCTGATCAAGCGGACGGTCGATAAGACGGCCTTTTGGCAAAAATACTAACTTCTTTTTCTGGGCCAAGCCTACATAATTCAAATAGGCAGCACCAACGCTAATCATAAAACGCAGGGTGGAACCGCTTTCGTTGCAGGGCATGTAAACTTCTGTTGCATCACTCTGGCTTGCTTCGTACAAGGCTTTGAGACAGGCGCGGGTGGCACGGATGTCATCGTTGTCGGTTTCTTGTGGGGTGATGATGGATTGGATCTTATGGGGGCCTTCGAGAGCCTCAGGCACCACACTTCGCTCAGGCACCACACTTCGCTCAGGCACCACACTTCGCTCTGGTACCCCGCTTTGTTCATTCACCCCGCGCCCTTCTTTCACTGCCTCCAAAAATCCAATAATCAATTCTCGGTGGACTACAGACTTTGAAGGAGGAACTTTAAAATCTAGCTTAAGGCTTGGGATTTCTATTTTATAATTCATAAATAATTTCCAAATTCTTCAAGACTCATTGTTCGAAGCTCGCCGGCGCCTATGGCGTTTACAAAGGCTATTGTAATATTACCACCGCGCTTTTTCTTGTCGTTCATAACTCCCTGCAAAATCTGGTCGCTGGTGATAGGGTCATCACACGGCAGGTCGTATTTCTTAAGAAGCTCCACAACTTCTGAATGCACATTACTTGTACGACTTATGCGTTCCATTCCCTTGGCAACAGCAAAGCCGTGCGAAACTGTAAAATTACTGCGGGCTTCAATTACGTGACCAATTGTATGACCAAAGTTCAAAAGCTGGCGCAGGCCGTTGTCGTGTTCATCTTTAGAAACAATGTCTGCTTTAATGCGAACACACTGAGCAATAATTTCGGGCAGTTGTGGAGAAGACTTTGTAAGCTTTTTCTGCAAGCGTTCAAAAAGATTTTTGTCGCAGATAAAAGCGTATTTTATAACCTCTGCCATACCTTCTGTAAAAATCACATCATCAAGAGAAGCAAGCAGATCTGTATCAATAATAACAAGCGACGGCTGATAGAAAGAACCAACAAGATTTTTTCCTTCAGGTAAATCAACACCTGTCTTGCCGCCGACAGAAGCATCAACCTGTGCAAGTAGAGAAGTAGGTATCTGGAAAACTTTTATACCACGTAAAAAAATGGAAGCAGAAAATCCGGCAATGTCTGTAGCAACACCTCCGCCAAGAGCAACAACTGCGTCTGTTCTGGTAAAGGCCTTTTCAGCTAGCACACCAAGAATTGCCCCAACTGTTTCAAGATTCTTACTCTGTTCACCGGCATCAAAAACAAAATCAAAAACTTCAAAGCCGGCCTCTCGCAGCACACCCGCCAACGCATCCTTATACAACTTAGCAACATGTGAATCACTCACAATAAGGAGCTTTTGAATACGGCTGTCTACGTCTTTGATGAGGGCACCGCTCTGAGCCAAAAGGCCAGGGCCCACGAGAACGTCATATGAGTCTTTTACGTTTACGTGAATTGTTTCCATAAGTTTATTCCTTCCAATTCTGGATTGCCACGTCGCTGCGCTCCTCGCAATGACATGTCATTGCGAGCCGAAGGCGAAGCAATCCACGCTTAACCATCCAATTCTGCTTTTCGGTCGCTTCCTTCCTGCAAAAGCTTCTGCAGCCCTTCCCTGTCATCCTTCTGCATTGCATCTTTATATTTTTTGAGTTCACCAATCAGGCTGTCAATTTCGTTCATTAAATTGTCTTTGTTTTCCAAAAAGAGCTCTGACCACATCTGTGAATTAAGCCAGGCTACACGAGTCAAATCCTTATAGCTGCCAGCAGAAAATCCGTGGTGCTCCTTTGCTGTAGGACTTTTTACATAAGCGTTAGAAACAACATGTGCAAGCTGCGAAGTAAAGGCAATCATCTGGTCGTGCTTGTCTGCATGAGAAAGCATAAAGCTTCCAAACTCAGCAGGAGCCATGGCAGCTTTAACACGGTCAATCAACTTCATATCATCAAAGCTTGGCGGAACAATAACAAGCGGTGCACCCTTAAAAAGTGAACCACGTGAATGCTTCATTCCCGAATATTTATTACCGGCCATAGGATGTGTTCCAACAAAAACAAATCCGCTCTTCTTTGCAATCTTAAAACAGGCTTCACAAACTGGGCGCTTAATTCCACCAGTGTCCATAACAAGTCCACCCTTACGAAACTTGTCTGCATTTGCCTTTACGTAATCAATTGTTCCCTGAGGGTAAATACAAATCAAAACTAAATCACAATCAGCAAGGCGGTCGGAAGTGAGCTCGTCCTTTACAAAACCTGCAATCTTTCCCATAAGAAGAACAGAAGAATCTGCGTCGTAAGCATAAACCTTGCAGCCGGACTCATGAAAAGCCTTTGCAAAAGAGGAACCAATCAAACCAAGTCCGACAACGCCGACAGTTTTTACTTTATCTGCACTCACTTAAATCACCTCGCGAATCTTCATTACACGTTTTGCAACATCATCAAACTGAGCAGGAGTAAGCGACTGAGCACCATCGCACAAGGCCATAGGAGGATTATTGTGAACTTCAATCATAATTCCGTCGGCACCACAAGCAGCTGCAGCCATAGCCATAGGCTTAACCATGCGTGCAATACCGGTAGCATGAGAAGGGTCAACAATAATTGGAAGATGTGTTAGTTCGTGGAGCATTGGCACAGCCGACAGATCCAGCGTATTACGTGTATAAGTTTCGTAAGTTCTGATTCCGCGCTCGCACAAAATAACGTTTTCGTTTCCACCGGCCATGATGTATTCAGCACTCATAAGGAATTCTTTCATTGTGTTTGCAAGACCGCGCTTAAGAAGAATAGGTTTGTTAATCTTACCTAGCTCCTTAAGAAGTTCAAAGTTCTGCATGTTGCGTGCACCAACCTGAATCAAATCTACATTTTCAAAAAGAGGAATATGGGCAGGGCTCATGATTTCTGTAACAATTGGCATACCGGTTGCCTTCTTAGCCTCAAGCAGCAATTCCAATCCTTCAGCTTTAAGTCCCTGGAAATCATAAGGAGAAGTACGAGGCTTAAAAGCACCACCACGAAGCAACTTTGCACCGCTTGCCTTAACAGCCTGTGCAACTTCAATAATCTGATCGCGGCTTTCTACAGAACAAGGGCCTGCAATAAAAGCAAAGTTTCCGCCGCCAATTTTTACGCCGCTTACATCAACAACTGTATCTTCCGGATGAAACTTTCTGTTTGCCTTTTTGAACGGCTCTGTAATGCGAGTTACCGATTCAATAATATCAAGACCTTTAAGCAGATCAATATCAATCTTTGTAGTATCACCTATCAAACCAAGAATAGTTTTATAATCACCTTCTGAAAGATGAACTTTAAGTCCCTGCGACTTGAACCATTCAATAAGATTGTCAATCTGCTCGTGAGTTACACCCGATTTAAGTACTGCTATCATGTTGTTTCCTCCAAAAAAAAACCGCGCGGAAGTAATCCGTGCGGTTGTTATATTCAATGTTTAGTAACATTTATTGCACAAATTACTTACTGCCCTTGCCTGTAGCATAATAAGAGTAATAATAATATGCGCCGTAATAAAAGTTACCTTTCAATTTTGTCTCCAAAAGTTAAAATCAATTTAATGAGTTGGACCTTTTTTGTCAAGGGCACCCTTTACCCGCAGTTCATTCCCCGACAATCTGCATAATTTCTCGTTCCAGAAGCGTTGGCTTCCACATTTCTTTTTCCACAAAACTAAGATACCAGTTTCCGTTAGCATCCTGTTCCATCACAGGCATAAAAAGTGCATCGGGGTTAGTTGCTGCAAACCAAAGGCGTAAAAAACAAAAACGCCCGTCACCGCCACCAGTATATTCACTCTTACGACAAAGCGGACTTGTCACAGAAAAATCACGCAAATGAGTTCCGGCATCTCCTGCTGTTTCGTTCAGTTCCACAACCTGGCAGTACAATTTATAAGCCTTAAGAAGCGCCTCTTCATCATCTTCAATATCAGAAGTCAAAGGACTTACATATTCCAGAAACTGGCGGCGCAAAACAGAGGCCCGTTCCGACTCACGTTCGTTTATCTGGTCCTGCAGAGACTTAAGCGGAGATTCAACCTTCAGCCCTTCAACAGCCTGAGGGTCTGCAGCAAAACGTGCGAACTTTTTAGAAAAATCATCCAAAGCCTGACTTACAGCTCCTGGTTTTGCATTTGAATCCGACATATACAATCCTCCACTTCCTTTCTTGGAATAGAACAGAAAATATCCACAATTTCTTTATCAAGCTGACTTCCGGCAACATCCTTTATAATAGCAATTGCTTCGTCGTAGCTCTTGCCAGGTTTATAAGAACGCGCCATTGTAATAGCAGAATAAGTATCTGCCACACTGATGATTCGAGCTGCCATAGGAATCTCTTTTACAGGAATCTTCAGATATCCCTTTCCGTCCACGCGCTCATGATGATACAAAATCCAGTTACGAATGTAATCAAAAGAAGAAAGCGGTTCCAGAATCTTCACAGAAATTTCAGGATGACGACGCATCAAAATCCATTCTTCATCATCAAGCTTTCCGGGTTTATTCAAAATTGCTTCAGGAATACCAAGCTTGCCCACATCATGAAAAAGAGCCGCATACTTAAGATTTTCAGCACTGATTCCCTTATGCATTCCCGCCGGCAGATATTTATAAATAAGCAGCGCCAGCTCCTGAACATGAAGACTGTGACCATTCAGGTTAGGATCGCGGGCTTCTACAATTCCAATCAAAGTTTTAGAAATAGAAAAAGCAGAATCGCGGATTCCCTTAGTGAGAGTGTAAATCCAAAGCAGAACTGTTGTTACAAAACAAGCTCCCGCAAAAAGAAGAATGCCCACCCAGATAGATTGTATTTTTGCAAAAAGAATAATCAGATAAACAACACAGAAAAGACAGACCATTCCCAGAATTAAAAAATCAAGAAACTGGTTATGCGTTTTTCCTTCTGTAATAGAATTCCTTTTGTAAAGAATAAACCTTACATCAATAATGAGATTGCAAATCTGAAAAATAAAGCCCAGAAGAATGAGCGCCTGTCCAATCCAGAACATAAGAAAATTCTACTGTGTCTACGCTAAAAGTCAAGTAGAAAATCCATGACATTTCATTTATACTAAACATATGCAACAACAGGACGACCTCCAGACAGACATTCTCGAAAACCTCAACCCCGAGCAACGAGCTGCAGTCACAACAACAGAAGGTTATGTCCGTGTAATTGCAGGAGCCGGTTCAGGAAAAACCCGCGCCCTCACCCACCGCTTTGCATATCTTGTAAACGAAGTTGGCATTCTTCCTTCTCACATCCTTTGCGTTACTTTTACAAATAAAGCCGCTGCCGAAATGCGAAACCGAATCCGTAAGCTCACAGGCGACAACGACACAGGTTACATTTCTACGTTCCACGGATTTTGTGTAAGCGTGCTTCAGGAAGATTCTCATGCCGTAAGCTATCCAAAAAGTTTTCTTGTTCTGGACAATTCCGACATAGATGCAATGCTCCAGATTATTTACGAAGAGCGAGGCCTTACACTGCGGCAGATGACTTTTTCTGCAGCCCGCGACATGATAGAAATCAAAAAGCTTTTTAAAGAGCCTCATTATTATGAAGACCTTATCCGCATGACGCTCGACGAAATCCATCAGAAGTACCTTGCTGCCACCAAGCCAGATGACATTATTTTTTACGGTTATCTCTATCAGGAAAAAAAGTGCTTCGGCCTTGACTACAACGACCTTCTCAAGTTCGTGCTCTACATTTTTCAGACAAACGACGAAATCCGTCAGAAGTGGCAGGAGCGTCTTGAATACATAATGATCGATGAGTTCCAGGATATAGACTTTATTCAGTACGAGCTCATGAAGGCCCTCTGCCCTTACCACAACAATCTTTTTGTAGTAGGCGATCCTGACCAGACAATCTATACCTGGCGCGGTGCCGACATCCGTTACCTTCTGGACTTCGACAAAAGTTTTCCGGGCGTTCAGACAATCATCATGGACAAAAACTACCGCAGCACAAAACCAATTCTCGATGCCGCAAATAGTCTTATTGATAAAAACAGGAACCGAATTAAGAAAGAGTTAGTTCCGGGTAACCTAGGAGGGGGAAGCGAGTTTTGTTCTCCGATAAATCAAAAATCGGAAACAAAACTCGTTAGCGAAGCGTATCTTCCCCTCGCTCACACTGCGTTGTTCGCTACCCCTTCGCCTAGGGGCTCTGCCCCTAAAACCCCGCTCCCTTCTTACTTCCACGCAAAGTCAGCAGAAGAAGAAGCAGAGGCATTGGTAGATAAAATAAGGCAATTAACAGAAGGCCCTTCGACAATCTCAGGGACCGCAGGCAACCTTGGGGTCCCTGAGCCTGTCGAAGGGCCGCACAAGTATGCATACTCTCCATCAGACATTGCAATATTATACCGTGCCCACTACATCAGCCGCACAATCGAAGAAGTTTTCCAGCGCGAAAAAATTGCCTACACCTTAAACTCAGGCGTTCCGTTTTTTGACCGCGCAGAAATAAAAGATTCTCTTTCCTATCTTCGAATGATAGCTTACAAGGACGACCTTTCATTTTTGCGAATAGTAAATCAGCCAAAAAGAAACATCGGAGAAAGGCGAATTAAAGCACTCAAAGAATATGTAGATCAGCAGGGCGGCTCTCTTTACGAAGCCCTCAAAATGAAAGTTGGCGACGAGCTTTTTGCAAACACAAAGGCTCAGGAATTCATAGACCTCATAGAAGGCTTTGCCGGCACTTATTCCAAAATGCAGATCTCGGAATTATTCAGTCATGTAATGAACAAAAGCGGTTACGAAAAAGCCCTGCGCACAGAAGGAAGCCAGGAGCGCTTAGACAACCTTGCAGAGCTCAAGCAGTCAATCTACGAATACGAAACCTCTTGCGGCGAAGAATGCACTTTGGAAAATTATCTTGCCCATGCTGCCCTTTATACAAACGCAGACATCACTGCACACAAAAATGCTGTACGACTCATGACAATCCACACAGCAAAAGGTCTTGAGTTCCCTGTTGTATTTATTGTGGGACTCAACGAAAACATGTTCCCAAGCTCAAAGGTAGACAGCCTCAAAGCCATGGAAGAAGAACGACGCCTTGCTTTTGTAGCAGTTACCCGTGCACAAAAATTGCTGTTCCTTTCAGAAGCAGAAGGCTTCAGCACACACGCAGGCGGCCGTTACCCTTCACGATTTATTTTTGACATAGACAAGCCATTGCTAAATTACGAGGTAGAACTCCCGCCGCAGCTTGTAACAAAAACACGCATGTACATAAAAGAGTCAGACTCTGCGCTCGAAAAAAAATCAGCCCTCTCGACTCTGCAAGAAGGCGACCTTGTTGAACATAAAATTATGGGCCGCGGTACAGTCGTTTCAATTGACCGCAACGCCGCAACCTACACAATCAAATTTGAAAAGATAGAAACCCCTCGCAAAATGAGCTTCAAAGCTCCTTTGAAAAAAATCAACTAACCCTAATCTCGTCATTGCGAGCGAAGCGAGGCAATCCAGTAACAAGATTCAATTTTCAAAATGGATTGCCACGCCTTCGGCTCGCAATGACGTGGCTATTCTATTTCAAAAAAGTCAAAATCCCCGGGAATAACTCTTACGTGGAATTCTGTAACAACTTCTTTTGTTCTGAAATCCAGAGGATGGGTACTCTTAGCAGGAATCGGGAAATTCTTCCAAGGAGAAGGTGTATCAGAATCTGCAATTCGTTTAAGAGTTTTGTGTTCGCCTTTAATGTAAACAGTAAATTCCATAGGTGTGCATCCATCCCAGGTGTAGGCATACAAACCAAATGTTTTATTGTCATAAGTAAACAGAGAAACACCTGCAGGCCCGTCAATCCAGATATCGCTTACTGCAAGCTCCTGGCGGATTGCTGCCAACGCCTGTGCAGGCATCTCATAAATCTTACTTGGCATATCAGGAAGCACTAACGTTGTCAGCCTTCCCTTACCGTATGTGTCATAACACAAAATGCTTTCATGATATTCACCGTGGCCTGCATTCATAAGCGACCAGGTTGCGTTGTTGCGATGTTCAAGCAGCGGGAAAGTAATTGCTCCCCTGCTCTTTATATATTCCTTACCAAATCCAATTGAAGAAGGGCTCTGGAATTCATCTGCTGTAAGAACGCGGTCGTTGTAACTAACGCTCGTTAGTTCAGAAATTTCAGGATACTTTTTAAGTGCTCCAATCATAAAGCCGGAAGTTGCAATTACGTGTCCACCGGCTGCAACATAGTCTTTTATTTTTCCAACAATCTTTTCATCTTTAAGAGCAGCCGCAGTTACAAGAACTTTGTTTTTTACACCTTCAGTAAATGCCGGGAAATCACAAGTCGGGTCCATAGGAACTCCAACCATTCCAAGGTAATCTTCAATGTGATCTTCACCCTGTGAATTAAAAGGAATATAAACCTTAAGACCTTCAGGCTTTCCTACCTGTCCCAGAATTCTATCAAGCTTTTTATACATAAAGCCAAGTGGAGTTGCACGCTTGTCCTCTGCCAGTGAAGGCCAGCAGAACATCATCATTTCTTTTGGTTTTGCAAAGGCAGTAAGATAAGCCTGCTCAAGGTAAGTGTCCAGTCTGTCGCAGTCAAACGGATCAAACCATCCACCGCCGTTTCTTCCCGGTGCAACACTGTCCATATAGCGCATAAGAGAATAGCTTAAGTAACGAGGCAAATGCTGATCCTGCAAAGCTCCGTGTCTTGTTTCTGTTCCGGTATAAATGTAATCAAAAATCTCGCGCTGCTCACCAGGGTTATAGCCTGTTTCATGATAGCTTTCGCGCCAGTTAGGATATTTGATGATTATCTTTACATTAGGGTTCACCTTTTTTGCAGGCCCGATTATAAGTTCACGCGAAACTTCCATCATCTTAGCCAGACGGAATTCAGACCACGAGCGGTTTCCTTTTTCGCGCACACAATCTTCGCACATACACTGTGTAAAGAAAAAGTCGTCGATTATAAATTCATCAAACATTCCGGCGGTATATTCAGAAACCTTTTTTGTAAGCTCGCGCATAGGTTCATTGCAATAGCACATGGTGCTAAAAAGTCGCTGGCGTTTTTTGTCAGACTCATTCTGGTCAGGGCAGACAGTTGTAATTCCACCTGAAACTTCAATTCCGTAATCTTTCATAACACGCTTTACAAGCTCAAGCTGTTCTTTTTTTGAAAACTCATCGCGGAAAGTTTCAAGATAAATCTTATCAACTCCAACATATTTCTGGAAAAACTCTGCTTCCTTACGAAGCTGCTCTTCTGTTACATGATTTACCCAGCCTGCTACACAATAAAGAACTGTCTTAAAATTTTTGTAATGCATATCTGCCCCCGGCGTTTGAATTAGATTATGCTTACATTATACCATGCCAAATTTCAAAAAATAGAATTAACTTCTATAAAAATTGTTTTATGATATAATTAACTTATGATTAACAACATTAAACAGATTATCGAAATTATTGGTTATATT
The DNA here is from genome assembly GCA_017551545.1 of Treponema sp. Taxonomy (GTDB): domain Bacteria; phylum Spirochaetota; class Spirochaetia; order Treponematales; family Treponemataceae; genus Treponema_D. The sequence goes on along the minus strand of JAFZLJ010000119.1, from coordinate 26,341 downwards.
GGTTCTGCACTTGTAATTGTCTCTATGCTCATGACTTCGGTCGTAAAGCTCCGTGTTATCAACACAATCGGAAGTGTGATTTTCTGCACCTACGCCCTGTGCATTCATTCCTACCCTACAGCCGCAATGCAGGTTGCACTGATTATCATAAATCTTATAAACCTTCATAAGCTGCTTAATACAAAAAAAGAATATTCAGTCGTAAAGCTCACAGGCGCAGACAGCTTTCCAAAATATTTTCTTGAACAAAATAACGATGATATAAAAAAGATTTTCCCGGATTTTGATCAGATAAAATCAGACGATTCTGTTTATCTTATCTGCTGCCATTCTGATTGTGCAGGCATCCTTGTAGGTACACCCGCACCAGAAAACGCCCTGAATGTTTCTCTTGATTATACAACTCCGGCGTACCGTGACACTTCTGTTGGAAAGTTTTTGTACAACAAACTGAAGGACGACAACATAAAAAAGCTCACCGCCAGAACAGGCATAGAGCTTCATCAAAAATATCTGCTTAAGATGGGATTTGCTGCTAACGGCGACTGCTTTGAAAAACAGTTATAACACTTCACCAATCTTATTATTGTAAATCGAATACAGCGGAGGAATTGTTGCATCTTCCTGGGCAGCCACTTCCTTGCCGGAAAAATCAAACTTCTTTCCAACTGCACGCAATTCGTTTGCTGCCTGATTCAATGTCTGCTTTGTAACAAGAATAGGACGCTTGTAAAGCTTTGTTGCAGCTTCTGTTTTAATTGCAATATCAATATCATCCGAAAGCGAAATCTCTGTCATGCGTTCACTGTCGCCTCCTGTTCCAATTACAACGTTTCCGTAATGAACACCAATTCCTATTCTGATTGCAGGCATACCGCGCTCTTCAAATTCCTTACGCAGTTCAATCATTTCTTCCTGCATTGCAACTGCACAATTTACAGCAGACTGTGCGCTTTCCGGGAAGATTGCAATAATTCCGTCACCCAGATATTTTTCAATAATTCCATTGTACTTACGGATAAGAGGAGCAACGCGACGCAGATAAGAATTGAGCATATCAAAAACCTGAATAGGCGAAAGCTTTTCGGAAGTAGAAGTAAAGTTTCTTATGTCTGCCGAAAGCACTGCCATTTTTGCAACCTTGTATTCTCCAAGATTTACTTCTGTAATATCTTTTTTACTTAGCAGTTCAAGAAATTCTTTTGGCACAAAACGATAGTACGCAATGTTAGTCTCAACTAACTCTTTGTTTAATTCAACTACCTTTCGGTAGTTTTTGTCTTGAATATATGCAAGAACAATAATCTGGAAGAAGGCATAAACTACAAATGAAAGTCCAAGCAGCTTAACCCTTCCAAGAATATAAGTGTGATGAATTATAAGAATATCATTAGCTGTTCCAATCGCAATAATGATGAGCGAAATAATAGCCATTATACTTATAAAATCTTTATTCTTGATAATGCGGATAAAGAACAATACAACTTCAATTCCAATAATCAGGAAGGCATAAGCCTGCATAAAAGGAACAAGCCTGTTTGCAAAACGAATCGGCAATGTAAAATCAAGCAGCAAGAAAATCAAACTTGGAGCAGCCAGAAGCTTAGCAGGAATATGATTAAAAATCTTTTTGTTCAAAGAATCAAAATATAAAGTCTGCGCCGCAGGCATTACAAACAATGCCATATATTCAAGCCGCAGGATCATTGTAAAAGGCATGTCTGCAAAAACTGCTTTAAGCAACGGGAACACTGCTGTTACAAGGCGCGACAAAACTCCAAAAATCAAAAGCCCAAGATAAAAGCTCGATATATCTTTTTTCTGAAGACTGAGCAAAAAGCAATATAAAATCATAAAGAGCAGGAGGCCTGCAAAAATACTGTAGGCGCAAAGCTGAGTTCTTGAGGCCTGTGTATAAACTTTGTTTTCGCTTAAAGTAAACTTTCCTCTAAAGCCACCCTTACGGTAAAAATTATTCGAAATATAAATTGTAAGAGTTACTCTGCCAGTCGGGTCTGTTTTAAAAACAGCCTTGTCGCAATATTGTTCAGCCTTTGTTTCTTTCCAGTTTTCTGCAGGTTCACCACTCCGGTAAATTAATTGGTTGTCTGCATATATTTTGCTCGCTGTATAAAAAACTTCAAAAACCGGAAAAGCATATTCTGTATTTGGTTTTAAATTTGTAAGGGTCAATCTGTATGTTCCAGAACCGTCACCTTTTTTTGCAACAGCTTTTGCTTCATCAGGTAAATCATATTTATTCCACTCGCACGGAACTGTTACCTGTAAATCTGGCGCTGTAGTTTTATCTGAAGGAGAAATAAATTTTCCCCAGTAAAAATCCCAGTTTGTTTCAATTGTCTCTGAACCAAGTGCAAGCTTTTCACGATCAGAAACTTTATACAAAGCTCCCTGTGCAAATAAATTAGTGCAACACAAAAACATGAGTAAGCTAATGCTAACTAAAATCAATCTTTTCATATTTTGCGCACCTCATAAATCTGCAAAGGTTTTTCTTTTCCCTTTACCTGAACATCTTCAAGCCGCTCAAACGCAAATGCCGCAGGAGAATTTTCAGTTTCGGCTGCCTGCACTTTTTGAACAACTTCCTCAGAAACAATAATTGTCTTTCCTAATTTTTCGCAGACAGATTCAATTCTCGAAGAAGTATTTACAGTATCAGAAATTACAGTATCATCAAGACGATTCTCTTCACCGATTGTACCGATAATCATCTTGCCAAAATGTATTCCCATCCAAACTTCAATCTTGTGATTTTTTGTAAACAGTTTTTGATTAAACTCATCAACAGTTTGTTCAATTTCAAGTGCGGTCAAAACAGCATCAAGTTCATTCTTTGGGAAAAGCGCCATAAATCCACCGCTCAAAAACTTACTTACAAAACCGTTATGCTCCTTGATGATTGGAGACACACGCTTAAGGTATTCATCAAAAATATGAAAATGTTCTTCGAGCGAAACATGATTTGCCGGACAATAAATATGCACTTTAGAAAACATAATGCACATTTCAATATTTGAATAATCGCCGAGTCCTGTTTTAATAACAGATTCCTTATTCAAAAGCTTAAGAAATTCGCGCGGTACAAAACGCAGGTATGCCTCGTTCAAACGCTGGAGCTTGGTGCTTGTCTGGACTGTTTCAAGATAAATATCATTCTGGATTTTTACAAACATTAAAATCTGCAGCAATACAAACACAACAAGGAAGAACGGCAGCAGCGAAATTGTAAATCCACCTGCACCATTAGAAATCAAAACATCAATAACAGCACCAATGATTACCAAAAGATAACTCAACGCATTAAAAACAGAATATCGTTTTTTTGTAATAAGATTATAAATGCTCAACCCGATTACATAAGCGCAGACAATAATCATTGCTGCCTGAAGTATACGAACCATTCTGTTTGTGTAATAAGCCGGAACCGAAATATTTACAATTCCAATTACAAGCTCTGCAATAATCAAAGCATATTTTATTGGACGCAGTTTTTTGTTCGGATTAATTGCATCAAGCATTTGAGTAACGCAAATAGGAACAATCCACATTGCAAGATATTCAATTTTAAATTTTATTTCTGCCGAAAGCTTTGGAATCAAAATTGAAAGCAGACTCAATCCGTTTGTAGATATTCTCAAGGCAAGCGCAATAGCTGTTATTCCCAGATAAAAATATTCTTTTCGCTGATGATTGATTATGAACTGGAAAAGACAGAGGATGCCTATAAAAATCAAAGCTCCGCAAATTACTGCATACAAGGTGATGTAAGTATTGTTCGAAAAACTTCCCGAAGGCCCAATATAAACTGTATCATGGAGCCCTGATTTTCTATAAAAATAATTCGCTATAAAAAATATGATTTCTGCGTTTCCGTTGTCGTCCGGATAAAATTCAAAACTAACAGGCTCAACAATAGAATGCGAACCCTTTGAAGGCTCAGATTTTAATATTTCAAAAGGGTCTCCTGCCTGTGTAACAAGCTTTCTGTTTACATAAACTGCACACGAAGTTTTTGGCGAATCCTTTTGTAAGATTTCATATTTTTTAGAAGGGTCCAGGCCTGTAACAACAGTTCTGTAACAACCGTATTTTTCGGAAGGCCTATCCCAATATCCAACCTGAGTTATTTCCAGATCTGCAGGCACACCATCATCTGCCAGTTCAAAAACCTGATCCGGGCTTTTATGATAAAACAGCTGCCACTCATTCAACTGCTGCAAAGTTTCTGCCGCAAAAAGAAAAACTGTATTGAAAAAAATTAAAAATGAAAAGAAGAAAAACTTTTTAATATTCACAGAAACTCCAGCGGCAAATTATGTTGTATATATAATTATAACATATTAACTGAATTTCTGTAACAGAAAAAAAGATTCCCGGGTCAAGCCCGGGAATGACACAGTTTGTCATTGTCGGGCTTGACCCGACAATCTCACTTATGAATTAAACTCACTAACCAGCTGACTTACAGTAGACTTAGCATCACCGTAAATCATAACTGTATTGTCGTTTGTAAAGAGTGGGTTTTCTACACCAGAGAAACCTGTACCCTTACCACGTTTAAGAACAAATACAGTCTTTGCTTCGTGAGCGTTTACGATTGGCATACCATAAAGTGGTGAGCTCTGATCGTGAATAGCATCTGGGTTTACAACGTCGTTTGCACCAATGATGATTGCAACGTCAACATTGCTCATCTGTGGATTCATTTCATCACTTGTCTTGAGCTGTTCATAAGGAACATTTGCTTCGGCAAGAAGTACGTTCATATGACCAGGCATACGACCAGCAACAGGGTGAATAGCAAAGTTTACTTCTGCACCGTTTGCTTCGAGCTTGTCGCAGAGTTCCTTTACAGCGTGCTGAGCCTGAGCAACAGCCATACCATATCCAGGAACAATTACAACGTTCTTAGCAGCTTCAAGAATAACGTAAGCATCTTCTACAGAAATTGCCTTTGGTTCCTTAGCAGGACCGTTAGCACCTGCCTTCTTCTTAGAACCACCAAAGCTCTTGAACAGGAGGTTAGAGAACTTGCGGTTCATAGCCTTACACATAATCAATGTAAGGATAAGACCAGATGCACCTACGAGACATCCAGAAACAACAAGTACTGTGTTGTTGATTGCGAATCCGGCAAATGCAGCAGCAAGACCAGACAAAGCGTTCAAGAACGAAATGATAACCGGCATATCACCACCACCAATTGGAATTACCATTGTGAATCCCAAGAGGAGGAAGGCAGCTGTAGAAACTACAATACCAATGAATTCAATATTTGAAAGACTGAACGGGTTGTTTGCTGTGAAGAAAGCGTAAGCAACAATTCCCAAAAATCCGATTATACAAATGATTGCGTTGAGTGCGTTCTTAAATGGAATAGCTACATTCTTTTTGAAGGCCTTTCCAGAAAGCTTACCCCATGCAACAACAGAACCAGTAAATGCTACGGCACCAATTGCAATTGTCAAACCAAGAGAAGCAGCTGTAAAGTAGTCTCCCTTAGGCTGGCAAACATACTGAGCAATAGCAACGAGCAAAGATGAAAGACCACCAAAACCGTTGAACAAAGCAACAAGCTGTGGCATTCCGGTCATTTCAACCTTCTTAGACCAGATAATACCGATTACAGAACCAATTACGATAGCAGCTGCAATATAAACATATCCGTTTTCAAGAGGGTTAGCGCTCCATGAACCAAGTACCTGCTTTTCACAAAGAACTGTTACACAGGCAATCAACATACCGATTGAAGAATAAAGGTTTCCCTTGCGGGCAGTATCTGTTTTCCCAAGCAGCTTAATACCGCGGATAAAGAAGATACAAGAAACCATGTATAAAATCTTAATAATACTATCAGACATTTAGTTACTCCATTAGAATTATAAGCGCTCGATTAATCTCGCGCTGAGCCATCCTTTCGATGAACCTAAAACAATGCTACTCGCATTGTTTTTTAACGGTTCTTCGATTTTCGGCCCTTATTTCTTTGTAGAATCCTTTTTCTTGAACATACCGAGCATTCTGTCTGTTACAAGGTATCCACCAACAACGTTGATTGTAGCAAATACGATTGCAAGGAAGCCGAGTACAAGTCCAACCTTTCCGCCAACACCAACTGCAGTAACAGTGATGGCACCAACAACTGTAATACCAGAAATTGCGTTTGTTCCAGACATAAGTGGTGTGTGAAGCTGTGAAGGAACCTTTGAAATAAGCTCAACACCAAGGAAAGCCGCAATAACAAATACGAAAATAAGCATTATATCCATAATTAATACTCCTATGTGAATGTCATGCCCTATGTCATTGTCGGGCTTGACCCGACAATCTCTTCATAAGATGAGATTCCCGTGTCAAGCACGGGAATGACAGGGGTGACGTCCTATTTTGCCTCTTTAAATCTTTCGTGGATAATCTGTCCACCCTGAGTAAGCAGACAACCCTTCATGATATCATCTTCCATGCGAACTTCGAATTCTTTTGAATCTTTATTGTAGAAGTGAGTAAGGAAAGCTGTAATGTTTCCACTGAACATCTTTGATGCATCAAACGGAACCTGGCGCTCAAGAAGATCACCACTCATGATTGTTACGCCGTTTTCTGTAACAACGTTTTCAAAGAGCTTAGAACCTTCTACGTTACCACCGGTAGATACAGCCATATCAACAACGATAGAACCCGGCATCATGCGGTCAAGAACGTTCTTTTCAATAAGGCGTGGAGCCTTGCGGCCGAATACCTTAGCAGTTGTAATAACGATATTTGAACGTTCACAAACCTTAGCCTGTGCTTCCTTCTGTTTAGCAATCTGTTCAGGAGTAAGCTCTTTAGCATAACCCTGAGCAGTCTGTCCCATTTCTCCAAGGTCAATCTTTACGAATGAAGCACCAAGAGATTTAACCTGCTCTTCTACAACAGGACGAGTATCGAATGCGTCTACACGTGCACCAAGACGTTTAGCAGTAGCAATAGCCTGAAGACCTGCAACACCAACACCAATAATGAATACGCGTGCAGGATTAATTGTACCTGCTGGAGTAACCATCATAGGAAGGATTTTTGGAAGCTTAGCAGCAGCATTAACAACTGCAACATAACCGGCAAGAGAAGTCTGTGACGACTGAACGTCCATCTTCTGAGCCAGTGTAGAACGTGGAATCATTTCCAGTGAAACAGCCTGAAGACCATTCTTAGCAAATTCGTTCAAAAGATCTTTTTCGTTGAACGGATCCATATAGCTGATATGGAAGGTATCTTTTTTCATACCCTTTGTTGTCTTAGGCTTCATGATGCGAACAATAATTTCGCTAGAATCATAACCGTCTTCTTCTTTTTTGATAATCTTAGCTCCGGCTGCTGTATAAGCATCATCGGAGAAACCGCTTTTCAAACCTGCTCCACTAACAACCTGGAATTCAAATCCCATGGCAGCAAGCTTTTTAATGTCGTCCGGAATCAAGGCGACACGAGTTTCAAGGGGATCCAACTCCTTGCAGACAAGTACTTTCTTCATGTCAAACCACCTGAATTGTGTAATTATAGTATTAACTTTATATAATAGTTATTTTTTTCATTTTCTACAATATATGAGAAGAAAATAAATGTATAAATATTGAATTTTTTTACTCTTATTAAAGTCATCCGAAAGCATCATAAAAAATTTGACATCCACCATTTCTGTGTTATCCTATTAGTGATAGTAAGACTATCACAGGAGGCACATGAAAACCTACACTGTTCATGCCGATTATCATGCTCAGGAAAACTCGATTATTGAACGACTCAAGCTTGGCGATCTTATTGAATCTACTGAATTTGATATGAGTGAAGCGTGGATAAATGTAGGCGGCTGGCAGAGCTGGAATCCGGGATTTGAAGTGGCTCCGGGCAAAGAACAGCCTTCTCTTACAAACAGACTTATAAAAGGCTGGAACAATTATCTTGTTTTTCCAAATTCAGTCTTTAAACCGGACAAAAATCGTGTGCTTGCTCAATTTATTACTTACCTGCGCTGGGGCGATTTTTATCTTGTGTTTGCCTCTGTAGGAAACGTTTCACGCGTGCTGCCACCTGTTCAGTTTATTTTTGACCGCAGCCAGAATACAATCACAATCGAAATCTGCGACAAAGGAAACGACTGGCGCCGCGATGATATTACTGCCCAGATTGAAATTTTCACGGCATCATCTTTTTTTGAATGCAAAGACAAACTCCGCGAAATATATAATTCCCTTCATTTTGCATCAATTTCTCACCTTGGAAAAACTCCAGGCGGCTGGGAAAGCTGGTACAATCATTACGCAGACATCAACGAAAACCTGATTTTGAGCGATTTAGAAGCTCTTACAACAACAGAAAACATAATTTCTACAGGCACCTTCAGCAGTAGAATTTTCCAGATTGATGACGGTTGGGAAGCTGCTTTGGGCGACTGGGAGCCTAAAAAAGACAGATTTCCGGGCGGATTTACGCAAATTGTTCAAAAAATCCAGGATTCAGGCTTTATTCCGGGCCTTTGGATAGCACCTTTTATTATAGATTCACGCTCTAAAACAGCCGCAGCCCACCCAGAATGGCTTTTAAAAGACGAAAAACACGAGCTTGTAGTTGCAGGCTATAATCCTCTTTGGGGTAAGCACGGTGAATTTTACTGTCTTGACCTTAGCCGTGATGAAGTTGTGGACTATCTGGACAAGCTTATGGATACAATTATCAACGACTGGGGCTTCCGCTATATTAAGCTTGATTTTATGTACGCCGGCATGCTTTACGGAGACTACAATTCTCCAACAGCAAGCTACAAAATATATAACCGCGCAATTGCAAAACTTACTTCACGAAACAAAACAAACAAAGGAAATCCTGTTGCATACCTTGGCTGCGGTATTCCTTTTGAGCTTTCATTTAAGTATACGCCTCTTTGCAGAATTGGCTGCGACACCTACGAACACTGGAAAAACCGGATTTCGCGCCTTCTTGGTTGGAACGGCCGTAACGAAGCATATCTTAATCTTAAAGATACGCTTGGCCACGCTCTTTGGAACAATACAGTTTTTTCAAATGATCCTGATGTTGTTTTTATCCGTACTCAAAACTGCTCACTTTCTCAGGAACAAAAACTTTTAATAGCAAAAATCAACACACTTTTTGGAAATCAATTTATGTACTCTGATGATCCTCAGAAATCGGGACCTGCAGAGCACCAGATGGAAACTCAAATAAACGAATTCCGTTCCCTTTATGCGGGAGAAGAATTTGGATTAATACAAACACAAGAAGATATTTATAAAATTTTTAATCGTAAGCGGACTGTGGAGGGAACTATTAATTTAAGGACTTGCCATGCAGATCTACAACAATCAAATTAGTAATGCAACTTATAAAAAAGCATTACATACACAAAAAAAATTCCTCCGCCGCTTTGGTGATGACCGGAGCACGCAATATCATCTTACACTTGCAGATAATGATGTTTTGTCTCCAACGTTCAATTGTAAGGTTATCAAAACAGCACCGGAATCTACGCTTGCGGCACAGCTTCCTTCAAAACCAGTCATCATTGGAAACATTCGCATGGGTTTTGGTCACTACAGAATCTCTATGGCCATGGCAAGTGCAGCAAAATCACTGGGCTATACACCGCTCTGGCTGGATCTTAATTCGTTCTCGGAAACAACCTGTACAAAAATTATTTCGCACCAGAATAAGCTTTATTCAACAGGTTCAAGGCTTTCGCAAAAGGACCCTATTTTTAATAAGATTTTGTGGGAACCAATAAATTACGAAGGCTTTAAAAAGCTTTCTTACAATGCCGGTGACCAGATAACAGCCCAGCTTATGACTCCGCTTTTTTCTGAGCTTCCAAAAGACACTCCTTTTATTGCAACACACGTATGGCCAAGCCAGGCAGCAATTCACGCAGGAATGACCAAGGTTGTAAACGCTGTTCCAGATAACTGGCCCATGGCTCTTCATTTGAGTCAGGGCGCCCTGCACACAGTACAGACCTACAACGCATATTGGGGCTACAGAACTCTTACAGGCTTTGACGGCAATAAAATCTTAAACCCAATGAGCAGCGATGATATTTCTTTTACAGGCCATTTTATTGACCACGAACTTGTAAGCAACATAGAAAAAGACTGCAAAGCAAGAATTGAACGGGCAAAGGGTGCAGGCCCAATCCGATTCCTTTTTACAATTGGAGGAGCCGGTGCACAGGGTGAATTTTTTGCACAAATCATTAAAACCCTGCTTCCATACGTTAAACAAAACAAAGCAAGCATATTTATAAACTGCGGCGATTACCAGAATGTGTGGACAAAGCTGTGTAAATCAATTCCGGAGCTTGCAAACGGTAGTGTTCCTAAAAAAGAACACTTCGATAACTGGCAGGAAGAGTCTGATTTTGCAGACACTTTACTCCAAAATCCAAACAATGAACGAACCTGCGGCATTCACGCCTTTTGCAACAAGGATATTTTTGCTGCAGTTTATATAACAAATCTTTTGATAAGGGCATGTGATATACTTATTACAAAACCAAGCGAGCTTGCCTTTTATCCAATACCAAAGCTTTTTATAAAAAGAATTGGTGGTCACGAAATGTGGGGTGCAATACATTCTGCTGAACTTGGCGACGGTACTCAGGAATGTAAAACACCTGAACAGGCGGGAGCCATTGTAAAACAGCTTATGGAAAACCCTGAATTGATTGAAATGATGTGTAACAGCATCCTTCAGCAAAAATCAATAGGCACTTACGATGGCGCATATAAAACAGTTGAATTAGCAGTAACAAGGGGTAGCTGAAAAAACAAGGGGTTCCTGAGCCTGTCGAAGGACCCACAAGGAGAAGTTATGGAAGAAACAGAAGAACTCTTGGAAGATGAGGATGGCAAGAAAAAGACCGTCCGAATTGAACGGATTCTCGACGTTGCATTTGAGCTTTTTGCAACTCGTGGAATTGAACCTGTAACAATGAATGACATTGCCCAGAAGGCAAAAATTGGTGTTGCCTCGCTCTACAGATATTTCGAAACAAAAGAAATTCTTGTAGTAAAGACAGTCACACACGCCTGGTCAACCCGCATGGAAGATGTACTCCCGAATCTGGTAAAACCAAAGTACACAAATGCAGACGGCTATACTCAGCTCAAGGTGATTTTTGAGCTGTTTATAAAGCTCTACGAAAAACAGACAGCCTTCCTGCGTTTTATTTATCTTTTTGATGCATATGCTGTAAAAGAAAAAATCCCAAAAGAAGACATGACAAACTATGAATCTAAAATCCTTCTGGTAAAACAAATTATTTCTATAGCAATTCAAAAAGGTATAGAAGACGGAACTATAAACAAGAAGTACGGCAAGACAGGTGATATCCTTTACTTTACTTTGATTCACACTTTCTTCAGTACAGCACAAAAGCTTGCCATAAGCGGCAACCTGCTCGACATGGATTCACACATGAACGGTGCCAAGCAGCTTACCCTTTTGTCAGACATATTACTGGAGGGCCTTAAATGAAATCACTCACCCGCGGAAAAATGTGGTGCTATGCAATTGGTCAGCTTGGATGGTCAATCATAAGCGGATTAATCGGTTCCTGGCTTGTATATTTTTATCAGCCAAACCAGGAAGCAATTAACGACGGAATGATTTCACTTATTCCGCAGGGACGTGTTGTTCTTGGCATTCTTACTTTTATAGGCCTCATAACAGCCATAGGCCGCGTTTTTGATGCAGTAACCGATCCTCTTGTAGGTAACTGGTCAGATAACTGCAAAAGCAAGCTTGGCCGCCGTATCCCGTTTTTAAGATTCTCTGCAATTCCTCTGGGACTTGTTTTTGTTCTTGTATTCTGCGCCCCTATTCATGGTGTAAGTGCACTTAATACAATATGGCTTTTTGTTACAGTTCTTCTTTACTACTTCCTCATCACCTGTTACTGCACTCCATACACCTCGCTTTTAGCAGAGCTCCCTCATAATCAGGATGAACAGCTTAAGCTTTCTATGTGCATTTCACTGACCTTCATTATTGGAACTTGTATTGGTTATGCCGCTCCTGTAATCTGGGGAATCCTTATGAGCAACGAAATACAGCGAATACCAGCCATGCGGATTACTTTTGCAGGCCTTTCCATTCTTGCAACAATTTTCATGCTTGTACCTGCATTCGGCATTAATGAAAAAGATTACTGCGATGCCCAGCCTTCAAGCTCAAACATGTTTTCTTCTCTTGGAAAAACTTTCAAAAACGGTGACTTCAGAATCTTTGTAGGCCAGGATATTATCTACTGGTTTGGACTTGCAATGTTCCAGACAGGCCTTGCCTTCTTTGTAACAAGTCTTCTTCATCTGCCTGAAACCTGGACAACATACATGATGGGCGGACTCACTTTTGTCTCTCTTGCCTTCTACCCTTTCATAACAAAGATGACAGCAAAATGGGGAAAGAAAAAACTTTTGATTGCAGCCTTCATTGGCTTCTTCCTGACCTTTGGCTTTACCGCTCTTTGCGGCGATATGCTTAGTTTTATTCCTGTTCACGTTCAGGCTGTAATCATTGTTCTTATCGGCTCTTTCCCTCAGGCAATTTTTGGAATTATTCCACAGACAATTGTTGCCGACATTGCTCTTTCAGATGAAATTAAAACAGGCGAATCACGAAGCGGAATGTTCTACGCAGCCCGCACCTTTGCCATGAAGCTTGGTCAGTCACTTGCAATGCTTATGTTTACTTCACTTGCAACAATCGGCGTTGCTCCATTCGGATACAGACTTGTTGCATTAGTAGCATCAATCTGCTGTATAGTGGGAGGCATAATAATGACATTCTTCAACGAAAAAAAGGTTATGGAAACTATAGAAAAAAGATAGACGTTCATGAGTAAAAGAGGGGTCCCTGAGCTTAGCTTGTCCTGAGCCTGTCGAAGGGAAGGGCCCTTATAATCTCACGTTTTGTGTCAAAACCGTATCTTTATCAATATCAGCCTTGTTACAGAAGCGGTGTGGTTGTATTGTTTTTACAATCACACCCTTTCCTTTTTTAGGGGTAATTTCGATTGTACCATCCATAAGCTCAAGCAGCTTTTGTGCAATATGAAGTCCAAGTCCTGAGCTAGGATTTTCCTGATTTACCTTATTATCTTCGCGTGCAAACGGCTTACAAACATGCGGCAGGAATTTCTTAGAAATACCAATTCCGCTGTCTTCACAGATAAAGCTTATATTACATTCGTTTTCATTCTTGCCGGGAGTCTGCTGTAAACCAATCTTAATTGTTCCGCCAACAGGTGTGTACTTTACAGCATTCATCATAATATTCAAAACAACATCAGTTGTGTGAACAACATCCTGGTAAATACACGGATTATAAATTTCCTGCCACTTTTCTACTTTGATTCTCTTTTTCTTTGCCGCATCTTTTATAAGGCTGTAAATCTTATCAATTGCATCAGAAATATCTGTTGCAGCTTCTACAAGCTTAACCTCTTTCTTTTCAATTGCCGAAAGTTCATTAAGATTATTTATAAAGCCGAGCAAATGCTCTTCTGCAACTTTGGCTTCCTTAACCTTTTTATCAACAACAATCGGATTCGAAATATTTGCATTAATTGTTTCTGTACAATCAATAATTGTCGAAACTGGAGTCAGAATATCCTTAATTACATTTTCAATAAAGATATCCTTTGCTTTCTTTTCTCTGGAAACAATATGTACAGTCTGCTCAAGCTCCATGTTCTGAATCATCTTGTTTGTTGCATCTGCACGCCAGCGTTCTTCTTCTGTAACATCATTTACAAATACGTAGAAAATATCACCGTATTTCTTTGTCCTTACAAAGCGGCCATAATCCTTTACATATTTGACTGTTCCTTTTTTAGACTTAATTCTGTATTCAACATAATCAAGATCGTTATCTTTTTTTATCTGAGCATTTATACTCTTCTGTACGTATTCAAAATCATCTGCGTAAACAATTCCACGGAACGAATTGCCTATATACTCACGGAATTCTTCTGCAGTCTTACAGTCATACATTTCCATAAGCTGATTGTTGAAAGAAATAATTTCAAGGTCGCCGTCTGCATGATAAGAGAAGAATCCACCTGGAACAGCCTCTGCAACTTCACTGGCAGCAAGCAGAACATTTTCTGTAGGATGCCAGTCAAGCTCTTCAAGATTTGCAGTAAGAACGCGCTTTTTTCCGTTTATAACTTCAACATCGTTTATATATTTTTCATACTCTTTAAAAGAAAGTGGTTTTGAAAAATAGAAGCCCTGAATAAAATCACAACCCAGAGTTTTAAGAGTTGCAACCTGTTCGTTTGTTTCTGCACCTTCTGCAACAGTAAGAAGACCAAGCTTATGAGCCATCTTAATGATGTTTTCAATTACAATTTCATTTTCACGGAAGTTGCGTACAAACGAAATATCAAGCTTAAGAACATTTAACGGGAAGCTCGACAAAAGACCAAGCGATGAATAACCTGAACCAAAGTCATCCATCTCTATCATAAAGCCAAGCTCCTGAACCTTCTTGAGCTGAGATATAATGATTTCTGTATTTTCGGAATAAAGAGATTCTGTTACTTCCATGTGAAAGTAAGCGTGCTCAATATTATAACTGTCTATAAGCTGAATCTGTTTGTCTATACAACCTTCTTCAAGAAAATCACGGCGCGAAACATTTATAGAAACAGGAACAAAAGCATAGCCCTTCTTTTTCCAGATAAGCATATCTTCGCAAACCTGTTTAATTACAAACATATCAAGCTTGGTAATAAAGCCGTTTTTTTCAAAAAGCGGAATAAAAGTACCCGGCGACATAAAGCCGTATTCAGGATGCTCCCAGCGAACAAGAGCTTCGGCGCCTACAATTTTTCCTGTAATAGTTTCGTGCTTTGGCTGGTAGTAAACTTTAAACTCACCGTTTTCCAAAGCATCTTCCATAGTTTCACTAATTCGCTGTTCATCAAGAAGGTGCTTTTGAAGATCTGCTTCAAAGAATGCAATGTCTTTTCCGTAGATTCCCTTAACCTGTTGAATAGCAAGGAACGCTCTGTCGCAGCAGACAACAAAAGGAAGCTCATGACTTATAGGAGAATTAATACCGCACTTTACAATCTGATGCGGAATAGGTGCAGTATCCAGAATTGCCTTACTCAAATATTTAATGCGCTCAACATCAACATTATCACCGTCGTAATTGAAGAACAGAATAAACTGGTCTCCACCATAACGGCCGGCAATACTCTTTGGAATAAGACCCTTCAGACGCTTTGCTGTATAGGCAAGGAATTCATTACACTTCTGCTCACCATACAAAGTATTTGAAGATTTAAAATTATCAAAGTCAAAAGCAAGAACTGCAAATTTCTTTTTAGGATTTTCCATACGAACCTGATCTGCACGACGCAAAAATGCTTTTCGTGTATAAAGGCCTGTAAGTTCATCGCGTTCAAGTTCAAAAATAATCTTGTTTGCATTGTAAAGCTTTATACAGTTTTTAACACGATTCAAAACTCTGCGCACATCAAGCGGCTGCTTCAAAAAATCAACAACTTCAAGTTCAAGAAGCTCGTTTTCAAGATCGTGACTGCCATGAGGAGTTGTAACAAGAATAGGAAAATCATCAAGACCCGGAATGCTTTTAATAGTTTTAATAATATCTATTGCGGTCTCGGAATTAAGGATTGCCGTAGAAATAATATCTTCTTTGTCCTGAAGCAATTCAATTGTAACTTCTTCGGAATTGGAAATAACAACTTCATATAACGGACTTAAAATTTCTGTTAAAAGCTTTTCATCGGCTTTATCGTGGCCAACTAAGAGAACCTTATATTTTTTAACAGAACCAGGACCATCCATAAATCATCATTCCACAGCACCTTATATTATACCACATTTTTAATATTTCACACAAAAAAGTTTAAATTTTACAAAATTCGTGACATTTTTCGAATTTATGTCAATTAGACGGTTTTTCCGTCCCATTCTGCAGAATGCTCCCGTTCGAACCTTATAGCCTCATCAAAGTCTACCTGCGGCGCGCAATTCTTTTCTACGTTCAGCGCAACCTGATGCAGGCGGCGGATACAATCAGATTTATCGTTATAGCCAAGCTTAGATTTTTCAATACTGTCACGCAGCACGCGGATAGACTCATCATAAATTTTAAGAGGAACCGGGAATGGATGCCCGTCCTTACCACCATGCGCAAAGCTGAATCTTGCAGGGTCTGTAAAGCGGCTTGGCGTTCCATAAATAACTTCACTAACAAGAGCGAGCGATTGCAGCGTGCGAGGTCCAAGTCCCGGTGTAAGAAGCAGGCTTTCAAAATCTTTAGGCTGGCTCTGGTAAGCAGTGGCTAACACTCCGCCAAGTCGTTTAAGGTCTACGTCCTGTTCCAGTACTTCGTGGTGAGCAGGCATTTCAATTGAACGAGGTTCCAGCTCTGGGAATAGAGAAGACTGAACACCAATGTCATTCTCGGGCTTGACCCGGGAATCTATCTCATGAATAGATTGTCGGGTCGAGCCCGACAATGACATATTATTCTTAGTAACTTTCCCGTCCTGCAGGAGAATCATTTCACTGGCAGGCTTACCAATTTGAGTAATTTCTTTTATAAGCCTTTCCGGTTCTTCGTGACTCATTTCCAGAATAGAATCGCGTGCCTTGTCTGCGGCTGTATCTGTAAGGTTTAAAATCTTTCCGCGGTTTTCGCCTACAACTCCTGTGTGAGGTTCTTCTACAAACGAACGTAAATCATTAGAACACCAGTGATAGCGTCGTGCCTTTTTTTCTGCAGTATTCATTCCCTGCTGAACAACAGTCCAGTTACCGCTGCGGGTCAAAATAAAATTGTGCTGATATAACTGAAAGCCGTCCTGCACTGCATTGTTGTCTACTTTTGCAACAAGCTTGCTGTTTCGAACAAGTGCATCTCCATTCAAGCCTTCGCGGTCTGCAATGTCCAGGAGCTCCTGTGGTGTCATACGCGAATATTTTCCACGACCACCACAAACATAAATGCCAAGCTCTTTAGCACGAGGATTCAGTCCTCGCTTGAGTGCATACAAAACGCTTGTAGTAATTCCGGAGCTGTGCCAGTCCATGCCCATAACAGCACCAAACGACTGAAACCATAACGGATCACTAAGACGAACAAGAACTTCATCCGGCCCAAAATTTTCAACAAGAGATTCAGTTATAAGTGTCCCCAAAACCATCATGCGGTCAGCAAGCCAACGGGGAACCGTCCCTGTATGAAGAGGCAAATCAGCATGTCCGGAATTTCGCGCCATGTAATTATTATAACATAAACAGCTACGTCATTGCGAGGAGCGTAGCGACGTGGCAATCCAGCCTATTCAAGAGCCCTCTTAATCTCATCAAAAGCCCCGCCCTGAATTGCACCATCAGCCCCACGCTTAAAGCAGCTCAAGAATCTCCAGGCGTATTCGCAGGTGTGTGGGCGGCATTCGTGACCCTGATTATCTATGCCTGCAAAAACGTTCCAGCACTTTCCGTCTGCGCGATTAAAGAACTGGAAGGTAACTTTTCCTTTGCGCACAGGGTCTGTAACAAAGCTGGTGTAATCTCCATCAACGCCCCAGAACTTATTCTGCCAGGTGTCTTTTTCTTCAAGCTTTACATTGTATTCTTTCTGGGCGCCGTTCAATTTCAAAGCATAAGCCATTCTGTTTATACACTTCTGTTCCTGATAAGGAAGCTCTGCAAGCGGTGTCTGTTCTCCGGCTGCATAAAAAATCGGAACACTTGTTGTTGTGTTTACAGGCTTATTTATTTTTGCAAAATATACGTTCTCGCCAATATCAACAGTTGCATCCATAGGAGCGGCGGCAGCAATAAGGTTCGGATATTCCTGAATAATATCCCAGGTTTTAATTCCACCCATAGAAAATCCGCTGGCGTAAATGCGGGTCGGGTCAATGTTGTAAACCTTTTTAAGATGTTCAACAAGTTCAACCATTTCAGTAGCAGAGCTTTGTAAATGATGTTCTACAGCAACAAGAAGGAAGTTATGCCTGTGTGCAATTTCAGCCCATCCACTGATATATGAAATATAAAAGGCTGAGTCCCCGCCGCCATGGAATGCAAGCAGCACAGGAGCAGGCCCTTTGTCAAAAATATCTTTGTTGTAGAATGCAAAATATCCAACTTTGTGGTTTGTTGTGCCCTTGCTGTCACCCATGTTATCTGGTGAAGTTTTTACTTCAATAACTGCCGGTTCAATTTTCATTCCGTCTTTTTCAAGATCAGGGTCTAATTCAAGCTCACCAAGCATACGACGGAACTGTTTTACAAAGCTGTCAAAGTCTGCATAAATATCAGGAGTTTGTTTTTCAAGGAAATATTTGCATTTTTCTTTGAAAAGAACGTTCACTTCTGTAGTGTTCCCATATGATACTACTGGTATATCGGCCGCATCAACCTTGATTTTTGCATTTTCTGTAAGATTTGTAAGAGTAACTGCAACCGGAGCGCAATCTGCCCTGCCCCAAAGGCCGTCACCTTCAAAGTGATTAATGCAATTTTCAGCAATATAATCAGCACTTTCGCCAAATCCATATAGATTTGTGTGGAAAATACCACCACGGATATAATAAGCTTCAAGCGTCTTTGTAAACCTGTTATAAAACTTTACAACGCCGTTTTCATAATATTCATGAATCTTTGAATTAGAAATAATTTCGCTGAACAAATCAGGCGCAGCATCTTTCCAGCCGTTAGCGCTTGTAGGATAAACAAACACAACGCTTGTACCATATTTTTTGGCAATCTGTTCAAAGTTATTTTTACGTGCAAACTCAACTGCACCTGCAAAATTGGCTGTATAATCCTCTGGCGCAAACACAAGCAGATAAGGCGCAATAAAGCCATAATTCAAAACATCATCCATCAGATCATTTTCAGGCACATATACAGCAGCCTTAAATTTTTCAAAAGTATGAGTCCACATCAAACCGCCATCAACAGCAGTCATTTTTGGCATTTCATTCATTGGCATAAAAATCTCCTGGGGTCCCTGAGGCTCTCGAAGGGCCCTTCGACAAGCTCAGGGACCCCGTTTGGTTAATCGTTTAACCAATTATACCCCACAAATTTGATTTTTACAAATTTTTTATAGAATTTGTCTATTTGCAAAATCTTCATTTCACTATACTACAATCATGGCTGAAACAACTTTAACAAAACAAAACCGTGGCGCTTTACCAATGCTCAAGCTTACGTTCCCGATTGCGATGGAACAGTTTTTCCGCATTCTTGTTTCTTCTGTAGATACAATGATGCTCAGCTCGTACAGTAACGATGCAGTTGCCGCAGTTGGACTTGTAGGTCAATATATATTCTTCCTCAACCTTCTTTTTGCAGTTATCAGTACCGGTTGTTCAATTGTTCTGGCTCAGTTTATCGGCGCACAAAAATCAAAAAAAGAATTAAACGAAATCGCTCAGGCAAGTACCCTGATGATTACCCTGCTTTCAATTTTCCTCATGCTGCTTGTTTTCTTTGGCTTCAAACCGCTGCTTAGCTGCTACCAGCTCGAAGATGCAGTCCGCGGATACGCGCTTAAATACTTTATAATCTTTGGCGGAATCTTCTGCTTCTTTAATGCCTTCAGTTCTCTGCAGGGTGCAATTCTCCGCAGCTACGGCTATACAAGCGAAGCAATGATTGTTTCAATTATTGGAAACGTAGTAAACGTTATAGGAAACGCCCTTTCGCTTTACGGATGGTTTGGTCTTCCGATTCTTGGTGTTCCTGGTGTTGCCTGTGCCAGCGGTATGGCAATGCTTGTTTCTTCTGTTCTCCTTGCAATAATTATCCACCGTAAGCCTGATGTTGCATTTGAACTCAAGGGTCTTCTCAAAGTTCCAAAGCAGGTTTACAAGCTCATTCTTTCTGTAGGTATTCCAACTGCCGGTGAAAGTCTTTCTTACAACATCAGCCAGATCGTCATTATGGCAATGATTTCAACTCTTGGAACAAATGCTATGTCTGCTCAGGTTTATACAATGACAATCGTGCGCTTTGTATTTATCATGGCTATGGCAATTGGTCAGGCTTCGCAGATTAAAACAGGCTATTACGTTGGTGCCCGCCAGAGTGATATTGCATATAAAAAGATCTTTAAATATCAGCTTGTGGCAACAGCCTGCTCTATGTTCATGATTTTGATTGTAAACTTAGTAAAGCATCCAATAATCGGAATCTTCACAAAGATAGACGAAGTTCATGGACTAGTTGCTACCCTGCTCATATACTCAACGTACATAGAATTCGGCCGCTCTTTGAATCTCATTTACGTTGGAGCGCTCAAAGGTTCCGGCGATGTTAAATTCCCTGTTCTGTACGGAATTGCTTCAATGTGGGGAATCATGGTTTTGGGAAGTTACATTCTTGGAATCAAATGTGGATTAGGCCTCGTAGGCTTCTGGCTTGGAATTGGTACAGATGAAACAACCCGTGGAATTGCAATGCTCATTCGCTGGAAGAACAAGCACTGGCAAAAACACGCGCTTGTTTAAACCTTAAACAAATCAACATCATCTTTAATTCGTTTAATTGCAACGTTCAGCGATGCAGAAATTGTTCTTAATTTCTTTGTACTTTCGTTTACGTAGTTAGTACCTTCGTTGATTTCGGCAACTGCAGTTTCAATTCCGTTCATGCTTTCGTGAATATTTGAAACATCGCGCATAATTGAATCGCCGCCTTTAGACATTTCGGCACCGGCACCTCTAACTTCAGAAGTACTGTCATTCATGGCCTGTAATGCTTCAAGAATCTGCTGTGAACCTGCCTGCTGCTCTTCCATAGCTCCACGAATCTGTGCTACAAGCTCTGCAGTTGTATTAATTCTTCCTGAAACTGCCTGGAATGACTGTTCAGATTCTGTAGAAGCAATTACTACACGCTGAATACCCTGCTGGATATTTGAAAGCTCTTCGCTGATTCTGTTAGACTGTTCTGCAGAAGTTTCGGCAAGCTTACGGATTTCATCTGCAACAACAGAAAATCCTTTTCCGGCTTCACCTGCATGAGCTGCTTCAATTGCCGCGTTCATAGCAAGAAGGTTTGTCTGCTCTGCAATACTTTGAATCATTTCGTTGGCATCCATCATTGCAACAGACTGTTCAGAAATCTTTTGAATAAGCTCATTTACAGAAGAATTCTTTTCAATACCGTTTTTAGTATCAAGCTCAAGAACTGTAAACTCTTCAACCATCTTGATTACAGATTTATCAACCGAATTAATATTTCCAATCATTTCTTCTACAGATGCAGAAGCCTCTTCAACAGAAGAAGCCTGTCCCTGAATCATACCGTCGAGCGATTCAATGTTTTTAGAAATCTGAGTCATTGCACTTGCCGAACTGTTAATGCTCGAAGACTGATTCTGAACCTGATTATGAACAAGTCCGATATTTTCTGCCATCTGCGAAATTGTAGATGTTGTTGTTTCAATTTCATTAACAAGAGTGTCGCCTGCTTCTGTAAGATTTTCTTCAGAAACTTTGATGTTATGCATAATCGAATGAAACTTAGCAAGGAATTTGTTTACAGAAATTACAAGCTTTCCAATTTCATCATTTTTGTTTACTTCAAGCTGAACAGTTAAATCTGCTTCACCGGTACTAAGCTCATCAATAAGGCCGCCTACTTTTTTAACACGACCAATAATTTTTCTTAAAGAAATCAGAATAATAAGACAAATGATAACAGTAATTGAAATGCCCATCAAAAGAATTACCATCTGGATTTTCTGAGTTGCAACAAAAACTTCCGAGGTTGGAATTGTATAACCAACTGTACATGAAAGAGATCTGATCGGGGCAACAAACGTTACGCACTTTTCGCCATCAACAATACTTTCAACATAAAGAGAATCATCTCCGTTTTCTTTTGCAATCTTTGCTGTAATTGCAATTTCGTGATAAACGCCGATGTCCTGAGAAATCATTTCTTTGTTGTTGTGAGCAATGATTGTATTTGCGCGGTCTGTAAGGAAGAAGTTTCCAAACTCGCCTACCTTATATGAACTGACTTCCTGCGCAATCTGTTCCATGTCCAGAAGACCTGTAATGTATCCAAAACATTTTCCATTTTCATCTTTTACTGCACGCGCAATCGGAAGAACATAGCGTCCTGTTTTTTCAGAAATTTCAATTGCGGCAATATATGTTTCTTCATCATTGAATATAATGGCGTGATGATAATCTTTGCTGCGGCACTCACCTTCGAATCCTACGCGACCATCATCATGATAAGGAATTGCATCTCTGTCGCAGAAAAATAAATCATCATAAGCAGGATTTTTTAAGTCCGGGCGCGAACACATCCACTCAACATATTTTTCAATACTGCCGGCTTTTGCAGCATTTGCTTCTGAGTAAACTTTTAAATCGTTTACATAAATATCAATCCATTTTGTAATTTCTTCAGAACGGCCTTTTAAAACTTCCTGGGCCATTTCATAGTAAGTCTGCTTTGTATGATTTTTAATAATTAAAGACGGGATAACAATCATACAGCTCATGAAAACTAAAAACACGCTGAATATGATTGCGCCAATTTCCAGACCGAGCTTTTTATCCTTTAGAGTTTTACTTTTGATTTCATCTGGTTGTTTCATTTTTCTGTCCAATATGGTAAATCGTTTTAATAAATCTCAGCCTAAAACATTATAAACCTTTTCCATAAATATACAAATTCTTTTTTTTACTTATTAATGTTAATTTTTTTATAAACAAATTTGACAAATAAAATTAAATTCTGTATATTAACTTCAAAAGTGGTGCTAAACAGTACTACTATTCCACAAATTCTATACAATTTGGAGGTCAAAAAGTGGAAAATCTTCAGTTTACAGATAATTTAATTTCGTTTGGCCTGACCCGCCAGGAAGCTGTTATTTACACAACACTTCTTTCTCATGGCGACATGACAGGTTATGAAGTTTCTAAAGAAACAGGTATTTCACGCTCAAATGCCTATGCTGCTCTTTCTAATCTTGTAGACAAAGGTGCTTCATATCTTATTGAAGGCGATTCTACAAAATATCATCCTGTAGATGTAGATACATTTACAAAAAACGTTCTTAACGAACTGCAGGAAAAAGCCGTATTCATTCACGAGCATGCCCCAGAAAAACAGGTAGAAACCGACGGTTATATAACAATCATTGGTGCCCGCAACATTCAGAACAAGCTTTTACAGATGATTAAAGAAACAAGAATCAGGTTATATATTTCTGCTTCTGCACGCATTGTAGATGCTTACGAAGAAGAGTTGAACGAGCTCATCGGCAAAGGAAAAAAAGTTGTTCTTATGACAGACAGCAGCTATAACCTTGATGGAGCAATCGTTTACCACACAGATCCTGAACCAGGCCAGCTGCGTGTAATAATCGATTCATCTTACGTAATGACAGGTGAACTTACCGGCAGCGACGACGACAATTGTCTTTATTCCGGCCAGAAAAACCTGGTAACAGTCATGAAGGAAGCATTGAAGAACAAAATCGTTCTGCTTTCGAATGAAGAATAATTTGTACACAAAACTAACGCTCGTTAGTTTAAAAGGTAAAGCTAAAAATTGCTTTCGCAATTTTTTTAACGCTTTGCTATATATCAAAGGCCGCCAGCGGCCTTACTCAGGAGTATATATGAAAATCGCAATTTTAGGTTACGGAAACTTAGGCAAGGGAATTGAATGTGCAATCAAGCACAATCCAGATGCCCAGCTTACAGCAGTATTCACAAGACGTGATCCATCAACAGTAAAGGTACTTACAGCAGGAGTTCCAGTTTACAATGTAAAGGATATCCTCGCACACAAAGATGAAATCGACGTTCTTATCCTCTGTGGTGGTAGTGCCACAGACCTGCCAGAACAGACACCAGAATATGCAAAATATTTCAACGTAGTAGACAGCTTTGATACACACGCCAAAATCCCACAGCACTTTGCAAATGTAGACAAATCAGCCAAGGATAACGGCCATACAGCACTTATTTCTTGTGGTTGGGACCCAGGACTCTTCTCTTTGATGCGTCTTTACGGAAACTGCCTTCTTCCAGGTGGATCAGACTATACATTCTGGGGAAAAGGTGTAAGCCAGGGCCATTCAGACGCAATCCGCCGTATTGAAGGTGTAAAGGACGGAAAACAGTACACAATTCCAGTTCCAGCAGCTTTGGAAGCAGTTCGTGCCGGCAAAAACCCTGAGCTCACAACCCGCCAGAAGCACACCCGCGAATGCTTTGTTGTAGCAGAAGAAGGTGCAGATAAGGCCCGTATCGAAAAAGAAATCAAGGAAATGCCAAACTATTTTGCAGATTACGATACAACAGTTCATTTTATCACAGAAGAAGAACTCAAGCGCGATCACGCAGAAATCCCACACGGAGGCTTTGTTTTCCGTTCAGGAAAGACAGGCTGGAACGACGAATACAACAATATCATCGAATACAGCCTCAAATTGGATTCAAACCCAGCATTTACATCAAGCGTACTTATTGCCTATGCCCGCGCAATCTATCGTTTGAACAAAGAAGGCGCAACAGGCTGCAAGACAGTATTTGATATTGCACCGGCTTATTTGAGCCCATTGAGTGGGGAAGAAATCAGAGCACATATGCTGTAACCCGCCACGTCATTGCGAGGAGCACAGCGACGTGGCAATCCACGTACAAAAAGGCACTCTAACAACTGGATTGCCACGCTTCGCTCGCAATGACGAACCCCGGGGTCCCTGAGCCTGTCGAAGGACCCCATAAAGATTGTTTATCAAGGAGATAATCATGGAATCATTTATAAACACAGTCGACTTTTTTAAGGGCAACAACCCCGAAGAAATCGTAATGAACTACGGAACACCGCTTTATGTATACAACGAAGATATTCTTCGTAACCGTATGCATGCAGTATCACAGGTAATTACAAAATACCCGTATACCGCAAATTACTCTGTAAAGGCTAATACAAACATCCATTTGCTCAAAATTGCTTTTGAAGAAGGCTTAAACTGCGATGCAATGAGTGTTGGCGAAATCCAGATGCTTTTTAAGGCAGGATTCCCAAAAGAACGCATTTTCTTTGTTCCAAACAACGTTGCACCGGAAGAATTCAAATTTGCTATTGAAAATGGCGTAATTACAAGCTTGGACAGCCTTGAACAGCTTGAACTTATTGGACAGGTATTCTGCGACTTAGATGTAGCACCAGCAGACAGAAAATGTGCAGTACGCATTAATCCTGGTGTAGGTGCCGGACATCACGAAAAAGTAGTAACCGGCGGAAAAAAGACAAAGTTTGGTATTTCAGAAGAATTTATCCCAAAAATCTTTGAAATTGCACAGAAATACGAATTAACAATTGCCGGAATTAACCAGCACATTGGTTCGCTTTTTATGGACCCACAGCCATATCTTGATGCAGTTACAAACCTTTTGCGCATTGCAGATCAGTTTGAAAACCTGGAATTCATCGATTTTGGCGGCGGATACGGTATTCCATATCATAAGCTTGATGACGAAAAAGATTTCCCAATGGAAGACTTCAAAAAGCGTCTTGAACCAATTCTTACAGATTTTGTTGAAACATATACAAAATTGCCAACAAAGAGCGGAATTCCAAACAAAATTCCATTGTTTAAGTCTGAACCAGGCCGTTTCTGTGTTGCAGAAGGAAGCGTTCTTTTAGGACGTGTGCACGCAGTAAAACACAACAACGGAAAGACTTTTGCAGGAACAGATGTAGGAATGAACGTTCTTGTACGCCCAAGCATGTACGACAGCTGGCACGATATAGAAATCATCCGCGACGGAAAAGTTATTCCACATGCCGGTTCAGATATGTTTGAACAGACAGTAACAGGAAATATCTGCGAATCTGGTGATATTCTTGCAAAAGACAGGCTTTTACCACCGGCAAAGCACGGAGATTTAGCATGTATCCTGGATGCAGGTGCCTACGGCTTCTCTATGTGCAGCAGTTACAATTCCCGCCCTCGCCCAGCCGAAGTATTAGTTAAATCCGACGGAAAAGTAGTTCAAATCCGTCGAAGAGAAACTATTGAAGACTTGATGAGGTGTTTTTAATTAAATAAACGCGCGTGGCCCTTCGACAAGCTCAGGTGAACTGAACCCTTTTTTATAGACAAAATTATGCGGCATATTGAGCTCTAAATTCAATAGGGCTCAGGCCGTTTAATCCCATTTTAATACGCTCTGTGTTGTAATATGTAATATATTCAACCAAATCTTTCTTGAATTCTT
>JAFZLJ010000118.1 GCA_017551545.1 Treponema sp. | reverse complement strand
TTTCAATTGCACTAGCCGAAACCGCATCAAAAAGGTCATGCTTGTTTGCCTGCGAAATATCCTTTCCATACTGACGGCGCAGACGAGCCGAAAGATTTTCTTTGAATTGTTCCTTGTTGAATTCCATTTAAAAAGTCTCCTATATAAAACAAGTCTACTTTTTACGAATCGTTTTATGAATAAAGCAATTTTAACGCATAATCGGTGGATTTTCAACTTGTTATTTCTTTTCTGCAAGGGCGTTCTCGGTACTGCGTGGCTCTAATAAAACAGTTTTATTTATTTCCTTTTGCTCTGTTATGTGTTTTGCAGAGCATCTGGCAATTAGAAATATCTGTAGAACCACCTTTGCTCCAGGCTGTAACATGGTCGGCATCCATTTCGGTTGGTTTATAAATTCGGTTTTGATTTCCATCTGTTCCCATCGCACACAGAGGACAATTTGAAATACCTTTTCTTTCTGCCTCCGCTGTCTGTTTTGAATAAACAGTTTTCTTAGTCGGGTCATCAAATATACGGATATCAAGAAGCTGAGGTTGGCGGCATCCGTCTAAAATATATTCATAAATTCCTTTCTTGTTTTTTACAAAGAAATCAGAATACAAATCCCTTAGCTTTTTAGAAACCTCAATTGGATTATACGAATTCTTATGATAAAGCTCATAATACTTTCCCCACTCCAAACCTTTCATTTCAGATTCAACATCAATGAAGACAGAAGAAATCCAGTCAATTACACTATTGAAATAAGTTCCCAGTTCTGTGATTTCTGTATCGTGGCGATGTCTGCTCATATAGTCACTGATATTACCTTTAGAAACCCAATCCAATGCTGCATGCAAAAAATCCTGCCTATTCACATTGCCAGAAATATAGGCGCTCCATTTTTGAATATTTGCATTTTGGGAATTACTGAAAGTTTCTTTTGCTTTTGTTACAAACTCGCCGGAATGAATTGCATTTAATAATTCCTGTTCATTAAGAGGAACCCCCGCAATATTGATTGTCTTAAACCATTCTTTAATTTCGCTTTCTGTTCCTTCGCATTCATAAATAAGAAGCTTTGTTCCCATAATTTTCTTTTGCAAATCTTCTGCAAGTCCGCTGAAATACTGCTCCATACCATGCGAATCTTTTATGGCAAACTTGTCTGTAACAAAACGTCCAAAACTAGTGATTCGCTGTTGCCCGTCAAGAACTTCGAGCCTATCGCCAGCTTTATTAAAATAGATAAGTCCCAGCGGATAACCTTTAAGAATTGAATCAATAACTGCAACATCTTTTTTACCGTCGGCATAAATGTAGTTACGCTGATATTCTGGTTGAATTGTTAATTTACCTGCCAAACCAAAAAGACCTTTGCCTTCATATTCGTTATACACAAAGCCTTCGCAGATGTCTTTGATTGTTATGTTGGTTTTGAGAGTTGTTTGCATTATTGATTTCTCCTTATTGCAATCCTTGAATATAGTTCTTTGCCATCAATAACAGGTTTCGCTAAATCAAATTCTGAATCACAACCATGATTAAAAACACCTATTATTTCAAATTGTTCTGGGCAATACTTATCTAGAAATGAAATTGGAACTCCCATAATTCCATTATAATCGATAGGAATAGAATCAGTAAAAGGAACTTCAATTGCATTGTATGTTTCATATTTTTTATACCCAATATTTCTAACTTCTTTGTGCTTACTGAACTTAATATTATCTTCCATATTCATCAGGGTTAAAGGTTGATGTCGTCTACCAATTTCCATATTCATAAACCAACGCACGCCTGGTACTCTAATAAAATTCTCTCTATAATCATGTGACTTAAAGTAACTTGTATTCGTATCAATTTCATATGGCGTTGTAAAATACCCTGCTCCACGAACAAACGGACTATCTATCCATACCTGATTATTCTTTATTAATGGGAATATTTCTTTATATTTTACAGCATTCATATTTCCAATAATTGCAAACTTTTTATTTGCATCTAGGATCCAAGCTACAAATTCTCTAAAAAGCGAAAAAGGAGGATTTGTAATTATTATATCTGCTTCATCTCGAAGTTTTCTAACTTCTTCACTTCTAAAATCTCCATCACCGTCTAAATATTCCCATTTCAAATCATCAATATTGATTCTTCCATCTTGGTTTTCATCTTTTGTTATAGTAAAGATTTTTCCCTTAATCCTTGTTTTATCTTTATCAAACAAAGGATCTTCACTCTCAAAAAGTGAAGGTTGATAATTTGCTTTGTATTTTTTACTTTCAACAGCAAAACTTGTACTTATTAATTTTTTTAATCCATATTTTTCAAAGTTTTGTGCAAAAAACTTAGTAAAATTACTCCATTCTGGATCGTCGCATGGTAATAATATTGTTTTGTTTTTAAAAACATCTTTGTCATATTCTATAAATGAATTCATTTCTTTTTGAATATCAGAATACTGTGTATAGAATTCATCTTGTTTAGCCTTTTTGGCATTATTTAAGATTTCATTTTTCATTATTCCCCCAAAGAAGTATTTTCTAAATATTACCTTTTTATTGGTAATTCAAATTATAACTTCCTTTAGAGGTATTTTAAAGTACAAAATACGCAAAAAGAAGTAATTATTAAATTATGGGTTTTAAAGAGAATCTGAAAATTGAATTAGATTATAAAGGCATGATAGTAAAAGAACTTGCCTATCTTTCGGGTGTTAATAAAAGAACGATTGATCAATATTTATCTTCCGCTGCCAAAATGCCTTCAGCCGAAAATGCAGTAAAAATCGCGTCTGCACTTGGTGTAACTGTAGAATATCTTATAACTGGAAAAAATAAACAATTAGCAGTTCCTACCGCCGACCAGCAAAATCAAATCCGCCTATACAAAAAATATTTTGAATTAATCAACCTTGCAGAAAAACTAAATGAGCAGCAATTAAAATCTATTGAAAATCTTATGAAAACAATGTAAAAAACTCCAAGAATGTGATATAATGTAAACAATCAAAGGAGGCGAAACATGGAATACAAAGTAAATTTTTCATGGGATGACGAAGCAGGTGTATGGATTGCTCAGAGTGATGATATTCCTGGTCTTGTTCTTGAAAGTGGTTCTCTTGATGCATTAATAGAACGCGTTCGTTTTGCTGCTCCTGAATTAATTGAATTGAATAAAACTCCTGCAATTAATTCTTTTTGTTTTAGCGTAGAACGCCACGAAAAGGTAATTGCATAATGGCAGAATACGAAAAGAAAGTTCGAGAAATTCTTAATTCTAATGGTTGCCGATTTGTTAGACATGGAAAAGGCGATCACGATATTTATTATAGCCCAATCACAAACAGAAACTTCACTGTAGATTCAAAAATAAAATCTAGACATACCGCAAATGCAATTATGAAACAAAGCGGTATTAATCATCACTTTTAATTCCTATTAATCAAACTTGTTATTTTCCAATAAGCACAACAGTAGCCCCAGAAAGCAGCACGTAGCGGCGCTGTTCACGAAGGAGTTCTTCGTTAGTTGGTTCGGCTATGTCTTCTGGAGAGTCTAATGAAGTGTCTGCAACAAGGTACCACTGGCGGCCATCGGAAAGAGCGGGAAGTGTTATTGTAAGGTCGTAAATGTCGGTGTTTGTAGCAATGTAAAAATCAGAATCGCCGGTGCCTGCGCCATTAAGCTTAAATGCAAGGAAGCGTTTCTGTTTTGTCCAGTCAGGATTTTTTGCGTTTATGTCGTACCAGGCAATTTCTGGAACAGTATCTTTATCGTAGCTGTCTGTAAAGAATTTTGTACGGCTGAATACGTTGTGAGCTTTGCGGTATGAAATAAGATTTTTTGTAAAGCGAACAAGCCCGGCATTTTTCTGTGCAAGGTTCCAGTCAAGCCAGCTGATTTCGTTGTCCTGGCAGTAGGCATTGTTGTTACCACCTTGAGTACGGCGCATTTCGTCACCGGCAAGCAGCATTGGAACTCCCTGCGAAACCATAAGGTAAATAAGGAAGTTTTTGATTTTGCGTATGCGCTGTGCCTGAATCTTTGGATTACTGCACTCCCCTTCAAAGCCGTTATTATAACTTAAGTTATCGTCTGAACCGTCGCGGTTTTGTTCACCGTTTTCTTCGTTGTGTTTGTGGTTGTATGTTACAAGGTCATTTAGAGTAAAACCATCGTGAGCTGTAATAAAGTTTATTGAAGCAGTTGGAGCACGACCGGAATGATTGTATGTGTCTGAGCTTCCTGCAATGCGTGTTGCTGCTGCAGTTGTTGCATCGTCATCACCACGGATAAAGCGGCGGATATCATCACGGAAGCGGCCGTTCCATTCGGACCAGCGGTTGTCTCCAGGAAGAGTTCCACCAGGAAAGCCTCCAAGCTGGTACAAGCCTGCACAATCCCAAGGCTCTGCAATAATTTTTGTATTTGCAAGAACAGGATCCTGACTGATTACTGCAGTAAGGCCCGGCATATCATAAGGAATTGGAGCGCCATTTGGTCCGCGTGTAAGAATTGAAGCAAGGTCAAAACGGAAGCCGTCTACGTGCATTTCCAAAACCCAGTAACGAAGACTGTCTAAAATAAATTGCGCCGTTACAGGATGATTACAGTTTACGCTGTTTCCGCAGCCGCTGAAATTCATGTAATACTGCTTGTCATTTTGCGGAAGCGAATAATAAACATCATTCTGAAGCCCGCGGAATTCAAAAGCATAACCTCGTTCGTTTCCTTCGGCTGTGTGGTTGTATACAACATCAAGAATTACTTCTATGCCGGCGCGATGGAGTTCCTTTACCATCTGTTTAAATTCACGGACAGGTCCCCCTGGTGAACGGTCTGCTGCGTAAGAAGTTTTTGGAGCAAAAAATCCTATTGTTGAATATCCCCAGTAATTTACAAGAGTTTCACCGGTACGCGGATTTGTATTTGCATTTTCGTTTTCGTCAAATTCAAAAACAGGAAGAAGCTCTACTGCAGTAACACCAAGGTCGCGAAGATAATCTACCTTGCTTGTAAAACCCTTGTAGGTGCCTGCAATTTCTGGAGCGACTCCCGAAGAAGCGGCTGCTGTAAAGCCTTTAAGATGAGTTTCGTAAATTACAGATTTTTCAAGAGGATAATTAAGCGGACGATCCCCTTCCCAGTCAAAGCTGTCATCTACCACAACACATTTTGGAAAGTCAGAAAGGTATTGAAGCTCGCCACCTTCGTTTGCAGAAAAACCCATACGATGCTGCTTGTTGTAAGAACGAAAAACAGAACCAATTGTAAAGGCTTTTGAATAAGGGTCAAAAAGATATTTGTTTTTATTAAAACGAAGTCCGTGGGTTGGCTCGTAAGGACCGTCTACCTTGTAAAGATAAAGTGTGCCTGCTTTTGCCCCGCAAAGTTCAATATGCCAGATATCGCCGGTGCGGTTTTTGGAAGGGTCAAATGTAACTACTGTATAAGGCTGCTGTGCCATGTCGCTTTCAAAAAGACATAGGCTTACCGAAGAAGCATCCTTACTATATATAGAAAAGTTCACGCCGTTTGGAGTAATAGTTGCACCCAAAGGCAAAGGTATTCCTGCTTTAGTAATTACATCTGGCATGTGTTCATATTATCATTTAACACGAAAATATGCTACAATGCACTTATGGAACAAACTGAATCTTTAAAAACCGCCGTTGTTGCAATAATCGGCCGCCCTAGTGCAGGAAAATCTACATTTTTGAATACTGCCTGCCAGGAACCTGTAAGCATTGTGTCGCCTATTCCTCAAACTACGCGAAATGCAATTAAAGGAATTGTAAATACTTCGTTCGGGCAGCTTATTTTTATAGATACCCCGGGCTACCACGATTCAGAAAAGAAATTGAACCAGAGGCTTCGAAGCGTTACAGAAAGCCAACTCGAAGGAATTGACTGCGCGCTTTATGTAATAGATGCAACTCGACCAGCAGGAGAAGAGGAAGTTCATACTGCAGCTCTTCTCAAAGGCCTTCAGAAAAAAACAGTTGTTGCCATAAACAAAATTGACTCTCCTCAGGCAAAGCCTTTCCCGGTACGCCAGTTTATAAGCGAAACTCTTCCAGAAATTCCGGCCCAACGAATACTTGAAATGTCTGCACAGAAAGACACAGGCATAAACGAAGTACTCAAAGCTTTGTATGATATTTCTCCGCAAGGCGATCCTATTTACGACGAAGAAACATATACAGACCAGGACCTCACCTTCCGCATTTGTGAAGTTATCCGTGGCGAAGCAATCAACCGTCTGGCAGATGAAATTCCACACGCAGTTTATGTAGAAGTTGCAGATGTTGAACACCGTAACGAAGGCAAAAAACTCTGGATACGCGCATTCCTTTGTGTAGAACGCGAAAGCCAGAAAGGAATTGTAATTGGCAAAGGCGCTTCAAAAATCAAAGAAATCAGAATGGCTGCCCTCAAAAAACTCAGTGAAATTTACATTCAGAAAATAGATCTTGACCTTCAGGTAAAAGTAAACAAAAACTGGCGGCAAAAGGATAATATCTTAAATAAATTGATTTAACCGTTAACAGTGCTATAATATAATATTATGGCGCAGTTTGATCTGGATGCGTATAAACCTGAAGATACTCTTAATGCCGGGCAGATAATCCGAATTGCAAACCGTATGTTGTTTAATATTAACAATAATATTGTTCTGCATAATGAAAGAACTGCTTATATGGCACTTAAGGTTGCACAGGAATATCCGATGAACAGTCATTGTTCAATACCTAATCTGGTTGTGCTGGCGCTTTTTCATACACTTGGATTTTTCAGGCAGGATATTCTTTATAACGAAACTCCTTTTTCAAGTGATATTCAGTTCTTTTCAGATGAAAAACGAACAAAAAGCAAATACATGTTTTCGTACTATTATCTGGAATTCATGACACCGCTTAAAAACGATGCTCAGGCGCTTGAAGATTTTAATCAGCCGTTTGATGAAATTCAAAAAAAGTTTCTTTATCAGACAGATTACAAATCTATTCTTTATATATGCGCAAGAGCCAGCGATTTTATTGCAAAAAATCCGGACACACCTTTTCCTGCAGATATTAATGAACTTGCCCCTGGTTTTTTTGATCCTGATTTTGCAGAAGCCTTTAATAAACTTAATAAAGACGGCGCACTTGTTTCGCAGATAAAAAATTCCGACTATTTCTGGGAGCTTGAAAAATATCTTTACCGCATAAGACTTAGTCCGGAAGGAACACATCAGGCATTAAAGCTTCTTGTTTATTTTCTTGATTTTAAAAGTACGGTTACTTTGACTCACTCAATCAATACTTCCTGTTATGCCCTGTCGCTTGGTAAAAGATTGAAATTAAATGATGAAGATTTGAACACACTTTTTACTTCTGCCATAGTTCACGACATTGGAAAAATTGCCACACCTACCCGCATTCTGGAATTCCCTGGAAAGCTTTCTCCGGAAGACATGGGTATTATGCGCTATCATGTAAATCATACAAGAAGAATTCTTGGCAATATAGTTTCTTCAAATATTTTTGAAACAGCAGGACGTCACCACGAAAAGCTCAACGGAAAAGGATACCCTCAGCATCTGGACGCAAGCGTGCTTAACCAGAATCAAAGGATCTTAACAATTGCCGATATTACAAGTGCACTTACAGACAACCGCAGCTACAAGGGCGAATTTTCAAAGGAACACACGCTCGGCATAATTACAAAAATGACAGAAGAAGGCGAACTCGATGCCGAAATTGTAAAAATCCTTGTAGACAACTATGATGATATCCGAAGTGAACAGCAATATCTTCAGACCTTCCTTAAAGTTGACTTCTCGAATGTTCTTAAAGAATACAACGACTATCTTTTTAACGATGCCGATTTAATCACAAACAACATTGAAGAAATTACCGATAGCCTCGAAGAAATTGAGGATATTGAGGACATTGAAGAAATAGAAGAGATTGAAGAACTAGAAGAACTTTAATTTTTTCTATATAATTACTGATATTGTTGAGGCCCTTCACTTCGACAAGCTCAGTACAAGCTAGGCTCAGGGACCGCGCAATACAATTGAGGTAATTTATGGCACTTGAATGTGGAATTGTTGGACTTCCTAATGTTGGAAAATCTACTATTTTTTCGGCTTTGACTGCGGCTCCTGCTGCGGCAGAGAATTTTCCGTTTTGTACAATTGATCCTAACATTGGTATTGTAGATCTTCCTGATGAACGTCTTGACTTTTTGGCAAGCATCCATAATCCAAAAAAGAAGACTCCTGCAAGCGTAAAGTTTGTTGATATTGCAGGACTCATTAAGGGTGCAAGTAACGGTGAAGGTCTTGGAAACAAGTTCCTTGCAAATATCCGTGAATGCTCTGTAATTGCTCATGTAGTACGCTGTTTTGATAATCCTGATATTATGCACGTTCGCGACAATGCAAACGAAGCTGCACCAATTGACCCGGAAAGTGATATTCTTACAATCAACTGGGAACTTTGCCAGGCAGATTTAAACACAATCGAAGCACGCCAGGATAAGGTTACACGTGCCATCCGCTCACTTGGAAAAGAAGAAGAAAAAAAATATGCTCCATGGATAAGCGCTGTTGCAAAAATTAAGCCATTACTCCAGGACGGAAAATGCGCACGCACAGCTGATTTGACAGATGATGAACGCACTGCCCTTTACGATATGTTCCTTCTTACAATGAAGCCTACAATTTATGTAGCAAACGTTGATGAAGATTCTATTGCAGAACAGACAAACAAATATGTAGAAGTTGTCCGCAAATACGCCGATGAAGAACATTCAGAAGTTGTAGTAATCTGCGGAAAGTTCGAAGCAGACCTTGCAGAAATTGACGACCCTAATGACCGCAAAGACTTTATGGAAAGCGTTGGGCTTACAGAAAGCGGCCTTGCAGTTCTTGCACGAAAAACCTACCACTTGATGGGACTCCGCACCTTCTTTACAGGCGGACCAGATGAATGCCGTGCATGGACAATTCACGCCGGTGACAAGGCTCCAAAAGCTGCAGGTGTAATCCACACAGACTTTGAAAAGGGCTTTATAAAGGCAGAAGCTTATACAATTGATGACCTCCGTCAGTACAAGGACGAAGCTGCAATCAAAGCTGCCGGAAAGTACCGCCAGGAAGGAAAAGAATACGTTGTTCAGGACGGCGACGTGCTTTTCTTTAAGTTCAACGTGTAATTTCTGGTACCAACTCACTTTTTTTCAACATTTTTCTCAAAAAACTTCCTCTTTTAACAAAATTTTTTGTTAACTATAGTATAAGAATTTTTATTCGAGGAAGGAATTATGAAACAATTACTATGCATGCTGCTGGCGGCGGGGATTATGTTCTGCTCGTGTACAGGGAATCTTGCAGAAGAAATGGCTTCTTTTGGAGACGGCACACAAGTTTCTGTAGCAAACTGGAACCTGCAGACTTTCTTTGACGGCACAAAGGATGGCTGTGAATACAAGGAATATCAAAAATCTGCAGACTGGAACACGCAGACCTACAAGGTGCGTCTGGAACGGCTTTGCGAATTCATTACAAAAACAGATGCCGACATTTATGTTTTTGAAGAAATGGAAAAAGAAGAAATCTTCTACGACATAAGTAATCAGCTGGCAGGAAGCGGCCACAACTGGAATCAGAAAAAATTCTGGAATTATTCTGTGTTTGCAAAAGAAGAAGGAACCGCAATCGGGATAGGAATTCTTTCACGCTACCCGTTGAGCAATGTAAAAACTCATTCTATGGATATCCGCATTCACAGCCAAGCCCAGCCGGTTACCCGTTACATTTTAGAAGCCCAGGCAAGCATAGAAAAAAATCAGCTTATAATTTTGGCAAATCACTGGAAATCAAAGTCTGGTGGAGAAGCCGAAACAGAAATATGGCGCGACTGGCAGGAAAGTATTCTTGGAAAAAGACTCAGCGAATTACAGCAGGGCCCCAATTCACCAGCAGTTATAATTTGTGGTGATTTTAACCGCGACGCAAAAGATTTTGTCTGCAGCTTTGACCAGCCGAATGAAGGCAATACAATAATCCGTTTTGCCGATTTTGGATTTACAGATTTTGTGAGTGTAAAATCACTCTGGTTTACATCAAGCGGAAATTATACATCTGCAAATGGAAGCTATTTTTATAATAACGAATGGGAACATATAGATAACATTATGCTTTTGGGAGAAGTTCAGAAAACTGCATTCTACCCTTCTGCCGTAAGTCCGTGGGCTTCAGAAGCAGGTTACCCTGTTCCATATAAACTTTATTCAGGACAAGGCTGGTCTGATCATCTGCCGCTTTATGCAGTATTGAAATTCTACAATGACTGAAGAAGCTTTCGGACAGCACCATTACCGGCAGTAAGCTGATTAAAGTATTCCTTTACTTTAGGAGCAAGTTCTGCTTCGAACAGGTCTACGCCAAAGATGTCGGTGCGGTGGAGGAGCGTGTCTAATTGTGGCCCTTCGACAAGCTCAGGGACCACAAACGCTGGATCCGGGCTGAGTTCAAAAGTGTTGCCGTTGTCGTCGATTGCCTTAAGGTAACGGAGCCACAGGGCAAAAACGAGAGGCACTACTTTAAGTGTTGCAACATCAAGGTCCGGGCGTGCAAGATAGCCTTTGATTGTTTCTCCGAAACGGATGCTGAGCTTTTGTGAAGTATCGCAGGCAATTCGCTGAGGAGTGTCAGGCATAAAAGGATTTGGAATACGGATGTTTACAACCTCGTCAATAAAGTCGCGTGGTTTTATGATACCGGGGTCTACTACTACAGGGAGCCCTTCTTCATAGCCAAGTCGCTTTACAAGCCGCAGGAGGTCCTCATCCTTCATTTCATCTGAAATAAGAGTGTAACCGAGCAAGCAGCCGCTAACTGCAAGGAAAGTATGAAGAGGGTTCAGGCAAGTACAAACCTTCATTTTTTCGACTTTATCTACAGTTGCGCGGTCTGTAAAGTAAAGGCCTGCTTTTTCAAGTTCAGGGCGACCGTTAGGGAATGCATCTTCTATAACAAGATACTGGCACTCTTCTGCATTTACAAAAGGAGCCACATAAGTTTTCTTAGAAGTGATTACAGGCTCAAGCTGTTCAATTCCATCGTCGGCAAGAATCTTTTCAATTTTAGCATCAGGACGCGGAGTGATTTTATCTATCATTGTCCAAGGGAAGCTTACCTTACTTGGATTATTTACGTATGCAAGGAATCCCGGTTTGCAGACACCACGATTTTCCCATTCCTCTGCAAATTCCTTTACGGCAGCATAAAGTTTATCTCCGTTGTGCGAGCAGTTATCCATACTTACCATTGCAACAGGAAGTTCATTGTTTGTGTAGCGGGCATGCAAAAGTGTTACTACTTTACCGATGTATGATTTTGGAAGAACAGGTCCGGCAGCAAAATCATCTTCTACACCAGGCATCATAACGCCGCTTGCATTTCGAAGGAGATAACCTTTTTCTGTAATTGTAAATGTTACCATCTGAAGCGAAGGCGCACGGAATATTTCAAGGAGTCGTGCCCAGTCTGCGTCGTTTTCTGTGTCTGCAGCGAGGGCTTCCATAATAGAACCAACAACAGTTTTTTCTACAGAACCGCTGGATTTTAATGTAACAAGTGCACCGATGTTGTCATGTGGACGGTACATCTTTTCTATTATTTCGTAATCATAGCCTTCTGCAACAACAAGGCCTCGGTCAAGCACACCGTCATTCAAAAGCTTCTGAACAACATTTGCCTGGAATGCACGGAAAATATTACCGGCACCAAAGTGAATCCAGAAAGGTTCTGCTTTTGTTGCGGCTTCTACCTTTTCACGGTCGAATTTTGGAAGGGAATATCCTTTGCTTTCCCATTCTGCTGTATTTGTGATTCCTTGTTTTGTAAGTTTCATTTTATAACACCTTGTGATATGTTTTAGCGGTAAAAGTCTCACTACCGTCTAATTTTGTGTAGTCATGGTCCTCCAGGAAGGTCATGCCCAGCTTTTCCATTACGCGGCGGGAACCAACGTTTTCTACTGCAAAGGTTGCGGCAACTTCTTTTACACCTAATTCCTGCCGGCCCCATTCAATAATCTTTTCCATTGCTTCTGTAGTAAATCCGCGGTTCCAGTAATCGTATGCAAGATTATAGCCTATGCTCCACAAGCCTCGTTCTGAATGATAATAAATTCCACCGCTGCCAATAAGTTCGCCTGTTTCCTTCAAGACAAATCCAAAATCTTTTTTGTCATCATCTTCGTATAAGGTGTTCAGCCATTCAACTCCATCGTCCTTGCTTTTATAAAGAGGATAAATCATATATTTATTTACACGCGGATCACTTGCCCATTTATAAACTGCATCAAGGTCATCCATTGTAAGCGGACGCAGGATTAGTCGTTCTGTTTCAAGTGTTGGTACTGTCATAGTTTCCCCTATTTATATAACTTCACGTTACTGCGGTCAATTGTCTTTTCGCAGGCTTCCCAGAGGCCCTGAAGATATGTTGCTCCGAGTGCGCGGTCATACAAACCATAACCAGGCATTGCTTTTTCACCCCAGATCATTCGTCCGTGGTCTGGTCTGATTACTCCATCAAAGCCTGTTTCATAAAGAGTGCGAACAATCTTGAACATATCAAAAGTTCCGGCGGCTGAAAGATGTGCCGATTCCTGGAAATCCTGAACAGGATCATCAATTGCAGTATTAAACTTAAGGTTACGGATATGTGCAAAGTGAATGCGACCTGTTGCAGCCTTAATCATTTCGCAAAGGTCGTTTTTGCGGTTAGTTCCGTACGAGCCTGTACAGAAAGTCAATCCGTTATGAGGATTATCAACAGCCTTGAGCATGCGTACAACATTTGCCTGGCAGGTGATGATACGTGGAAGCCCGAATACAGGCCATGCCGGATCATCAGGGTGAATTGCCATATCGATATTGTATTTGTCGCACACAGGCATGATTGCTTTTAAGAAGTAAACAAGATTGTCAAAGAGCTTTTCGTTAGTGATGTCTTTGTACATTTCAAAAAGCTCTTTTACGCGTGCCATGCGTTCCGGTTCCCAGCCAGGAAGAATAAAGCCGTTAGAATCCTTGTCGATTGAGCCGAACATTTCTTCCGGTTTGATTGCATCTACAGCCTTAGAGTTGTAGGCAAGAACTGTTGAACCATCTTCGCAAACACGTGCAAGCTCACTGCGGGTCCAGTCAAAAACAGGCATAAAGTTGTAGCAGACCATGTGAATGTCTTCCTGCCCCAACCTTTCAAGTGTTTTGATGTAATTTTCTATATATTTATCACGATCCCCGCCGCCGATTTTAATATCATCATGAATATTTACACTTTCAATTCCGGCAATTTTAAGGCCAGCCGCCTCTACTTCTTTTTTGATTTTCTGAATTGCACTAAGTTCCCATGCATCACCAGGAACAGAATCATATAAGGTTGTAATAACCCCGTGCACCCCCGGCACCTGACGAATCTGCTGCAAAGTAACTGAATCAAACCCCGTACCGTACCACCTGAGTGTCATTTCCATAGCACTAAGTCTCCCAAAAATAGTAAATCTTTCGTTATTTTTATAATAACACGAACCGCGCAAAATCTCAAGAAAAACTTGCATACTAGTGTGGAAGTTTGTTAAAATTCTGTAGAATATTTTGCAAATTCACGATGCAGGAAAGAAATTTCAGTTCCAGAAAGATAATTCAGATTTGCTCGTTTTAATGGAATTATCTTTTTATTCTGGCCTTTATGAATAGAGGTATTTATAAACTCAATTATATTATCTTCTGCCATTTTTGAAATTTCATTCGCATAAATTGATATACCTTCAGATTCAGATTGTTCCGGATAATATAGAGAAGTAAGATGAACCAAATACTGCTCATAAAAATCTTTGTGAATAAGATAAATCAGTTTATAAAAATCAGACTGTGTAAGATAAACCAGATCCCCGGCTGCTTGTAAAGTATAAAGAACAATCTGATGGAATTTTTCAACATCCCTGTTTTTTCCACTCATATAAACTATTGTGTCTTCCGGCATAATTCCATCAATAATATTCTTGTATTCAATCTGATACAAATTCGCAAGAATACGAATTGCAGAAACAGTAAGTTCAACCTCACCAGTTTCGTATCTGATATATGATTGGCGAGTAACCCCCAGCTTATTCGCAACAAATTCCTGAGTAAACTTATTTCTTTCACGCAATAATTTCAAAATATTCATAAAACAATTATAAACCAGGAAAAATGTTAAGAAAAGTATATATTTTACAAAAAAAGCAATTATTTTATACTTTATGCTTTACTTTTACTTAATATAGTACTATTCTTATACTTACACGATTTTTTGTACAGTTTACTACACATAAAAATAAAGGAGGATTTATAAGAATGTATATTTGCTATTCAATTTCAAAATCAGTAACACAAAAGGAATGGGACAAAGTTTATAAAGAAACTCTTGTTTTGGCTGATAAACTGAACCTTGCTGACTGGGACAAGTTTTATTACAAAGGAGTACGAGCCTATGCGTATTGTAAAGTAAAAGAAAAAACAGATGAAGATCATGGAAAGAAACGGCATTTCTGGCTTGCCTGCGGAGAATATAATCATATGACGGAGGGAGAATATTTCCGCCTTGAAAGAGAAATAGACGATTATAACGAAAAGGCCGGACCAGCTATTCTTTGGGAAATAGAAAGTAACGGACCTGCAAATTCCAGACAGTTTGATGATCAAATTGACACTTATGCTAGAAAAACCTGGGGAGGCGCCTATTTTATCAGACTTTTAGCAATTCTATGTTTTATAGAAAGTAAGTTAAAGGAAAAATTTTATATATATGGAGACATTGACAAGCACAACTGTGAAAGTGCAGTTAAACTTGTAAACAAGTATCTTAAAAAACCAATAGTCCTTCCTGCCCGCTGTGATTGCAACAGGTTGTATGAAATTGTGAAAACAATTGAAATTTCAGATGAGAAAAAAATATTTCTTATGGAAAAGGCTTATCTTGGAGAAATTGATGTAAAATATAAAAGATTTATAGAAGAAAAATTTGATAAAAAGATAATAAACCAATATTGGAAAAACCGATTCAAAGATTGCACTGTTGATGATTATAAATTTGAAGAAAAACTAAAAGCATATTTATCTTATGGATTTGATTTTAAAGATTTATTTTCTTATATTTCATTTAAGAATCCAAAAGAGGAATATTTAAAATTCTTAGAATTGATATTTAAAATTGAGAATAATAAGGATAGTTTCTCTATGTTTTTAGGTATTACCAGAGATCCTAAAGACAATAATGTTCGTGGTTTTTCTTGGGAATTTCGTTGCTCTTTATTTGGTCATGAGGCTTTAGATCTTTCAAAACCTTATACTTTTGATGATTATGAAAATGAGTTATCAAAATATTTCGGAGAACATATTGATGTAAAAAGCTTTCTAAAAGAAAAAATCAAAGATGAAGATGAAGATTCTTTCATTCCACGTTTAAAGAAATACTGTAATAAAGATAATTACTACATATTTAAAGGCGAAGACAAATATGACATTATTTTTTCAATTAACCTTATGTATTATAAAACTGGTGATAAAATAGCCCCTTACCTGATGAAAGAAATCAAAGCAGCGGTGAAATCAAATAAAAAACGCTTAGCGGATAAAAAATTCAAAGAACTCGAAACTAAAGAAACAACAGAGCAAATCTATGAATTAATAGATCTACGTCACCAGTTCCCGGTCCGTGATATAGACTGGTACCATGCAATTGATTATTTTAACTCACATACAGATGCTCTACAACGATATTATCCTATTTTTCATATGAAGTTAGAATTTTTATCTGCAAATGAAGACATTGCAAAAGCACTGTTTATAAATGACGATTTCTACGAATTTTGCAAGGGGTTATGAAATAGTAATTAATTGGCATTCGCAGTTAATGGCGGTCTTGCCTCCTAATCTATGACTATTCATGGAAACATGGATAGAATACTTGATTCTGGAGGCAGCTATTGAGTTTGTATGAAACACTCGATTTGTTGTTATCAACAATCGTGATTCTTATCGACTTAATTCAGCGCCTTCTCCGTAGACGGAAGAAGAAACGTAGAATAAAAAAATAGCACCCGCCAGTGCAACTACCACCAACGGGTGCGAAGCCTAGGTAACTAGGTCAGCAAACTAG
Organism: Treponema sp.; assembly: GCA_017551545.1. Classification (GTDB taxonomy): domain Bacteria; phylum Spirochaetota; class Spirochaetia; order Treponematales; family Treponemataceae; genus Treponema_D. The sequence goes on along the minus strand of JAFZLJ010000118.1, from coordinate 12,598 downwards.
GAGGCAAAACGCTTTCTGCGAATGCCTTTCTTTTTTAAATATAAACCACTTGGTAGAAAAAAGCAAGTAGTTTATTTGTAAATAATTAATTGGCACACGCAGTTAATGGCGGTCTTGTCTCCGAAATTCGAATGTCCGAAAGGATAGATTACTTATTTCAGGAGGCAGCTATGAGTTTGTATGAATTTCAGGATTTGCTGTTTACAGCTATTCAACTTTTCATCGACATTATTCAGCGCCTTCTCCGTAGACGGAAAAAAGGTAAACGAATAAAAAAATAGCCCGCCAAGTGTTACTACCACTATAGACGGGCGTGGTCCGTAAGGACTACCAAACTATGGAGGCAAGACGCAAAACTGCGTAGTGCCTTTCTTTTTTTATAATAACACAACTTGATGAGGATGGCAAGTTGTGTTTGTTAGTTATTCGCTCAGAAGTTCAGCTTGCTCGAGCTTAGATGCCGTATAACCTACAACGATATTACCAGTATAACCTGTTCCATTAGTTTCTGTGTAAGTATTTTCTTGCTTTGGAGCATTTGCAGAAACTACTACTACAGTTTCCCATTTTCCTGTGTAACCGTCATTGGCAGTTGCACCGGCTTCGATATTGGCAACTGTTGAAAGAGGCCATGAAGTACGTAAAGAATACTTTGTTCCACCATATGAAATTGAGTAACTTGTAATTACAGGGCGAATATCTCCTGTTCCAAACTGTTTGAGTGTAATACTGTTGTACATACCATTTGTAAAGAGAGTATCTACAAGAACTTTCTTTGAAACAGTAAGACCAGATATTGCACTATTTGTAACAGTAGGTGTAAGAAGAGCATACTTTAAGTAAGAACCAGTTGAATCATAATATGCAAGATGAATCTTACCATCATTATCTGTCTTCATCGTTACATATTGACCTGCAGCGTCCATATCAATGTCAATAGCTGCAGACCAAGAATTTGTCCAGTTACCAAACGAACCTGCAGCAGGTTTATTAAGATATTTTATCTTAAGCCCCCCGGCAGCTTCATCATAGTAAGCTATATAAACAACATCCTTATTTGAATCATATACCATATCAAAGTAATTTGAATCTGCTCCTGATTTTACTGTAGTAATTTCTTCTCGATTCTTTGGAGTTTTCATACCGGTTTTAGTAGCTCGATTAGCATATGCAGTTGTCTGTCCAGCTTCTTTTGTTATATCTGTATATGTGTTGCCAGTAAGGTTATTTTTCATAGTTGTTGTTTTTGTTGAACCTTCATGAAATCTCCAGAATACAATAGAGCGTGTATTTTCTGAACGATCGAAATATGCGACCATATTTAATGTATCAGTTGCATTTCCTTTCACAGCCATTTTCATGTTCTGATAACGATTCATTACAGTATCATTGTAAGATGAATAATTATTATCACCTTCAAAAGAAAGATTTCCTAATCCTAGACCTCCATTATTCGAAACATTCCAGTCCCATGCATATCCATAATTTTTCCATGTTTTTCCCCACTGAACAGAACCATAATATTGATATTTTCCACCATCTCCTAAAGTCCAACTTGTATTATGCAAATAAACCCAAGAAGGAATACCTACACTATTATATGCAAAGTTTCCTCCCATAATTGCACCACCCCAAGAATCACAAAGTATCTGATTATCGGCATATAGCGAATCATTATTACTTGCATACAACCACTTCATAGCTCCTGTCTTCTTACCATCTGTTCCAATAACAGGCTTCATAACAGCTTCTGTTCCACTGTATGTAGTCGTTGTCGTATCCCACATGTAAATATATCTGTTATCAGTCAAATTAGGTGCATACTGTGCAGGTTCCTTGTTGTATTCCTTTGTATCATTATTTACATTGTTCAAAGATTCAATATTTACAGTATTAACAGTTTTACGAACCTTTATGCTGCCAGATTTTGTAAAAGCACTCTTTGCAACTACAAGCTCGTTTCCGTCTGTAGTTGTTAATTGGGTATCACCAAGATAAACTTTTGAACCCTTAAGGTTATAGCCTTTTACAGTTATATTTTTGTTTGTTGTATCACCTTTTCTTGCAACAAATGCACCACTTGCAGAACGACGGAGATACTTCTTTGTACCTGTATCCATATCACCAGTTGAGATGTCTGTAATATAAGGCACAACATCTACCTGTCGTGCATCTGCTCCAGAACGGCTAGTATCTGTATTATTTATAGCACCGTCTAAGGCAAGTACTCTTACGTTTACATTTGTTTGTACAATATTTGTAAGTTTCTCAGAATCCCAGAGGAGTTCCCAACCTACAGAATGACCGTGATCAAGATCAAATGCATTTGTATCTGTAAGAACAGTAAATACAAAACCGTTGTCGGTAAGAGAACCTACAGGAGTAAAGGCTGCATTTCCAGCTGCATTCTTCCAGGTTTTACTTCCCTTGTCATAAGAGGCAACTTTATAATATGTAACTTCATCTACTGTAACTGTTGGCAATGAAAGACCAGCAAATGCAGTAGTTGTTGTACCTGTCATATTTGGAATAGTAATATAAAGACCCGAAAGAACTCTGTTATCAGATGCTGTACCTTCTATTCTAATCTTACCAGAAACCTTGTCGTCGCGGTCATGTTCTACATCAGTTGCATTTGTAGACTTAAAGGTATCTGTAGGTAATTCTGTACCCAATTCAATATGACCTTCCAGGTCTGTTACAGATTTAACCTGAGCTGGGGTCTTTGAAGTATAAACTGAGTTATCTGTAAGACTGTTCCAGTAGAAGGCTTTAATCGTAACTTCTGGATCTGTTGTATCACGAACCTGAAGATCAATATTTGTAATATTTATGGTAACTTTATTTGAAGCATTTGTTCCGTCAGAGAATTTAGTTTTACCTTCAGTACTATCGAAAATTTCATAATTAATGTAGTAGTCATTTGCATTTTCGGTAGAGTTATTCAAGAACCAGTCGATATCATGAACAATAGCAGCTGACTGGGATGTCAGAACATCGTTCAAAACATAATCATCAGAATCGGTAAAGTTTGCATCATCGTAATCATTATTACCATCCATGAGTTTTGTATTAACTGTTATGAATGTATCTCCGGATTTCTTTGTCTTATATCTATAGTATAAATCATCATTACCACCAACAATTTCTGGGGTTACAGTCATCTTACCCTTTACCTTGATTCCAGAAATATTAATTGTTGAAGCAGCCTGTGTATAAAGAACAGGTAATGTGCCGTCTGGATAGTAATTTGTAATTTCACCGTCAGCAGCAGAAATGTTATCATCCTGGTTTATATCAATACCAAGCTGGACACCTACCAGTCTAGGCTTATTATTTTCTACAGAAGCATTTTCGAGTTTATCGTGTTTGCAGTTTCCGGCCTTATCGAAGATTACATAGTGAATGTCTACATCACCGTCTGGAATATTCTTTGAGTTTATCCAGAGTTCCCAGGTCCATGACTTAGAATCATCTTTGTGGAGATTTTCCATGATCATATCGCCGTCGTCGTATACGTAATCGTTACAGTAACCGTAACCAAAGCCTGTTGAACTGTTATAAGCTGAATTTGCAGTACCTTTGCTTTCGGCGGTAGTATTATCTACTACACTTGCAATTGCAAAGCTAACCGTAGTATCGTTTCCTGGTTCACCAGAAAGAACAACTGTTTTTCCAGAAACAGAAGTTATTCTGTAAATAACTCCTTTTATTTTTGCAAGTCCACCTACATGAACATAACTTGGAGCATCAGCAGAAAGAGTAATAGTAGAAGCAGAAACAGAACTAACTGCAGCAGAACCCCAGTAGAGCATATCTCCGCCAGTAGCCGAATCTTGTTTAATTCCAGTTCCAGTTGTTACAGTTGTAAGCTTTGAAGCCGCTACAGTTCGCTTGTATATTGGATCAAAGATATATGTTGTATCGCCAACTTTTCTTGTAAAATAAACTGCAATGCGATCTACACCAGTGTCACCATCGTTTTCTTCATAAGCTGCAGAACTAAGGCTATAGTAACCCTGAGAATTCTTTACAGTACTTGAAATCTTAAATGATTCTGATGTATGAGCTGCAAAGGTTGGAGGCATATTATCATAACGGATAATAAAGTCTTTGTAAGTTGAAAGTGCATTTGAATCTTTGTCTTCTGTAGCTGTAATTCTAAATGCCCTTTCACCTGTTCCACTTGTAGCACCTACTTTAATCTTAAAGTTGTAATTCCAGTAAGTACCGTTGGCAACCTTTGTAAACTGATAGTTTCCAGTAGTTATTTCCTGACCAGAAGTAGTAATATATGGTGTATCCGAGTCACTACCCTCTTCCTTAATAGAAATAGTTCTAATACCAGGAACATCATCTTTAATAGTTCCAACAAGCCACCATTCACCCTTAACGCTCATTCCTTCTTTGTAGGCCTGTTCTGCACCGTCATCGGTAATAAGCTTAAGAGAATCCTGTACAAAGTATGGATTATCTTTATCTACAATAAAGCTTCGTACAACAGCAGAGCTTTCGAGAATTAAAGAACCATTATTGTTGTCGTCATCTGTTGCAGATATCCACATTTTCACATTATTATTTTTAGCGCCTGAAGGTATAAGTTCACCATCTGCATTTATATTCTGATTCCATGAACCACCGGTAACTTTTACCATAACAGCAATATCGTTGATATTTGTATCTGAAGGAGTGATATTAACTGCACCATCTCCTGTTCCAAGCTTTTTATTTGTACTTATCTGACCAAATGTATAACCTGAATGAGTTGCTGCTTTAAGCTTGTTGTAATCAGTCATTGACCACGAACCGTCATTATTGGTATCAATCTTAATCCATACAAACTTAGCTTCAACATTATCGTTGGCTGTACCCATAAGACGGATTGTACCACCAAGCTTAACACCATTTGCATCCGGATAAGTTACTGTAACATTTGGTCTGTTACCCTGTGGATCTACTACAACAGTTGCCATATCATAAGAAATATTTCCACATACGTCTTCTGCTTTAATCCATACATAAACAGGTCTCAAATCTGTAAATGTATTGTTATTAATGGCTTCAGAAGTTGTAATACCTGTACTTACCAGATAATCTCGGAACAAATCTGTATGAGTTGCTGTATCGCTTGTAATTCCATCGAAGTAGATATTATATGAAAGAGAAGCAAAGTTATCACGCTTCCATTCAGTTGCATTAACAGCTGGCTGAGTTGTATCTTTTGTTACAACAAAATAAACCTTAGGATTTACTATTTCACCCTCAATAGAACCACTCACTACTGCCGTACTTGAAACTGAATTTGGTGCTGAAATTCTTATAACCGGAGCTGTATTGTCTATTGTACGGCTCAAGGTTTTTGGAGTTTCCATTTCGGCCTTGTCTTTGGCTGTTACTGTAAGTGTAAGTGTACCAGAGAAAGGTTTTTCTGCCGGTGCTGAAGCCGGGGCTCCTGCAGGTTTTACTGCTTTATCAAAGCCTGTTACTTTAATAATAAATTCATCAGCTTCAGTACCTTCTTCAATTTCAAAGTCGGCGTCGGTAGACTCTAATTTATATTCAACTTCTTGGTTTTCGATAGTTTCTTTTATAGAACCTGTGAAGCTTGCAGAAATTCCGCTTGTATTGGTTGTTCCATAAAGACCACTTGAGTCACTTGCACTAACCTTCAGATAGAATGTATCGTTATCTCCACCAAGGTACAAATCTGATTTATTGTAATCTTCGTACCAGATTGATTTATCAAGACTTATTGCATTGATAAACAGAGTTGGCGGAGTTGTATCAAGACAAATTGAAACAAGAGTATTTCCGGTTGCCTTTGAATCTCCAAACTGATGTTCTGTACCAGACTCTGGAGCATCCTTAATAATTGGAGTTGCAAGAATAGCAGCATCTGAACTGCTTGTAGTTATTTCTGCAGAAGTAAAGGTTGTTGCTTCACCTGCAGACGGGCGGTCTGTTACTATAAATCTTAAGATGTAAGAATCATCACCAGGAAGCTTTACATTCCAAGAACCACCAGAATAGCTTGCATTAGCATTAGTGAAGTTAGTATCTCCCGAAGCCTTTTTCTCAATTGTAAAGCTGGTTATGCCGTCATCATCAGTTACAGAACCATAAATCGTAGAAGAACCCTTTACCCAAATTTCATTACCATTTTTCTTTGTAAAGTCTACTCCAGAACCTATTGTAATTATAGGTCTATCCTCATTCTGATTAATTACAAGTTCCTGCTCTACAGCTGTTTCGGTTGTATTACCGGCTTCATCGGTTGCTGTAATGCTCAAGGTTACAGTCTTCTTATTTGCAGCTTCAGTCCAGAATGAATTATCCAGCTGAGTTGTATCAATATTTACAGACCAGATACTGTTTGCATAAGAAATTGTATTGTTAGCAGCAGGCGCACCCTTTGTATATGTGTAAGTCTCTGTCTTTGAACCACAAGTTGCAGTTAACGAAATTCCAACAATTTCATTTGCATCTGTTGCTTTACCTGTAACAGTAATTGTTTTGTTTACAACAGAATCTGCTTCTGGTGAAGTAAAGGTTACTTGTGGAGCATCGCCATCTTTATTCAAAATACCAATTGCCTGTGGATTTGAAACATTACCGGCATTATCTGAAACTGTTGCAAGAACTGTCTGATAACCTGAAACATTTGCAAGGTCAGACTTATTAATAACAAGAGTAACAAGACGTTTTCCATTTGAATCTGGATTACCAATAGAGCTGCCATTATTACCAGTTACAGGAGTAATTGAATTTCCACCAATAGTTATATTAAATGCAGAAATACCGGCAATTCCACTTTCTGCAGTACTTTCTGTTACATAGAATTTTAATGTCTTATTTGATTGTGCATTTGTAAGATGAACCTTTGCAAAACCATAGTTTGCAGTATCTTCGTATTGTGCAAAAGAAGGAGCCTGTGAGTCTACCTTGATAGTATAGCCGGTTCCCTTATCTGATGCATTTCCTACATCATCTACTGCCCAGATCCAAAGTGTATTTGTTCCGTTTTCAAAGCCAGAAACATTTATATCAAATCCACCATCTGTAGAAGGTACACTCTTTTCGGCTAAAGCTGTTTTATTACCCGGTTTAACCTGATATTTAATAGTTTTAGCACCACTTCCACCAACATCAGAGAAACTTCCTTTAATATTTAATGTTGAAGCTTTAAACCATGAAGAACCAACATTGCCTATTGCCTTAGAATCAATAGTACATCCGGCAGCAAGTGCAGGTTTTACTCTATCAACAGTTAATGTAAGAGTTTCTGAATATCCCTGGTTTCCGCTTCCGGCTTTGTCTTTTGCACCAACTCGGAACGACAATTCTGTATTTTGTTCATCTGGTGCAATAGAAGATGCATCAAAAGTACAGATCCAGTTCTGTCCTGTGAGTGTTGGTTTTGTAGCATAAGCAATCCAGCCTGAAGAAGCTGTCTTGTAATAAAGAGTGAGCCCTTCTGTTGTATTAATACCGGCACCACTACCATCGTTAGCAGTTCCGGTAAATTCAATACTTGTTGTTGTAAAATCTCCATCAACCGGACTATTAACTGTAATAATAGGAGCAGTTACATCAACAGTAATATTTGCAACAGGAACAGATGTTTCATAACCGGAATTATCTGTTACCTTTGCCATAATTGTTGCACTGCCATCTGTTGCTGGAAGAAGAGTTTTTACATCTACATTCCATGACATAAGGGTTGGATCTGTTGCAGTTGGAATTCTTTCAAGACCCTTAGCGGCAAGTGTAGCAGCATTATCATCTGAAGAAATAGATATTTCAACCTTTTGTTCATTAGCATCACTTGTAAATACAATGCTCTTAATTCCAGAAGAACCGTCTGGAACAGGAACACCGTTTACTAAAGATGGCTGGTCAGAAATTGTACCAGAAATCTTTACCTGACCAGAAGCTGCATTAGAAGCAATATTTGTATAAATGCGGTCATTTTCTTTTGATGGAATTGTTGGTACTTTTAAGTCAACATTAAGAGAATAACATGGATATAAATTACCCTGAATTTCTGCACAGTCAATTTGTGTATTACCAACATTATCTTCGGCAACAAGAACAAGATAGTTTTTACCTTCCTTAAAGCCCTTAATTGTTGTTTTATAGTTAGATTCAACATTGCTCAGACGGAACTGAACGTATCCTTTGCTGTTTACAGTATATTGGCCGTTATTATTCAAAGGTTTTACTGGGCTACCATTAAAACGGTTATTTGTATTAGACGGAGTTGCCGGACTTCCTGTAGGTTTTATATTATATTCAACATTCTTCTTTTCATGCTCATCAAGAGGAGAGAATGTATCTGTTTTATTTGCAATTACCCAGGCCTTAAGAGTTTCTGTGTCTTTAAAGAAAACCTTTCCTTCATCAGCGCCGGTTCCATAAACAGGAGAAGTTCCGGTTGCCTTAGTTGCGTCTATTTTAACTTCTGTATTATTAAATACCTTATAGTAGAACTTATTTATACCAGAACCGTTTGAGTTATCTTCGAACAAACCGCGAATCTGAATTGTAAGAGCGTTTCCGTAAGTTCCCTCTGCATACTTACCGCCTACATCTGATTCACCAAGATCATTAGTATAATCACCAATTCTGACCATGATATCTTTAGATGAATCGTCAATTTTATGGTCTGCAGACGGAGCAGTACTGTCGAATTTTAAATTCATTGTAATTGGATCAGACTCATTACCAGCCATATCGGTTACAGTAATTGTAGCTGTTGCACCACCTGTCCATGCAGTTCCATTATCTTTAAATGCAATCTCATCAAAGAATCCGGTCTTAGAATTTTTAGTAATTGAAGCTGTAGTAGCTCCTGTTTTCTTAATTTCAAGCTTTACATTTTCAACATTAATATCATCTTCTGCAAGACCAGAAATTCTAAATGTCTGCTCCTTGTTATTCAAATAATAAACACCATCGTTTGTTTTATAAACCTGATAACTTCCAGATTCAGGTTCAATCTTTGGATTTGTGAAGGTTGGTTTTTCCGAATCAAGAGTATATTTAATTTCTTTAGGAGTTGTACCGTTTACATCCTTTACTTTATATCTTACAGTAAGATTAGCCGGTACATCTTTTACCTGGAATGTATCTGTATATTCACTTCCCTGGAAATTTGAAATAATCGGCTCATCAATATCATTTCTCCAGATTGTGTATGGAGCTTCACCACCTTCAATTGAAATTGTAACATTAAGTTCTTTATTCTGATTATTTGGAGAAATAACAGTTGTATCTCTTGAAAGAGAATACTGAGGACCATTACCAGAAATCTTAATTACATATACTGATTTAGTGAAATAATTTGCATTGGCAGCAACAGCTTCATCGTCAGCTGTTGGTTCGTTACCGTTTCCATTATCTTCACCAGTACATACAAAGTTTGCATCATATACAGTCTGAGTTACTTCATAAAAACCAGAGGTCGAAGGCATTACATGTGTAACACTGCTTTCCTGTCCGCTTTTTTTGTAAATTGAAGTTCTTACATTCGAATCAAGCTGAGCCTGTGCAGAATCGGCTGCAATATCATAACCTGCATATGCCTGATTAGTTTGATTTGTTCCTGTAAATGTACTATCTGCATGTGGTACAATTGCCTTTACTTCAAATTTTACAAATTTAACACTATCATCATCTGTAATTCTACTGTAAAGACTTCCCGAAATTACATTCTTTGAAGAGTTTTTAATATAATAAGGGTTCACAATATTCTTATACCAGGCTACTCCATCCTGAGCCTCAAAATTCGGTTTATCAGTTTCCTGGTCAACAAAACAATGAATTTCATAAGGATTTATATTTCCAGCCTTATCTTCTACAGTAATTTTTATGACTGCATCTTTCTCATCCTGCAGAGTTGTTGTATCAATAGTAAATTCAACTTTAGAAGTAAACTTGTCTTCGCTTACATCCCCTACTGTATTGTCATTCTGAATAACTTCATATTTCCATTTTTTTACAGCAGTAAAATCATCTTCAAGCAAAGCTTTTACAGTTACAACACCATTTAATACATATTTTGAATTCTTTATAATTTCCGGTGAAACAGTTACTTCGTTTACAAGAGGTTTATCAACGTCATACATTACAGTCTTGTATGTAGAAGAAGTTTTGCCTCCGTTTGCGGAACGAATTTCTATAGCAAATTCAGTACTCTTTATATTATTCTGAGCATCTCTTTCGGCATTATTATTGAAATATGAAGATGGAATTGTAATATCAAACGGATATTCATTTGTTGATGTACCAGAGGTTTGAGTTAATTCATCTGTTGAAAGCCACTCAACATCATTGTATCGGATTGAAACAACAGGATTTCCTTCTGTAAGAGTTGTTTTTCCTGTTATTCTAAGGTTTCCGTCTTTTTTAACATAAATAGTAGAAGCCGCAGGAATAATATCTTTTAAAGTTGGAGCCGAAGCCATAGAAAGCAGATAAAAACCATAACCATTATTTGCAGCTAAAATAGGCTGGTCATTCTGGTCTTTTCCATCTACACCAATAATATAAGGATGTTCAACCTGTAATCCACCAGAACTACTCTTAACATTTACTGTAAACTGATAGTTGGAACCAATCTTCTTCTTACCATTTTCAGAATTAATTACCGGATAAATCTTTGGTCCTGTTCCCTTGTATTTTCCATTTTCAAAAACAGCACTCTGGAAATATACTCTGAAATTTGCATCATCAACAATCGGGCTGTTATCAAGACCAACATTTACCTGAATAGTAATATCTGAATCATTAGAAACAGTGTAATCTGTTGCAACATCAAGACACTCTGTATTTGCCTTTAAAGTTGGTTTACCTGCAACAGAGAATGTAGGATTATTTTTTGGATCAAGAACAAACGAACCTGATTTTTTTTCATATTGAACAAGATCTTCTTTTATACTGTCAAAATCGCTGGCAGAACGTGAAGGATCAAGATATGAAACGCCATTTATAATATGGTAGAGTTCTGTGATTTTTACAGTCTTTAAAATATCTTTTGAAAGATCTTCATAAATATAATAAACATCTGTGGTATTACCTAAAAGATCTTCTGCTGATTGAACTTCAGAATCTATAGGATATCTTTGAGCCGAATCGTATGCATTAATTGTACAGAAGAACTGAGCCGCTGCAAAATCTTCGGGCTGAACATTTCCATAAATTGCAGTGTAGTTTTCATCACCATATTCAGCAACGTTCATCGAAATTGAAGGTGGAACATTTGACAATGTAACTGTATGTTTAGGTTGCGCAGTCTCTGAAGTTACATCATCCTTGTTTTCAAAAATATTTACATCAATGTGGTCAATATTATTATCATCTGCACCCAAACCTTCAAGACTGAATACACGACCATAAGTATCTGAATTACCCAGAGATGCATTCAAATCTGTTCCAGGTCTCTGAAGAACAATAACCGGTGGAGTATTATCTATAGTAAAGGTTGTATTTTGAATTGTTGTACGGCCAGAAGCATCTTTTATTGTGATTGTTGCCTGATAGGTACCGTCTACAATAATCTTGTTATTGTTTGAATCAAGTGTATATACAGGAATCTTCCATATACCTGCCCCGCGGTTTTCGGTATCAGGAGTAAGGATAAAATTACTAAAGGTGAATGCACTACCCCTTCCGTCTGGTCTAGAAAGTACCGCAGTTACACTTGCTATAGTACCATCATCGTCATAAGTACCGCAAATCGCAAAGTTGTCGCGGATTACAGCATCAACCGGCGGATTAGTAATTGTTATGCTTGGAGGCTGGGTATCTACGGCGCCGCCGAGGCCTACTTCGCAGGAGAAAAATGAGATGGCAGACAAAACAGCTGCAATGAGAAAAATAGTGATCCCAAAAGAAAAACGGATCTTGTTCTTAAATATTTTCATAACAACACCTCTAAAAGCACCGTTTGCTATAAAATGGCAACGAATGCAAAATACCCCATCTCTCCAATCTACTTTATCGGCAGAAGAAGAGTATTTCTTGATACACCCACCTTATTCGTACTTTTTAGGCTGACTAACAATAAGAAAACAATTACTTTTATATAGAAGAAACAAAATTTTTAAATAAATTTAGGGAAAAACCCCTATATAATATACGCAAGTTTTCCCAAAAAAGCAAATTTTTTCGTAAAAATTCGGGTTAATACTACATAAAAATGTGTTATTTTTGGGAAATTTGCATTTTTTTTGATTTTTTTTATGAAATTTTTGTAATAAGTCCACTTTTTTTTTAAAACTATATGTAGAAAATTAAAGACCGCGTGTCGGGGCGGTATGCCCTAAGAGGTTCCATGCAATTTAAGGAGGACGCAATATGGCTTTCAGAAACAGAAAATATAAAGATTCAGTATTTACAGATTTATTTGGCAGCGACAGGGACGCTAAGAAGAATTTTCTTGAACTGTACAAATCCTAATTTGTTGCCGATTGTCAAAGATTGTAGTATTATTAAAGAGTATAGCAGATTTATTGAAATAGTCGAAAAAACATACAACAAGTATTCTGCAAAGCGCTCGTTCAAGAAAGCAATCGAACTTGCGATGGAAGAAGGAATC
>JAFZLJ010000117.1 GCA_017551545.1 Treponema sp. | reverse complement strand
TTATTATTATTATTATTATATAGAAGATTATTTATTGTTTTGTTACCAGAAGCTAAATCTTCTTTTTGGAAAATTATTTCATATCCCATGTATGTCGAAATAAATCCCATTCTATCCATCACACCTAGGATGTCGTATATTTTGTTTAGTCGATTGCGAATTGTTCCTTCTGTTCTATAAACAGCAGTTGCTATGTTTTTATACTGTTCATTTTCTAATACTTTTTGTAATAGAATAACATCATTCTCAACAAGACCAGGGTAATTAGCTAGATTTAAAATTGAAGTAGTATTGCTTGATTCAATTGAAGAATGGTTTTTATATAATAAAAGAAGTATAATTATTAATGATAAAACTAAAGTATAACCTAACTTGTTTATCAGGGGGTATAAAGACTCTGATAAACCAAAATGTATTCCACCAAGTAATAAACCAATATATAATAAAACAAAAATAAAAATTTTATACTTTTTTCCATTAATAAAAAGACCGCGTACATAAAGAGCTGTTATGCCTAATGCATACATTAACACGCCCATTGGATTATCTAAGTCAAATACTAAACAACCAAAAGAATATATAAAACTCATAACGGCTAGATATTCGATTTTGTGTGGGTAATAGATAAGCCTGAATGAAAGAATAATTACAATAATATTCTCTATTAGGACAAAAAAATCATAAATTTTTAATGTGTATTCTCTAAATGAGCCAATCATTCGGTATATACGTAATGAAGTAATAACTATTAGGAATGTAGTTATTATGGTTGCTAAGAGTTTGATAGTTCTGAGAAAAGGTTTTTCATATAGAATATTTTTCATTTATGTTTATATCCATTGGTCTGCTGCATTTGATTCATAACAATTAGGATGTAGTGTTTTAAAATTATCAATTTTAGATATTAATGACAATTTTATTTCTTTATAATTCCATTTTTCTGAAATAAAGGGATTATAAATTCCTTTTGATTTATCTTCTTGTGCAGATTTATGATAACCTTCTATCATTGTCAATGCAAGGAGGCTCATTCCATATTCAATAATATCTTGTTTGCCACCTTCAAAGGTTGAAATAAACCCAAGTCGTTTAAACAAATCACAATCATCACTTGGTAAGTGAGCATAGTATCTCTGGAAACCTCTTATCTCTGCCAGGTATATACAAAGATGAGCTATTGCTGTTCGTTCTGGTTCATCACAACCAGCAGCAAAAGGTATTGTTGCAATAAGCTTTGCAGTTTGACAATTTCTAAACCACTTTGTTTCCTTTCGCGTGAATCTGTAAACCTTTTTCATTTCTTCTACAAGATAAATCCACATTCCTTCTGACATTTGGAATTCGTCTTCTGTAATAACACAGTTTTCTGTTTCATTTTCTGCATAAGCAAGATTTGTCATGTTCATAATTATACCTCTCAAGTTTGTTTTCTTATATTATTATAACGTAATAATTGTAATAATAAAGGATTTGAGCTTGTGATGTACGTAATATTCAGCATTTTAACTATTGCTTTTGAGAAAAGATAGTTTATTCTTTAATTGTAAATAGTTAAATGAATTTTTAATGAGCAATAACTTTTGAAAGAATATAAAAGGATTTCTTAAAATTGAAAAAGCAAAGTTTGGTAGAACAATTACAGCAATTGAAAAATCAGAATAGATTTAATCTATTTGATAGTGAAAAGCGAAATTTCTATCTATATGATGTTTTCTCTCAGAATCTTTATCCATTAAATAGGGAAATATATGATTTCTTTATATCAGAAAATGTAAGAAGTTATAAAAAGGAAGAAGAAAGTAAAATTAAAGAATTTCTTGATTATCTTTCTAAATGGAATGGACAAATACAATATTCAGAATTAAAAGAAACACATCTTACTATTAACCTTTCTTCCAAATGCAATTTGAATTGTTCGTATTGCTATAGGGATAAGAAGTATAAAAATGAAATGTCATTAGAAAAAGCTTTTGAAATAATTGATTATGCAGATAAGTATTATAAAACAAACAATAATGAAATTGTATTTTCAATTGACATGACAGCAGAAGCATTCCTTGATAAAGAAAAGATAAAAGATCTATATAAAAAGATTCTGGATTATAAGAAACATCAGAAAATGAGGCTGTGGTTTATGTCTAACGGAACTCGTTTGACTGATGACTATATTGAGTTAATAAAACAGATGCCAATAAACCCTTTTTGGGTAAGCCTTGATGGTCCTGAAAAAGTTCATGATGCAAACAGAAAATATTATAATGGAAAGGGTTCTTTTAATGATGTAATTGATAATATAAAAATACTTCAAGAAAATAATATAAACATAAAGATTTCATGTGTTCTTACAAGTAATTATCCCTATCCAGACAAATTGTTTAATTATTTAAAAAGTCTTAACGTTCAAGGAATTCAAATCTGTCCTGTTAGGAATGGATGCGAAGTATCACTCACAAAAGAAAGTCTTGAAATTGTAAAAGAAAGCTATGTAAAGCTTTTTGAACAGCTATACATAGAAATAATGAAAAAAGATTTTTCTTCTGTAAAACTTTTGAAAGAAGATTTTATATTGCAAACTTTCTTAATTTTATTTAATCGTATTCGTCAGTCAGGTCGTTGTACCTGGGGACAGGAAGCTGTTGTAGATGCACAGGGTAATATGTATCCATGTCTTTATGTAATTGGAAATAAAAAATATCTTTTAGGAAATATCAACGAAAAAAAGAATGCAAAGGCTTTCTTACATCGGATTACGGTGAATGACAGAAAAAAATGTCAGTCTTGTTGGGCAAGGTTCTTATGTGGGGGAACATGTCATTATAATTCAATAATATCTAAGAATTCTGAATTTGAGGTAGATGACATTGAATGTGAATTAAGAATGTTTCTGATAACAGAATCGATTAATATGATAATAAAACTTATGGAAAAAGGAGCAGACTTAAATGAGTTTGCGATAGTTTTAAAAAGTTAAAAATCCTTCGTTGAAGGATAAAAATGGCAGTTTGTACCTACAATACAAACTGCCATGTACAATAAGGATTATATACTCCAAATATATACAATTCTTATTGTACAGATATTACAAAATGCAATCAATACAAAACTACGATTGCAAAAGGAGAATCATTATGATTAATGGTTTGTTTAAAGAAATTTCCGAAGAGGAAATGATGAGTGTTAATGGTGGTTGTGGGGGAGATATTTATGGAAATCTTCCAAGTCCGGGAGGTCAAGGTTGGCAAGTAGTTTCTGTTCAAAAATATGAACGTTGTCAAGCTTGTTCTGATAAAGCAGCTTCTAATTTTTTAAAAACAGTAACTACGGCCGTTGCTGCCTTTGTTAGTGGTCTCACGGGTCCTGCTGGAGCAGCTACCGCAGTAGCTGTTGCGCAACAAGTCAATAACGCTATTGATAAAGAATATAACTGTACGGAGCACAATCCGAATGCTTATCATAAAAAATAAGTAATATTTATTTGAGAAGCTGGATAATATTTGGCTTCTCAATAATTATTTATTTCAAAAGGAGTCTTTTATGTTGTTGAAAAGAAATATTGATTTTAGAAATTGTATATCATTATTTTTCAATTATGTAACTTGTTTTATTATTTCATTTTTCTTTCTTGAAAATGACAGTTTTCTTGTACCTTCAGTTTGTATTTTTATTTCTATAACACTTTTATTTTTTTCATTGTTTGATTCAATTTGGTATTCAAATTCATATTTTTATCTAAAACATAATCGTTCAAAAATAAATCCATTAAAAGATAATCCTATTAAGATTTCAGATATACAAGGTTATAGATTAGATAATCCTTTTTTTATGTTTAGTGGCTGGTGTTTTTCTTCCAAGAATATAACTATTTATTTGAAAACTGCCAATCCGGTTATTTTCGCTGTAAAAGAACAGAAAGATATAGTTAATACTTTAAAAGAGAATAAAATACCTGAATATAAAAATGGGAAAATAAAAGGGAAAGTTTCGAACTCGCTTATTTTTGTTATAAGCTTGCTTATTTCTATATTGTTTTGTTTCAAAACTAAAAATATGAAATCAAATAATTCAAATATTTTTGTTTTAATTTGTTCTTTTATGACCTCTTTTTATTGGTTGATTAATCTTATTATAGGATTTGTTATTATTAATAAACAAAATAAAAATTAATAGGAGATGAATAATCTTTAATCAATAATTTTACAGGAGAATAAAAATAGCATGGAGATACACAGGGTGGCTTAGCCGATTACTGTTATTTCTCTGGCAATGAAAATAATGTTGTTCAATTATGTCTAAACTTAAATACCGCCAACAATTAGATGAATCAGATTGTGGCGCTGCATGTCTTTCAATGATTGCCTCATTTTTTGGGATGCCTCTTTCAATTGCGCAGGTACGCAATGCTGCTGGGACAGATATAGAGGGGACAAATTTCAAAGGACTTGTTGATGCTTCCAGAAAATATGGACTTAAAGGTCATGCTGTTAAAGGAGACAGAGGCGCTATTACTATAGAAACTCCTGTGCCTTTTATAGCACATATGCACATTCAACGAAGTGATAACAATTGGATAGATCATTATATTGTTATTCATAAAATTGGGAAGAAAAAAATCGAACTTTGGGATCCGGATCCATTATACCAAAAACAGCGTATTAGCTATGAACAGTTTTTTGAATGGTGGACAGGCTATGCAATATTTTTTGAGCCAACTGCAGCTTTTACAAAATCTGATAAAAAAGAGAATCTGTTTTTCAAATTTATTCCAGTATTTTTACCACATACAAAAACTTTATTTTTTGCATTTATTTCATCCGTTCTGTTGCTCGTGTTTGGTATAATTTCTTCGTTTTATTATAAATATGTATTTGATGAAGTAATTTATTCAAAGGCGGCTTTTTCTCTTCACACACTTACAGCTGGTGTATTGTTTGTTACAGTTATTCAGTGTCTTATCGAAACAGTTAGAAATGTACTTCTTTCACATTTTTCCTTTAAAACTGATTTACAGCTAAACTTTTCTTATCTCGCTCATATTTTTAATTTGCCTCTATCTTTTTTTGAAAGCCGTAAATCTGGAGAAGTTTTGTCGCGTTTGGGAGACCTTGATAAAATAAAGCAAACACTTTCTTCTGTTGCCCTTAGTGGTATTATGGATGTGGTTATGCTTGTCGCAAGCGGACCAATTCTATTATCAATTAACTCCAAGTTGTTTGGAATTTCAATTATTACAGTTGTACTTGCCTCAGTTGTTTCTGTTATATATGCAAAAATTTATCGTAGTTATTATTCAAAATCAATGAGCCAGAATGCCGATGTGCAGTCATATTTGTATGAGTCGCTTAATGGAGTTGCAACCGTAAAGGCTTTAAATGCAGAAGAAATTGTTAATGCTGAATATGAAAAAAAGAAAATGACAGCAGTCGCAACCGGATGGACTCTTAACAAATATGGAATTTCTCAGGGACTCGTAAGTGGATTAATAAATGGTGTGAGTGGGATTTTGATTTATTGGCTTGGTTGTTCTGCAATTATTGGTGGAACAATGAGTTTTGGAACTTTGATAACCTTTAATTCTTTGCTTGGATATTTTACAGGACCGCTTTTCCGGCTTATAAATATTCAGAACCAAGTTCAGGAAGCTCTTGTTGCAGCAGAACGCGTAGGAGAAATTCTAGAGCTAGAAAAGGAAAAGGATGAGAGTGTTCAGTATATTAAGCCACAAAGAATTGAAGGGCATATCAATTTTGAGGATGTGACTTTTGCTTATGGAAGCCGACGTCCTGTCTATGAACATTTTTCTCTTGATATTTCTGCCGGCAGTTGGAATGCTTTTGTTGGACCAAGTGGCTCTGGAAAAACAACATTTGTAAAATTGATTATGAAATTTTATGAAATACAACAGGGAAGAATTTTCCTTGATGGTAATGATATTAGAGATATCGATACAACATATTTACGCAGCAAAATTGGATATGTCCCGCAGGAAATATTCTTGTTTTCGGGAACGGTACGAGAAAATATTGCGTTGCATAATCCAGATGCTCCCTTGGAAGCTGTTATAGAAGCAGCCAAGAAAGCAGGTGCCCATGAATTTATAGAAAATTTGCCAAAAAGATATGAAACAGTATTGGGTGAACATGGCGGAGGTTTGAGCGGCGGTGAAAAACAGAGAATTGCACTTGCCCGTGCACTTTTGGGGAATCCGTCATTGATTATTCTGGATGAAGCGACAAGCAGTCTTGATACTGTAAGCGAGATCGAAATACATAAAGTCATAAGACAACTAAAGACAGAAAATATTTCTGTAATACTGATTGCACACAGGCTTACAACAGTAACTGATTGTGACAGAATTTTCGTAATGAAAGCTGGACAAATTGTCGAACAAGGAAGTCACAGGCAATTGCTCAATGCGAATGGTTTGTATTTTCAGATGTGGAATGAGACTGTGTAATTTCTTTATTTTGGAAATAATCCTTCGTTGAAGGATAAAAACTTGATTCAGCTGGTCTAGAGCTGAATCAAGAGATAGCCATCTAAATAATGACTCAATCCATTTAGATGGTATCAAAAAATAAAAATAAAATCCAGAAATGGAGTAAAAGAGAGGTTTGTTATGTTAAAGAAGAATAACATGCAAAAGAGAGGATTCGTTGTTATAACAACGGAGGAATTATTTAGAATTAACGGGGGTGAGGATTCAGCGAAAAATTATACAGAACAATTAAATCTTCCGTCATTTTCTGCTCAAGAAAATGGTTTTAAATACACTCCATTGACTACAGTTTCTTATACAAAAGATAATATATCAATTTCGGCTTCTGCAAACGTAGATATAACTGCATCATTTCAAGGTGGTAATTGGGAGTGTTCAGCAAAGCGAGAAAGTGGGAGTTTAATAAAAGCAACGGTTGTCACTCCTCTTTGTTCGATTGGTGCAACTGTAAAAAATGTAACACTCGGTATAAAGATAAAACTATAGAAACAATGATCAGATATCTAATAATTGGATGTCTGATCATGCATATAAAGTATATTCAAAATTACAATGTTTAATGATATGAAAAAGATTCTTTTCACATTTATTTTCGTTTTGATTTCATCATATTTGTATTCTCATAATTTTTCTTTTTTTTGGGATTTTGGCTCATGTTATTTTGAGGGGATAATCGAGAATAATAATACAAACATGAAGGCAGATATTGAATGTCTTGATTTTCGTATTGAAATGAACAATGGTTTTGGTTTTGCATTTTCCCCATTAAACTATCTCTGCATTATCAATAAGCCTTTGGAAGAAAACAATCATATTACAACTTTTGGAAATGTAAGTTTGTTTTATGATTTTTTTAAATTCCAAGAAGATGTAGAATTGTCTCCATTTGCATCCTTTCATTTTTTGTCTTATGAAGGAATTGAGAAAACTCGGTTTGATTTTGGTATGATGCTTAAATTTTATTTTCCAAAAATCTGGCCTGAGGAAATGATGAGAGCTGAAGAGGAGTATCATTTACGAGGGGAATTACTTAGCTCAAGGATAGGTGTGAGGGTTTTAAACAATAATACAGAAGTTTTCTTTGATGTAGGTGTTAATCTAATGGTATTAGTTATGCTTGCATGTAATCAAAGAGAATAAAGGTGTGAACGGATTAATATGTATTTAAAAACCTTTGATGAAATGAAAAAGACCTCCGCCTTTTTTATGCTCAAACCAGTTAATGCTATATATGGTTTTATAGTAACTGTTTGTGCTACAATTGTTCTTGCAGTTGTGTGGGCAGTTCTTGCTCCAATGGATGATGTTGTAAAAGCTAGTGTTTTGTTACGCCCCTGTCAGGCAGTTTCATCTGTGCGTTGTGTTGCAAGTGGTGAATTTTTAATAAAGAATTATCTGAATGATGATTTTGTGAATGAAGGGGATTTACTTTTTTCGCTGGATACTTCTGTATATAAAACAGAACTGGAAGCTTGTTTTAAAGAATTACAGAAAAATGAAGAAGAAACTTTAATTAATAAAACACTTTTATCTGTAATCGGAACCCCTGATTTACCAGAATCTATTTTTGCTTCAGATGTTTATATAAAGGCTGTAGCATATATTTCTGAAAAAAAACGTTATGAAACATTACTTAATGATATTAAAACCAAGTTAGAACGCGAGAATTCCAAGCCAGAATCTCTCCGTTTACCACATAATATTCAGGATTTACAGAACCAGTTTGAACAGAATGAACTTGCATTTGAATCCTGGAAATCAACTCAAAAGTTGAATGCTATCGATTATTCCAAACAGCTGGAAACTTCTAATAAAAATATACAGAGCAGAATAAGTGAACTTGAAAGGGCTATAAAGAATTCAACAATTTATGCCCCTGTAAGTGGAATAATAAATGAAGTTGTTAAGTTAAATAAAGGAGACTATATTCTTGCAGGTGAAGAAATTCTCCGTATAATTCCGCAAAATGATGAAGTTTTAAAAGCAGACATTTATGTAGATTCTTCATATATTGCTCGTGTAAAAGTTGGAAATCCCGTAAAGATAAAATTTCCAGGTCTTGCTCCTAGTCGATATGGAATGATAGAAACGAAGGTTAGTCTTGTGCCACCAGATGTTACCATGACACAAAGTGGGCAAGCCGTTTTTGTAGTAGAGGCTGAAATACAAAATCCATATCTACATACCAGACATGGGGAAACAGCAAAGCTTTTACCTGGTATTTCAGCTGAAGCTAGAATTGTTACAGAACGTAGTACAGCAATGCAGATGATTTTGCGAAAACTGGATTTTATAAATTAGTAATAATCCTTCGTTGAAGGATAAGGGTGTACTGGTTGAACAGAACCAGTACACCAGCGGTAATAACGCATTGCGTATCTAAACCGTAATGTATTATGCCGTAATATATTAAAAAGTTCAAATACTAAAATAGTATTTGAACAATAGTTAGGAGGTTCATTATAAAAAATGAACTCAGCATTAAAGGTTTTTCTGAGATAACAGAAAAAGAACAAATGAATTGCAATGGAGGAGGCGTTGCAAGTGCAATCTGTGGGGGAATTATAGGAGCTGCTGTTGGAGGTTTTGTCGCTTCTGTAAATGCTTGTTTCTCGAAAAATCAAGATGGACCATCGACAGGAAAGGCTATTCTTAATTCTATGAAAGAAGGATTTGCCGGCGGAGTAATCACAGGTGCATTATTTCCTTTGTTATGATTAAGAAGTACTTTTTTTATGTAAATAAAGGATTGCCTTTTGGCGTTTGTTTCTTTATTCTTTTTAATCTATTTCATTATCTTTCAAATAGATATTTTGAAAATATTCAATGGTATATCATAGGATTTGTTTTATCAGTTTTTTTTGCAAGTCCTTTGTATTCTTTCATTGTTATGCGATTAAATAAGAAAAAAGACAAAACCTTATAAGCTCCTTTCATTGGGAAATTTCTTATAAAATTTCCCAATGTTTTAAGGTATGATAGGGTTTTTTAGGATGTAACATGAAGAAATAAATCCGAATATTCTATGAAAAAATTTTTTTTTGTTATACTTTTAATTTTGTTTAGTAATAATATTTTTTCTCAAGCTTATTTAGAAGAAGTTATTAGTACAGCCTTGCAGAAAAATCCTCAAATTCTCTCCGCAAAAGCTGATTACGAAGCGTCATTGCTGCTTTCAAAAAATGGTGGGGGATCCTTTGCTCCAGGATTGTCTCTTTCTGGTTCAGAAACAACAGAAGATAATTATTCTGCTTCGTTAACATATTCTCAGCCATTGCCTGGAGGGACGGCCTTACAGTTTACTGGTTCGTATGAGTATTCATCTGTTCAAATGCAAGGAACAAGAATAGAAAGTAAGAATCCAAGATTGTTACTATCTCTAAACCAAAGTCTTTTTCCGTTTTGGATGGCTGGAAAGTTTCAAGACCCAAAAGTACTCTCGTATAAATTGCAAGAACAATATTGCTTTAATCAACTTCAATATTCTAAACAAAATATCATTATAGATATCATACAAAACTGTGTTTATGCAGTAATAGAATATAAGAAAATTGAATCTATCTATAATTCTATAAATCTTACTCAACTGCAATATGAGGCATTGAATGAATTAAAACAATCTGGCGGGGCAAATAACTCGCAGCTTGTAGAACTTGATAATTCAAAGTGGTCTTACGAACTGGAATTACTTTCTGCACAGGCAAATTATTGGGGATATATTCAGAAAATCAAGAGCTTATGTTATGCAGAGTATGATTTATTTGAGAAAGTGCAGATTTGTAACTTGATTCCTAAAGAATATACGGCAGATGATTTTATAGGTTTTTACAAAGATATTGCAGAATATGATAGTGACCCCTATACTGCCGCATTAAAGCTAAAAATTATGCTTGAAGAAAATAATATAATAAATGAAAAACAAAACGGTGCACCTGTGTTAGGAATTTCCGCATCTGTTCCATATAATACAGATAATAAGAAATTAGGAGATTGGACGCTTGGGATATCTATTGATTTTTCTCCTTTATTTTCTTCTCTTATAGGTTGCAATTTGAAAAGAGCAGAAATCGGGTTGCAATCTGCCAGAGCTATATATGAAGCCTATCTTGAGCAGAAACGTTTTTTAAGAGAACAATACAATTCAATTCTTTCTGATTATGAAAAGCAAATTAATGAAACCAATGAGCTTATAGAAAAATACAAATTGCAAGTAAATGACAAAGCCCAACAATTAGAACAAGGTATTATTACTAAATTGGATTATGAAAGTGAAAAAATAAGACTGGATAATTGTAGGTTGACATTTGAATCTTTGTTGCTTAACGTCTGGCTTTATAAAGTTTTACGAGAGTTTACATTATAAATCTTTCAAATTTATTGATTTTGAATAGATTCATATGATGTATGTAATATTTCCTGCTTTATTTATTGTGAATGCAAACCTCCAAAGATATACTAATTAACGATAATAACAAAAATATAGAGGAAGATTCGCATCATGGCAAATAAATTATTGGAATGTTCTGTGTTTGAACCATCTGATGAAATGCGACAGGGAACAATAATTAAATTTGATACAGAAAACGAAGATGAAAAATTAGGTATAATTGTTACTGCCGATTGTGATATAGCACAGAATAAACATGGTAGATATCTTTCGTATTGTAATATAATAACGCTAGATTCATATATCCGTAATTATTTTATTCAGAAAAAGTGTCAGAAAAAAATTGTTGAAAAATTAAAAAGTTTAAAATCTCAGATTCAGGATTTTTTACACAGGGAATTAAGTGATTCAGCTTTTGAACAGTTATTACAATATGACAAAGAAACTCTAAAAAAAATTATAAATAAAAACTCTTTGATAAATGAAATTCTTGTAGTTAAACCTTTTTGCCAGAAAACAGAATTTAGTATAGGTGATTACATTGTAATCTGTAATCAAAAGAGGAAAGAGTTTGAAAATGAAGTAAAAAATTTTCCAGGTGATAAATTTTTTATAGCAAATATACCAGACCCAGAATCTACTAATGAAGGTTTTGTTGTCAATTTGAGAAGAATAAAAGAAATAAAAAGGGATGACATTTCAGTTCGTTATTTTGGAAGTATACCTTCTTGTTTCGTTTTGGGAAAACTCAATTCACCTTATAAAGAAAAACTTGCGCAGGCTTTAGGTTGTATGTTTTCAGATCTAGGTCTTTCTGTAGATTATGAAAATGAACGGAACAATATTATATCAAAAATATCAGGAGATTATGTAAAATGAAATATTTTGTTTTTACTGAACAGTCTTTATTAGCATTTATTGAGAATCTTACAGAAGAAAAGATTAAAACAGGAATCTTTAAGGATGATAAGAATTACTTTTGTTATGAAACAGAAATATTTTCAGTTTTTCTAACAACAAATAAAAAGGATTCTT
This sequence comes from Treponema sp., assembly GCA_017551545.1. Classification (GTDB taxonomy): domain Bacteria; phylum Spirochaetota; class Spirochaetia; order Treponematales; family Treponemataceae; genus Treponema_D. Next base: position 17,784 of record JAFZLJ010000117.1, on the reverse strand, counting down.
ATATAGAAAATTTGCCTTTTATTATTTTTGATAAATCGATAGATTTGTCGGGAATGGAAATAATAAATATTCAAAAAATATTTTATACAGTACATAAAACGGTTTGTCAGGTATTACAATATAAGGGGACTGGTTTTAGTTCTCCATCTGTTTTGTATAGGAATAAAAATTTATTGTCATTAAAAGCTTTTGATGGCAAGCATCTGTTTATGGCAATAAACTATAATAATACGAAGAATTTTCAAATTATAAAACTTGCAGAACAGAATGAAGCAATAGAAGATATAATTGTTGATGGAAAGATTTGTACTACAATTGATGCGAGTCGAGAACAAATAAAACAACACTATAATGAATATCTTGAGCAAAATGAAATTCAGGAATTTAATTTTAACTATAATCTTAATACAGTCTATGATGATGAAAAACAAGTTTTTTATACGTATGATCAATGGGTAAATATTTTGTCCAGACGGCAGCGTGCATTTTTAGACAATGATGATACTAGAGCTCTGAAACTTTCTGGCCCAGCAGGAACAGGTAAAACTCTTGTAATGGAATTAAAAGCAATTAAAATTCTAAAAAATAATCCTGATGCAAGAGTTTTGTTTACCTGTCATAGTTGGGCTGTAGCTTGCCAGGTTAGTGATTTTATTGATTCTGTGTCACCCGATTGTTCAAATAAAATTACAATAGCACCATTACTTGAATTGGCTAAGGAACATGTTGGTGCAAGAAATAAAGATATAATTATGCTTGGAAATGATAGCTATGAAGGGAAATACGAACAAATAATGATTCTTTCAGAGCTAATACAAGATTTTCTCGATACAGATTGGATTGTTTATAAGAATCAATGTAGTTCTGAATTTGTTGAGCTGCTGGAAGATGTTAATTTTGCATCAAATAATTTTACATGGGATATTATGACTGAAATTTCTTGCGTAATAGGGGCTAATGGAATTATGCCGGGTAATAATTCTTTTGAAAAATATAAAAGAATTGCAAGACGAAATTGGATGATGCATTTAGAAAACGAAACTGAAAAGAAAGTCATATTTGAAATTTATGATAAATATATGAATTATCTTATTAAGAACAAAAATATTTCTTCAGATCAAATTATAAATGATTATATCAATTATTTGTCAATGTATAATTGGTTCTATGAAAGAAAGACAGAAGGTTTTGATTATATTTTTGTAGATGAAATGCAATTATTCAATGATCAAGAAAGGATGGCTCTGGTTTATCTTTCGCGAAAAACAGATGATTATCCAAAGATAATAATGGCACTAGATCCTCGTCAATCTGTCGATGAGGTTTACAGCGATTTGGGAATAACTGATATCTTGAATAAAGCTAATCCAGAAACAGACAGATCTATTGGAAAAACAACATCTTATAATCTTGATGTAGCATACAGATATACAAAAGAAATTTTAAAATTCTTACAGCATGTTAATGCTTTTTATCCTCAAATGGATTTGGGACATGATTGGGACAATAAGATATCCGGATTAAGAGCTTCAAAAATGAAGCAGGGGAATTTACCTAAATTATTTACATTTCAGTCAATAGATGAAGAAATAAAAAATGCCGCCTCTTATGCAGAAGAACTTACAAAAAGTGGTAAACAAACAATTATTTTGTCTTTACAGGAAGATATTTTTAACGGCTTAAAAGAAAAGTATCAGAATAATACTAAGTTTGAATTTATACTTTCTAAAAAGGATATTGCTCTTCTTAAGTATTCTAAAAAGAAAATTTTAATTAGTGAACCAAACTATGTAATTGGTTTGCAATTTGATGCTGTCGTTTTGTGCGGATGTTATAGTATCTATGCTAAGTATGAAAAAAACAAAAGTTATTATTTACGAAGATTTTTGTCTGATTTATATCTTGGTGCAAGCCGAGCAATCACAGATTTAATCCTTACAAGAAATATTACCATGGCAGATCCTTTAGAATTTTTGGAAAAGGCTATTGAGGAAAATATTGTGGAAACTGGGAATTAAAGTATTACGAGAAAAGAATAACTATTTATAAAATAGTCTAAAAAATTTTTATTATATATAAAGGAGGATTTTAATATGAATGTTGGTGATGTAGTATTTTTGAACAGTAATCCGGGAATACTTATGACGGTTGAGTTTGTATTGGGGAGCAGTTCTAATAGTCCAAAGGAGAGAGTGCTTAGCCATCAAATGCACATGTCAGGGTATGTAGATGGAGATGTTTATTGTTCTTGGTTTAATGGAACTGAATTAAAACAAGCAATGTTTAAAAAACAAATGTTGACAAAGAAACAATAATTCTATTTTTAGTATTAGTGTCAGGGTATTTTCTACTGACACTAACAGTCATACTTATTATATTAATTCAAAGGAGGAGCTGATATGCCTGATGATTTAACCAAGAAGCGCCCGCAAGATGCGAGAAAAATAAATCTTTCACAACAACATGAAATTGATTATTGGACGGAAGCTTTACACACAACAGAAGCTAAACTTCGTGCTGCAGTTTCTAAAGTTGGGCCTTATGTTTCTGATGTAGAAGAGTATTTGAGGAAACATTAGATAAAGGAATACTGCATATTGGAGTGATAGGCAGCATCCCTGTCTTATTCTATTCGAAAATGATAAGAAATTTCTAACAGATGTTGAAAATAGGTTTAATCATATTGATATTAATATAGGTGAATTAAATATTTAATTCAAACAGTCTTGAAGCCTGACGATTTTAGATAAAGAAAATTTGTAATGAACCAATTGAAAAAGTAATTTCAATGAAATGGTAATTATTTTTTCAAAGTTTTTAAAAGAATAGGAATACAATTTAAATAACAATTGCTTTCTAATATTTACTATGTTATATTGTTTTTAGTGTAAAGGTTTATTATTAAATGAAATCTATAAAATCATGTTGTTCATTGATAAGTTTTTTTTGTACATAAAGATTAAAAACAAGAGATTTATAAAATAAATAAGGTTCAATTCCTGATTTATTTATAATCATAAGGAAAATAAAATAATGATAAAACCTAATTGGACTATATTTGAATCAAAATTTCCGAATAAGGAAGATGCATTTGAATGGTTTGTAACTTTACTTTTTTGTAGAGAGTTTAAAGTTAAAACCTCTTTAGAAGGATATTTTAATCAAGCAGCTATTGAAAAAAATCCTATTCCTAATCCAGAAGGAAATGGTGATATAGGTTTCCAAGCAAGATACTATAAAGATAGTTTGTCAAGGCATACTACCAAAATATTAGAATCTATAGATAATACGAAAAAATATTATCCATCTGTAAACAAATATTTATTTTATACAAATGCAGAATGGGGACAAAGCAGAGGTAAAACTCCTAAAGGCAAAATTGTTATAGAAACACATGCTAAACAACTTGGTATTAAAATTGAATGGAGAACTACAGAAAGCTTTTTTAAGCAGGAGTTTGTTTGTATTACAAATGAAGATATTTCGGAATATTTTTTTACATTAGATGATACATTTTTAGGAAACTTAAAATATTTTTATGAGCATACTAAACAATTGTTTATTAATATTGATTATAAGATACAAAAAGATGATAAAGTAATCCAAATTAATCATTCAAAAGAATTGAAGGAATTAAATGAAATCTCTAAAGATGCTGTAGTTATTCATGGAGAAGGAGGTTGTGGAAAATCTGCATTAACTAAACAATTTATGGATAGTAATCCAAAATATATTTTTTTAGGAATAAAAGCAATTGAATTAAATAACTGTACAGATATTTTAGATGTATTTCATAATTGTTTGCCAGAAAAGTTAGCTATTTTTTTCGAATTATATGAAAATAAATTTTTTATCATAGATTCAGCAGAAAAAATTCTAGATTTAACGGAGAATAATGTATTTTTTCAGTTAATAACCTTTTTGAAAACAAATAATTGGAAAATTATATTTTCAACTAGAGATAATTACTTTGAAGCATTATTAAATGAACTGACTTATACGCTCTGTCTATCAGTACATACAATAAATATTGCTGTTGAGAGTGAAAAAGAATTACGTCAATTACTAATTGCAAATAGCATTAAGATGCCTACTGATACCAAATTGATAAAATTAATATGTAATCCTTTTTATTTAAAATATTATATACAGTTTTATTCTGATGAATTACAGTCTAGTGATTATAATATTTTTAAAACTAGTTTATGGACTACTCTTGCTTCTGTATCAAAAGATTTTATAAAAATTTCTGAACAGAGAGCCAAAACTGGAGTTTTTTATATTGATGTAGATAATGTTTCTTCAAGTATTATTGAGAAGCTTTTAGATAAGAAACTTATTACAAAAGATAATGAAAAATATTTTATCTCTCATGATATATTTGAAGAATGGGCATTGGAAAAATATTTAGACTCATTATTTACTAAAGTTTCATCTTTTGATGAGTTCCTAATGCAAATGGGAACTTCATTCCCTATAAGGCGCAGTTACAGGCTGTGGCTTGCTAATAAATTAGGAGATAATAATTCAATTGTTATTTCTCAAACAATTGATTACATAAAGGAAAATCTAAATGATTTATATATAATTCAGGATACAATAATAGCTATACTTCTTTCTGAGAATGCAAATGTTATTTTTGAGAATCTTGATAATAAGTTGTTGGAGAATAATTGTTCTTTATTGAAAGATATTCAAAAAATTTTAAGATTGGCTTGTAAATCTCTCGATGAAGATTTAATAAATCTTTTTAATCTCGATCACTCATTGTATACATTAGCATCCTTTTTTACTTGTCCAAAAGGTTCAGGCTGGAATTGTTTTATAGATTATATCTATAAGAAAAAAAAAGTAATAGAAATTGATAAACTTCCTGTTTTCTTTCCTTTAATTAAAGACTGGACTAATAAAAATAAGCTAGGAATTACAACGAAGCAAGCAGCATTGATGGTTTTAGAGTTTTATATTTGGGAACAAAATCAAAAGGATCATTGGAGATATTCAGAAATAGAAAAAGATATATTCATAATACTTTCAAATAGTGCAAAGGAAATCAAACTAGAATTATCAAATTTGTTTGATGAAGTTTTAAAAAACAAATGGAAAGAACATGGAGATAAGTATTATGGTTTTATTTGGGAAATATTGAAGGATATAAAGTATTCTACACTCTGGACTGTACTTCCAAATAAAATTTTAGAATTAGCAGATTTCTATTGGACTAGACAGATTCAGCAAGATAGGAATTCATTTTTCACTTTTCAGTCACATCTCGGAATTGAAGAAGACTATGGTGTTGAAGGGCATTATAACACTGATACTTTTCCTGCAAGTGCATTACATACTCCAATTTCGATGTTGCTTTTAATTGATTATAATAACACAATAAATTTTATAATTTCCTTTTTTAATAAATGTACTAATAATTATATAAAATTCAATCCGAATGGTATTAAAAAAGTTATTTTAACTATTGAAGGAGAAGAGAAAATACAATATTCAAATGATATTTTTTGGAATATGTTTAGAGGAACTGTAGGAACAACACCGGATTTACTCCAGTGTATATTGATGGCTTTGGAGGATTATTTTATTACTAATCTAAAGACCGAAAATATTACTGACATAAAGGAAAAACTGATTTACATTCTTAAAAACAGCAACACAGTTGCTTTGTCGGCAGTTATTTGTAGTGTAGTCTTATTTAGATATAAAGAATTATATTCCATTGGAAAAATTCTTTTATCTGTTAGAGAATTTATTGAAATGGATTTTGTAAGAGTATTTCATGAGAATCAAGCAAAATCACTATATGGAATTGGAGCATATGGACCTTCAATAAAGTATGCAAAAGAACGAATTGAAACATGTAAGCAGGAATTCAGAAAAAATTCATTACAAGAAATAGCATATATGTATCAGTTTAAGCTTTATGAAACAGAGCAGGAAATAAATGTAAAAGAAAGACAATCTGAAATATATGCTATATTGGATAAGTATTATGCAGAATTACCTACAGAAGAGAATCAATCTGATGACGACAGAAATTGGAGATTTAGACTTGCTGCAATGGATGGAAGGAAAAGGGAGATTAAACCAATATCCATAGAAGGAAAAAAGTATGTAGCTTTTTATCCTGTCATTGATGAAGATTTACAAAAATATAAACTGGATAAGGATAAACAGATATATGACGATATGCCTCACTTATCTTTAAGTAATTGGCTAAATTATGCATGGAAAAAAGATAAATGCTCAGAACAAAGTGAATACTCAAACAATCCTTCTTTAGTAGTAAAAGAAATCAAAGAGTTAGAAAAAGAATTAAAAGTACATAGACCTATAAAGAAAGAAATGTTTTCACCACTTGATGAAAATACATTCTGGATTTTAAACCATAATATCTTCCCAAAAGCAGCTGCTTGTTTAATCCGAGATTACAAAAACTTAATGTCAATTGAAGATTTAACTTATTGTAAAGAAATAATAATTTTATTTGCAACTTTGCCATTTAATAAAAATTATTCGCACCAACTTGGAGATGGAACAACAGAATGTATTTCTGTTTTACCTTATTTACTATCCATAAACAACTTTTCTCAAGATTTTAACTTAATAAAACAAATACTTATGATGAATTTATTGATAGTATCTTATGGTAACAAAGAGTCTAAAGAATCTTTATTGTCAAGTATCAAAGAAAACTTTTCGATGGAAGAAATCCTTCTTTTTATGGAAACATATTTATATTTAATTCCAGAATGGAATGATTATTGTTTTCAAATTCGAGATTCTTTTTACAGAGAGTCAGAAAACTATAACTATATTGATTTCTTTATAAAAAATCATTCTGAAGTTTTTAATAGTTATTTTTCTACAATATTTAAAGAGTATACGGAAATTGATTTTGGAAAAATAAGCATGGATGCTGTCTCAAATATTCTCTTTCTGATTAGAGAAGATATTTTTTCAAATAAAAAGTTTATAAAAAAAATAATAGAAAGAAGTTTTGATTTGTTACAAGATAATGAAGTATCTCATGATAAAGATTTTAGAAATTCATCTTTTCTTATTGAAAACTTAACAAAATTATTACTTTTAGTACCAGAAAGTGATTCAAAAGAGTATATAGATGTTTTTATAAATAATTTATCTAATCAGGCTTTTTATGAAGATTTGCTTAAATATTTTATTTATGCAGAAGATGAATTGAAAAGAGTTGATGCTTTTTGGAGTATTTGGAATCAATTTTATTACAAGATTGTTGAAATATTTAATTCTCCTACCAGTAAGAAGAATTTAAAGATACTTCAAGCATATCTTTTTAATTCAGTGCAATGGAATGAAAAAGCAAAAGATTGGAATGCTTTTAATTCAGATGGGAAAGCATTCTTCAAAAAAATTGGAGAATCATTTAAATCGTGTGAAAGTATGATTAAATATTTTTCATATATTTTTTATGGTGTAGGAAGCCAATATTTAAAAGATGGAATAACATGGATAGCAAATATTACTAGAAATTGTACGATTAATATCAATGAGAACTGTGAAATATATTATCTTGAACAAATTATAAGAAAGTATATATATGAAAACTTATCTGAAATAAGAACAAACGGCATAAGAAAAAGGGAAGTAATTGACATTTTAGATTACTTAATAAAAAAAGAATCTGTTTTAGGATATATGTTGAAAGATAATATTCTTTAAATCAAAATAGGAGTGAAAAGAAAAAATGCCAAAAAGAAAGTCTATCATCTTAGATAATAAGAATAATGATTATGTTTCACTCATAAAATCAATTGGTGAAGTTTTAGAATCAGCACGTTCAAAAATTGCCAATACTGTAAATAATGTTATGGTACAAGTTTATTGGCAAATTGGAAAATATATTGTCGAATATGAACAAAATGGGAAAGAACGTGCTGAATATGGAAAAAAACTTCTTCAAACTCTATCTCAGGATTTGACTGTTAGATATGGGAAGGGTTTTAGTCATAGTAATATCAATTCAATGCGTAAATTGTATTTAACCTTCCCAATTTTACAGACACTGTCTGTAAAATTGACATGGAGTCATTATCAAGAAATCTTAAAACTGGATGATAATCTTGAAATCAGTTTTTATATCAAGGAATGTGAGAATGAAGGCTGGAATGTACGAGAACTTCGTCGGCAAATGAAAAGTATGTTGTTTCATCGACTTGCAATGAGTAAAGATAAAAATCAGGTACTCATGCTGGCAAAGAAAGGACAACAAATTCAAACTCCCGAAGATATCTTAAAAGATCCGTATGTTCTTGAATTTACTGGGATAGAAAAGAGAGATACATATTTAGAAGGAGATTTAGAAAATGCGCTTGTTTCACATCTTCAGAAATTTTTACTTGAACTAGGAAAAGGTTTCGCTTTTGTAGGACGGCAGTATAAAATGCAAATTGGAAGTCGTATTTACAAAGTAGATCTTGTGTTTTATCATCATATTTTAAAGTGTTTTGTTTTGATAGATTTAAAACGTGGTGAAATTGAACACTACGATATAGGGCAGATGAATTTGTATCTAAATTTTTTTAAGGCTGAAAAAAATACAGATGGAGATAATCCTCCAATTGGGATTGTTCTTGGTGCGTATAAGGATCAATTACTGATGGAATATGCGACACAGGGGTTGGAGAATAATCTTTTTGTAAGCAAATATCAATTATATTTACCTAATAGGGAACAATTACAAAAAGAATTAGAAGACTTACTAGAAGAGGATAAAGCTTAATTTTAATTCTATCAAAAAAAGATATTAGGAAAATGTTTTTGCTATAAAAAAATAGCAAATTGCGATAGCAATTTACCATGCGGGTTTTAGGGCGGAGCCCTAGGAGAAGGGGGGGGGTGGTGAAGACTGCAGGGCTTAACCCAGGGGGAAGGCGTTCCCCTTCAGACTAAAATGGAGAAGATATGAACAGTTATAAAATAGACGAGCAACAAGTACAAAAGTCTCAGTTCGAAACCATGCCGCGGCTTTTCAAATACCTGCTCAAATACAAGGCCCGTATTGCTTTTGTGTTCGCCCTCATGGCGGTGGGAACTGCCGTTGATCTGGTTAATCCGCTTTTGAACGAGATTGCGATTGATAAATATATTCTGCTCAAGAATGTTCCGGGGCTGCTGCGCATAATTGCAATCAGCGTAGTTATAAACGTTATTGCAGTTCTTGCAATTAAAATGCGTATGCTCATCATGGCTAAATTGAGTAACAAGGTTATTCAGGATTTGCGCCAGCAGTTGTACGAGCATATCCAGAAACTGGACCTCGCATTTTTTGACAGCCGTCCTTCGGGAAAGATTCTTGCGCGAATTATAGGCGACACAAACTCGCTTAAGGATATTATCGAAAACGCAGTTACAACGCTTATTCCAAACATGGTTACTGTTGTTTCTGTAATGGTAATTATGTTTATTAAAAACTGGAAGCTTGCACTGGCAGCCTTGTGCACTTTGCCGTTCCTGATTGTCGGGGTTTTCCTTATTTCAATCATGGCAGAAAAGCACTGGAAGGCTAAGCGACAAAAGTCCAGCAACCTGAACGCGTTTATAAACGAAGACTTGTCTGGTATCAAAATTATCCAGAGCTTCCGTGCAGAACAGGAAACAGACAAAACCTTCCGCGAGCTTATCTGGGCAGACCGCAAGGAATTTATGAAGGCTATTTTCTGGTGCGACGGATATTTCAGCTGGATTGATATCTGCTGGAGCGTTGGTACAATGAGCCTTTATCTTGTCGGTATAAAGTTTTTGGGAATCGACAATGTTTCAATCGGAACTTACGTTGCCTTTGGTTCTTATGTGGGAATGTTCTGGCAGCCAATTATGAACTTGAGTAACTTTTACAATCAGTTTGTAAATGCCGCAACCGGAGCAGAACGCATTTTTGAAATCATAGACACCGAGCCAAAGATTGTGAATGCCCAGGACGCTGCAGAAATGCCTCCAATAAACGGAGACGTTCAGTTCAAGGATGTTACCTTTGGCTACGACGACGATGTTGATGTTCTTCAGAATGTAGACTTTGACGTAAAGGCCGGAGAAACAATTGCTCTTGTTGGCCCGACAGGTGCCGGTAAATCGACTATCGTAAACCTTGTAAGCCGCTTTTATGATGTAAAGGACGGTGGAGTTTTGATAGACGGTAAGGATATCCGCGACGTAACGCTTGAAAGCCTGCGCACTCAGATGGGTATAATGACGCAGGATAACTATATCTTCAGCGGTACAATCCGCGAAAACATTATGTACGGAAAGCTCGATGCCACCGAAGAAGAAATGTTAGCCGCAGCCCGCGCAGTTCATGCAGATGACTTTATCAAGAATCTGGAAAAGGGATATGACACCCCTCTCACAGCAAGAGGAGGCGAACTTTCAAACGGTCAGCGCCAGCTTGTTGCCTTTGCAAGAACAATGCTCAGCGCGCCACGAATCCTCATTCTGGACGAGGCAACCAGCAGCATCGATACAAAGACAGAGCTCTTAGTTCAGGCAGGAATTGCAAGCCTGCTCAAGGGCCGCACAAGCTTTGTAATTGCCCACCGTCTTTCTACAATTCAGAATGCAGACCGCATTTTTGTAATAGACAAGGGTGGTATTGTAGAGTCGGGTAGTCCTGCAGAGCTTATGGCAAAGAAGGGAGCTTACTACAATTTGAGACAGGCCCAGTTTGCTTAGAAATTCTGGTGAAGTGTTACTTCACCAGAATTCAGTGTTTTTTTCTGACCATCCGGAAGTTGAACAACAAGAGAAGCATTCTGATCAATATCAAGAGCAAGCGCAGTGTAGGCCGATTTTTCATCACCAATCAAAGGATAGATTGTAAGATTTTTTCCAATAAGGAAACTGAGGCTTTTGTATTCTGCAATTACTTCTTCAAGCGGTTGATCAAGAATCTTAAATACCTGACCTGCTATTTCGGCAATAACTTTTGCGCGGGAAGGGTCAGGGTTTTCTGAATTGGAGTCATCAATCTTTGGAGCCTTTGTCACAAATCCTGCAATATCCTTTGCTGTGCTTTTTTTAATTTTATCACTAGGTTTAAGGTTCACGCCAATTCCAATAACGGCAGATTCAATCAGGCCTGTTTCAAAATTTGTAATTCCTTCTGTAAGAATGCCCACTGCTTTTTTAAGCTGTCCGTCATTCTGAACATAAATATCATTAATCCATTTAATTGCCGGCTGCACGCCATAAAGCTTTTTTAAAGCCCTGCAAACAGCAACAGCCGCCGAAGCAGTAATAACAGCCGGTTGAGTAATTCCGCCTTTGGGTGTGATTATAAGCGAAAGATAAACCCCAGTCCCCGCCGGAGATTCAAAGCTTCGACCAATTCGTCCGCGTCCTGCAGTTTGACTTTCGGCTATGATGACTGCCTGATGATATTTAGAGGCATCCTGTGCCACAAGCTTTTTTGCATAAGTGTTCGTTGAATCAATTGTTTCAAAGCATTCAATGTGACTGTGCGCAAACTCAGGGTAAGTCTGGCCAAGCGTATATTCAAGCACCGCCTGCGAAAGAACATCAGCAGTCTGTTTATCTGCAAGCGTGTACCCCTTGTTGTTGGAGCCGTCAATTTCAAAACCTTCATCACGAATTGCCTTTATTGCCTTCCATATTGCGGCACGGCTAACTCCACATTCCTGCGCCAGCTTTTCACCAGAGACATAAGAACCTGTGTTTTCTGTAAGGATTTGAAAAACCTTTTGCTTTGTGGTCATATGATATAAATACAATATTATAAAAGAAAAATCTATGGATTGCCGCGCTGCGCTCGCAATGACAGTGCATTGACAAAATGACAAAACCTCTTAATAATGTCATACATGAAACCTTATATTCACAAAGTTAATTATTACGAAACAGACAAAATGGGAATTACGCATCATTCAAATTATGTGCGTTTTATGGAAGAAGCGAGAGTTGATTTTCTGGATCAGATTGGCTGGAGTTTTGATAAGCTTGAATCCAAGGGCCTTGTTTCTCCGGTTCTTTCGATTGAAGGAACTTTTAGAAAATCTACAAAGTTTGCAGATAAAATTGAATGCCTTGTAAAGGTTGCAAAGCTTTCGGCATTAAAGTTGACTTTGGCGTATGAGTTCACCTGTGGCGGCGAAGTTGTTTTTACCGGTACCAGTACCCACTGCTTTTTGGACTTGAACGGTAAGCCTGTCTTTACAGAAAAAGTATACCCTGATTTTTATGGGGACTTGAAGAAGCTGCTGGAAGATTAGGCTTTTGTTACAAAATCTCAAGTTGATTGTTCTCATATTAAGAAAGAAATTCTACGAGGATTATAATTATGAAAAAAACAATCACTATGATTTTTAGTCTGCTTAGCATACTTATTGTATTTGCAGGCTGTTCTGTTACAAGCGGCAGCTTTGATGTTACTTTTGGTCCAATACAATATTGTTCTGGGCAGGATAAAGTTCATGTGCAGATTTCCTGCGATTACAGTGATGTTAACCTTAGAAGTGCAAAATGCTGGTGGACTTTTGATGGCTCAAGCCCGGCAGATGAAAGCGAAAACAAAAACTTTGAAGATGACGAAGCAGGAAAATGCGGATTTGATATAATAATCCCTTCTGACTTTTATGAAGGCCAGATAAAAATGCTTTGCGAGATTGAATATAAAGAAAGGCTTCAGATAAAAAAAGTATCAAAAATTGTAACAAAATCCTTTTCTACAAAATACCATTCACTTCCCGAATACGGTGCTGTTAATCTGACATTATCTAAAGGAAAGGGGTTTCAAAAGGAATATGTGTTAGGCATGGCTCCCAATAATGATGTTCTTATATTTAAAGTAAGTGAGACCGGAACTTTAAAAGTTACTTTTCTTGAAAATCCAGAGTATTTTAGAGTCGATAATGTAGATATTACCCCTCAAGAATTAACTGATAATACATACACGAAAGCAATTACCAGCGATCATGCAACTATAAATATGTCCTATACCTACAGCGGATTCACAGACAGAAATTCTCCTGATTTTGGTAAAAAAACCGGTGAATATTTGATTGTTCTTGAATAGAGATTGCCCGATCAAGTCGGGCAATGACAGATTGTTTCAAGTTTGGCAAAACAGCCATCCGAAACTTTTTTAGGAAGGTAGTTATTCTAGGGTACAGATTACTTCACAGGTAGGACAGGTTACTCTTCCATACAAATCTGGTCTTTCAATAATATTATCGACTTTATATTGTCCTATGGGAATGGAAACGCTAGTTCCAGACTGATCAATATCTGCATAATTCACCAAAACTGCAGAATAAACAAATTTTTTTGTGCTAAATGTGTTTGAAACAACAAGAAAAAAAGAACCTGTAAACTTATATTTAAAATAATATGACTGGGGATTATTGTGTCCATAACAATAATAATAAAGTGAATCATTAAAGCCTCTTAATATGGTATCAGTATCACCATAACTACTTCTGTAATACGAAGTAATTTCTATTTTCTCAACATGTAAACCCTTAATGGTTTTATATGTCGTATTTCCTATTGTTATTTCTTCGCCGTTCTCCCATATTAAATCATACAGGTCATCAATATTTTCATATGAATATATTAATGTTTGTTTTACAGGTACTTCTGGTACTACAGATTCTTCAGGTTTATCATTCTCAAGATTATTAAGTAAGTCGCTGCATGAACTAAGAGTACATATAAAAAACAGTACTATTGTTATCTGTAATAAAATCTTCCCTAGTAACGAACCTTTCATAAAATCTCCTTTTTCAAATAATCTATTTCATTTCAAAATGATATACGAATCCAATACGGAAGCCAACCTGTGTTATTACATTTGAATCTTCAAAAACGAAAGTACTTACATGGGATGTGTCAATTTCAAGCTTTTCAAAATATGGGATACAAAAACGAAAGCCTGTTGTAATACCAATTAACTGATCAAAATAAAAGCCCGAAATATTGCTGTCTTTATTACCATAAACATTATGAATTGAAAGCCCATAAGACAAATCTGGTACAAAAGCTCCCTTAAAGTTCCCAATACAAAAAGGAATTCTTATATATACTCCAGGTAAAAAAGTAAAATCAAGAATGGAATTAATATTTTCTTTTTTTGGTGTGACGAAAGACCAGTCTTCTTTAATATTTATTCCTATATCAAATTTTGGAAGGTTAAAAGGTAATACATAATCAAGATAAAGACCGCAGCCCAAAGAAGTTTTAATATATTCTTTCCAGTTTCCCGCAGGATAGGAGTTACAAAAATACATTCCAATTCCTGCTCCCTTGTATCTTACCGATTGTTTTTCTTGAGAAAATAATGGCTTAACTAGAAACAATAGAAAAAATAAAGTTAAAAAATATCTTTTTTTCATTACCATGATTATATCATGACAATTTTAAATTACAAAGTTATTTTTTTTATTCCCCGCGTCCAAGCTTAAATGCCTTTTTATTCATCTCCAAAAACTGTGGCTTTACAAGCTTTTCAATTGCTGTAAGCCATGCTTCTTCGGGAAAGTCCATGTAGCGGCTGAGTCGGCCCATCAAAACAATGTTTACAGCTTTTGCGGTTCCGGCCTGTTCTGCAAGGGTAAGACAGTCTACTGCGTCAACCTTGAGGCCTGCTTTTGTCATTGTGCCTTCCAGATCTGCAGGATATTCTGCGGCGCCTGTAATTACTGGCATTGGGTCAATTTTCTGTGTATTTACAACAATCTGGCCGCCTGCTTTGAGGTATTCTGTATAGCGGGCTGCTTCGAGCAATTCAAATGAAACTATAAAATCAGCTTCTCCCTTATCTACAATAGGGGAATAAACCTTGTCACCGTAGCGTACATAAGTTACAACAGAACCGCCTCTCTGGCTCATTCCGTGAACTTCGCTAACCTTTACATCATAACCTGCATCAAGCAGAACCTGTCCAAGAGTTTTAGAAGCAAGAAGCGCTCCCTGTCCTCCGACTCCGACTATCATTATGTTTTTAACTTCATTCATTTTATGCTCCGCAAAATAGTATAACAGAAATATAAAAATTGTGGTATAGTTTGACACCATGAAGAAGCGGGAATAAAAGGACTTTTACATAAATTTATCCCCTTGCATTACATTGAAATAATAACTTCATTTTGGTAATATGCGTTAAGGAGTAAATAAAATGAAAAAAATCTTTATGGGCTTATTCGGGCTGATCTTTATGCTTTTTGCTGGATGTAAAACAGAAGAAACAATTGTCTATGTTTCAAGTACTACAGAAAAAGCAACACTTGTAAAGTATTATAAACAGACTCTTGATAATTCTTATGACTTCTGTGAGCAGGAAAATATCACCTTGAAAGCCGGCACAAAGCTTTCTGATATTACGAAAACATATGATCATTATGTTGTAAGCGGTTTTTCTCAGAATGGTAAGGTGCTTTCTGTTTTCTTTGACCGTATGACTTATACCCTTACATTTAAAGCGGATGGTAAAATTTATAAGACTGTAAGCGGTATTTATGAAAGTAATGTCGGCCTTTCTGGGCTTGGAGAACCATATTCTTTAAAAAGACATTTTAACCGCTGGCTTGATGAAGACGGAAATGATGCAGTTTTCCCGTACACATTTACAGAAAATAAAACCTATAACGCAGAAATGCATGATGGTGTTCAGATTACAATCAGTTATACAGGAGACAATGTTCCTTCTCTTCCTACAACAAGGGTTTATTGTCATACAGGCTTGAGTCAGAGCAATGTTCCTGTCCTTGATAATATTGTTTCATCAGAAACAGGAGAAGTAACTTCATATTTTAATGGCTGGAGACTTGGTTCTGTAAACGGAGCTGTAATGACAGAAGGTTCAAAGCTTAGTGGTGATGAACTCTCTGTTACTTTTTATGCAAAATGGTCTGATCAGCAGTATTTTGGTACAAAAGCACCAACAGAAGCCCGTGCAGTAGGTGATATTATCTTTACAGATGGAAGTGCATGTCCATATACAGCAACTCTTACAGATGAACAGAAATCACAGGCTGTTGCCGTTATTTTCTATGCAGGAACAGAAGGTGAATATTACTATCAGTATCTTGGAACTACACCAAGGGGTGTTGCATTAAATATTTCTGATACTGAGTATAAGAAGGCAGTATCTGACGCTCAAGGATGGAATTATTTAAATAATACATCTTGGCTCTATCTACAAAGCTGGGATGATGAGAATAAAGGACATATAGTATATGAAGATTCAAATGATTCATATCTTTATGACGGATTACAGGTACGTGATTATCTTAAAGAAAACTTTACGGATTATCCGTCAAATTATCCTGGTTGTGCTTATTGTGAAGAGTATAATAAAAATGAAGCTACTTTCAATAAAGACTGGTATATGCCATCTTTTGCAGAGTTAGACTGCTTGTTTGGTGCAAAGTCAATAGTTAACCAGGCATTTACTGCTATTGGACGGGATACTATTGATCAGATTCTTTCAAATATTTATCTATATGAATATGTATGGGATATAAACGAAGCTTCAGATATTTATGTATTTTATTCTGATGAACAAGCTCTTTGCCATGGTTCGAGTGTTGATACTGAATTTAGTGTTATCCCAATTCATCAATTCTAATTATTCATAGTTTGTTCTAATAAAAAAAGCTGCAGGTTTTCCTGCAGCTTTTTTTATGGATTAACTCTACAAGGTTTCAAACTTTATATTGCACCAAATTTACACATCTGGCTACAAACCTTACATCCCACACAAAGTGTCGGGTCAATCTTTGCCTTATTGTCTTTCATTGCAATGGCAGGGCAGCCAATCTTCATACACATTTTGCAGCTCTTGCATTTGTCCTGGTCTACTACGAGCGGCGGATTATGCTTAACTTCCTTCAAAAGTGCACAAGGTCTGCGGCTTATGATAAGGCTTGGTTCTTCTATCTCGAGTTCTTCGCGCACGGCAGCTTCGCAGTCTGCAATGTTGTATGGATCAACTACGCGAACACGATTGATTCCCATAGCACGGGCCAAAGCTTCCAGGTCTACGCGGCCAGCTGGTTCACCGTAAAGGTTCTTTCCTGTTGTAGGATTCTGCTGATGGCCTGTCATACCTGTGATTGAGTTATCAAGAACAATTACTGTTGAATTAGACTGATTGTAGGCAATGCTTGCAAGACCAGTCATACCGGAATGCATAAAGGTTGAGTCGCCGATTACAGCAACAGATTTCTTTTCGTTTTCTGCACCACCAGCCTTGTTCCAGCCGTGAAGTCCACTGAAAGAAGCACCCATACAAAGAGTAACATCCATAGCCGACAGTGGAGCAACCGAGCCCAAAGTGTAGCATCCAATATCACCGAATACGGTAACCTTAAGCTTGTTCAAAGCATAGAACATTCCGCGGTGAGGACAGCCTGCACACATAATAGGCGGGCGTACTGGAATTGCAGTATCAAGCTTTGTGCCCTGTGGAACTTCTTTTCCAAAAGCTGCAGCAACAAGATTCTGACTGAATTCGCCGCAGATAGGGAACATATCTTTTCCGTGGATTTCAACATTGAGTCCAAGGCCACGAACAAAAGTTTCAATAACCGGATCAAGCTCTTCTACAATGATAAGTTTTTCAAGCCCTTCTGCAAACTTCTTAATCATATCACCCGGAAGCGGATTTACCATTCCAAGCTTTAAGATGTTTACACTGTCGCCAAGAACTTCTTTTACATACTGATAACTTGTTGAAGATGTTATTATGCCAACTTTTGCCCCTTCGACAGGCTCAGGGACCCC
>JAFZLJ010000116.1 GCA_017551545.1 Treponema sp. | reverse complement strand
ATGTGTAGATAATTATGCGGATTGTGATGCTACACCGGCTAATGGTTGTGAGGTCGATTCTTTAACAAGTATTTCTTATTGTGGTGCAAAAGGATCATGTTCGCATAATGATTCTTCTAATGCGAATTACAAAGGTGTAGATTGTTCTGCTATTGATAATGTTAATAAAGTTTTTTGTGATGAGGGTACATGTTATGTCGTTTCTTGTAAAACAGGATTTGTAGTGAATGACACTAATTCTGGTTGTGTTGCTCAAGGGGATTAATAATACACGTTCCCCTCTTTCAGCGCCCCTTTTGGGGCGCTTTTTTTGTCCCCCTGCGCATTCAAACTGCATCGCGGTCCTTTTGGATCGCGGCAGCCTGCGAGGTAAGCGCCTAATAATACCCCGTCTGTGAAGTTAATTTTATTTGTGTTATCCCAATTCAGTGTAAGAGCTTTATTAGTTTTTATAGTTTTTACACTTTTTACACCGGGGTAACGCACATGTCATTCACAGAGGTAAAGCGGCAATTACGATTGTCCCACTGGACATCCATTATCCAAGAATGTCAATCCAGTGGTCAGTCTATAACATCGTGGTGTGAGGAACACGACGTAAAACCATACACCTACTATTACTGGTTACGCATTATCAGGCAAAAATCGCTCGATTGTATTCAGAATGAGACCTCACTCTTAAGAATACCGGATAGCAGTCTTCCCATGAAAGACGAAGCGTGCGGTTTGCATGGCATGATCTGTATTCGTCACTTACAGACGTCGATCGAATTACCACGAGATTATGATGTTCACAGACTGGCTATTTTAATCAAGGAGCTCTGTGAATGATCAATTTCAGCAGCGTTCGCAACTATTACATCGCCTGTGGCTATACAGACATGCGTAAACAGATTGATGGTCTGGTTGCGATTGTACAGCTTCAGTTCGGTCATGAATTGGATGAAGAATCCATATTCCTTTTTTGTGGCCAGCGTGCAGACCGAATAAAAGCTCTTTATTGGGATGGCACAGGTTATATCCTTCTCTATAAGCGGCTTCTTGAAAAGCGATTTCAATGGCCACGAAATGCGCAGGAGTTGAAGCTTTTAAGCCGCCAGGAGTTTCGTTGGCTTATGGAAGGTCTATCTATATGCCAGAAGAAAGCATTTGTGCGAAGTCGTCCTGGTATTACCTGTTAATAAAAAAATGAAAAAAAGACTATTTTCTTTGTTTACAATCATATATACAGCATCCCGAGGAGGGAATGCTGTATGGACATCAGCTTGCTATCAGATGAATTAAAGGCTGTCATTGAAGAATTTGTGAAGGCCGAATTAAAAAAGCAGCTATCTGCAAAGGATTTGCTGATAGCGCAGCAACAGGAAGAAATTGCGCATCTGAATGAGCAGATTAGTTCTTTGCGTAAGATGATTTTCGGCTCTCGAAGTGAAAAAACAATTTACATAGATCCAGCACAAAAAAGTCTCTTCGAAAAAGCTGAATCAAACAATACTGCAGATACAACCCAAGATAGTCACCAGGAACAATCGAGAGTTAAGGTTCCTGCTCATGAACGCAAGCCTAAACGCAGCATGGATGTAATTTATGCAGACCTTCCACATGTTGAGAAGATTATAGATTTACCGGAGGAAAAAAAGTTTGATTCAAACGGAAAACCTTTTGTATACGTTGGTAATGAATTTGTTCGTTCCATAATTTGCTCTGAACCATCGAAGCATTGGATTGAAGATATTTATTGCAAAACTTACAAGACGAGTCGTCCAGAATCAGAAGACGTTCACTTTGTTAAGCCGGATATTCCTTCTCCATTAATTGAGCATAGCTATGCGTCTGCATCAACTGTCTCCCAGATCATTATAAACAAATACTTTGCAGGCCTACCGCTATATAGGCAAGAAAAACTATTTAAACAGCAAGGGTTGGGGCTAAGTCGCACAACCATGGCAAATTGGGTCATTACCGTCTCAGAGCAGTATCTGAATAAGATTTATCTTCGACTGTGCAGATTAATTGTTGAGCAAAAAGTTGTTCATGCGGATGAAACACCGATTCAGGTTTTAAAAGAGCCAGGAAGAAGGGCTCAGCAAAAATCATATATGTGGGTATATTCGACATCAAAGCGATCGGATATACAGATTCGGTGTTTCTCTTATGAAAAATCACGCTCAGGTGAACGAGCTCAGAACTTCCTCAAAGACTTTTCTGGAATACTCATTTCGGATGGATATTCTGGATATTTAAAGGTTGATGTTACGCGGGCTGGCTGTTGGGCACATATGCGCCGAAAATGGGTTGAGGCGATGCCTACGGATCTACCCTCTGAAAGCTCAATTGCAGCCACTGGTCTCGGGTACTGCACACAACTGTTTGAGTTTGAACGTCGGATCGAACAACTCACAGATGAAGAAAGAGTCATTGAAAGGCAAAAGATACATACAACAGAGGAAGAACTGAAAGAGGATAACTGTGAAACATTAAGTGCCAAAGAAATATTGGGAAAATACTGGGAATGGATTGACTCTCTCGGTACCACGGCTGGCAAACTAAAAAAGGCAGTTGGGTATGCACGACATCAAAAACCATATCTTGAGACTTTCCTGGAACATGGTGAGATTGAAATTAGTAATAACCAGGTGGAAAATGCGATTCGTCCTTTTGTTGTTGGCAGAAAGGGATGGCTGTTTGCTGATACAACCAGAGGGGCTGAAGCCAGTGCTGTCACCTACTCAGTTATAGAAACAGCAAAAGCAAACAATCTTAATGTACATGAATGGCTAAATTATGTCTTGAAGGTTTTACCTGAACGATTTGCTTATGATCCAAACGATTGTATTGATGATTTGTTGCCTTGGACAGATGAAATGCAAAAGTGGTTTAGATTGAAATAAAAAAGGCGGCTTTAGCCGCCTCTCTCGTAATACGTTCCATTATTGAGCGCTTACAAAGCAAGCGGCAACGTCAACTGCAAACATGACACAAACGGCGCGGAGGTTTGCACAGAATACGAAAAAATAAACACCCTGAATGATTCACCGGCAGATACCCCATGGGGCCTGAATACACATTTATATTAAATATGCCGTTTTTATATTCGGGACGCCGGGCTATCTGCGATACGCCCGGCAATGAACGCCGCTATGCATACACATACGCGGCGTTGTTTTTTGTATACTGTCAAACACACAGTACATCGTTATTTTTTACTGATTGTAACTTTATATGTATAAGAAATAGATTTTTTTTCACCTCTCTCCGCAGTAACCAGATACGATCTAT
>JAFZLJ010000115.1 GCA_017551545.1 Treponema sp. | reverse complement strand
CCTTCTACAAATTTATAACCGATTTTATCAATCATTGGACAAGCAGGCAGCATATCTGCTGTTGTCATACGTGTTGCGTGAAGACTCTGATGAGCATCACGAATTGCAAGTTCAGAAATTCCAACTTTAGCCATTTTATTTTCCTTCTATATAATTTACGATTTTATGCCTTGTCATGAACGGCAGCCGCAATAGCAGCAATAATAGCCCCATCATTTCCAGCAGGCGCCGGAGAAGAAGCCGCAGGTGTGTCAGCAGGTTTATCTTTGTCGAGCTTAAGTGCATGAATAACTGCTTTAAGAATAGTCATGCAGATAATCAGGATGATGATGAAACTGAATACAACACACATACCAAGCAATGTCAGAAGTCCGCTCTGACCAAGCATTTCAGTGATAGTCATATAAATATCCTTAATAATTAGTTCAGATTGTAAAAATCGAAAAACTTTCGCCCCGATTTTACTGTATTTTATCTTATAGGAAATCACAGAAAAATTCAATTACGTTTTTCGTCATTGCGAGGAACGAAGTGACGTGGCAATCCATCGCAATGACGGCTTGGGTATTTGGAATGACATTATCCATGGATTTTGGTAGAATATAGCATATGGCAGCAAAAAATAACGATTATACAACAATATTCAGCGACGAAAACATTGTGGTTTTGAATAAAAGGTCGGGGATTTTGATTGCGGCGGACAGATATAATGAAGAAGCGCCTCGGCTGGATTTGATTGCGGAAAAGGAATTCGGGAAACTTTATGCCGTACACAGAATTGATAAAGATACTTCGGGGATTATTGTTTATGCACGTACTCCGGAGGCTCATAAGTCACTTTCGCAGCAGTTTGAAAAAAGACAGGTTCAAAAGACTTATCATGCGCTTGTTTATGGGCATCCGCTTTGGGAAAAACTTAATGTTGACCTGCCGCTTTTGCCAGATGGAGATATCCGTCATAGAACTGTTGTTAATAAGAAGATTGGAAAGCCTTCTGTTACAGATTTTTATAATGTAGGTGCCTGCGGGCCATATTCCTGGATTATTGCCATGCCAAAAACAGGCCGGACACATCAGATTCGTGCTCACTTAGCTGCAAACGGATTTTCTATTGTGTGCGATCCACTTTACAGCGGAAACCAGAAACCTGTACGACTAAGCGAAATCAAACGAAAATGGAACGGTGACGAGTTTGAAGAACGCCCTCTTTTGAGCCGCCTTGCCCTTCACGCTTATAAAATAGAATTTACACACCCTGTTTCCGGTGAAAAAGTCAGCTTTACTGCTCCCTACCCTAAGGATATGGAAGCAACAAGAAATCAGCTTGCAAAGATTTTTGGAGTTGATCCGTTTACTTATTCTGTAGAATGAAAAAAATATCATCACTGATTTTTCTGTTTGTCCTCTCCCCTGTTTTATGCTTTTCGCAAATCAAGCTTTCGGCAAAGAGTGGGATTTTTCAAACAGACATCAATGAGATTCTCTGGGATAAAACCGGGGAAGATGCACAAATAACGAGTTTCCTTGACTGGAAAACTTATATTGCACCTGTCATTTCAATCAACGCAGAATACAAAACATCAAATAATTTATTTTTTGGATTAAACTCATTTTATACAATTCCTGTTTCCTATGGTGTGATTGAAGATTTTGATTTCATGAACGTTTTTTCTACCGGCGGAAATGAACGCACCCATTATTCTAATCACACAAACAATCTTGATTACTATTGTAATGCAGAACTATTATTTGGTGCGAGCGGAAACATCGGAAAAAAAATTGAATTGTCTTCACTTTTTTCACTGGAATATCTTTGTTACAGTTTTTCGGCTTTTGACGGTTATAAACAATATGGCACAAAAACAGGAACAGAAAACGGACAGAATGTTTATTCAGCCTGGAATGATGAAATTCCAAAAGTAAGAATGCAGGGAAAACTCATAACTTTAGAAGCACAGAAACTTTATTTTGGAATAGGAACTTGTCTTGATTATTATTTATCAGACTCAATAACTGTTTCATTATTATTAAAAATAAAGCCTTCGCTACTTTGCATAGTTGAAGACACACATTACAAACGAAATTCTCCATATAACTATTTTGAGCTTGGCAGTGAACTTGCATTTGATTCAGCTCTTTTGTTAGAATATAAATTGAATAAAAAGAATGCATTAACATTAAGCTTTAATTTTTCTGCCTGTGCTGTAAACGACGGAAAGCTTTATATAAGTCAGGATAAAAACGAATGGATTCCTTCTTCGAATCCGTGTGGATTAAAAGAAATAAACTGGAAAGTTTTGTTAGGGTACACATTTATATATGAAAACTAAAAGAATTCTTGCATTTATTATCTATATTTTTATCTCATTACCTTTATTAGCAGAAATAAAAGTAACAGGATTCTCTTTTTCTCCTGAAATTGGATTCATAAATGGAAAAGTTATGGAAAATGTATGGCGTGCAAATATGTCATATTCAAATTCAAAAATAACATATTCACCTACATCAAAAGAAAGTCAGCTCGACTGGAACATCGATAATATGTTTTATTTTGGTTTTAATATTAATGGAACATTTAATAAAAGAATCAGTCTTGAATTTAATTTTAAAAATGCAATTTCAGGTACCTGTGGTGTAATGGAAGATTTTGATTGGCAAAATGCTGTAGACATTACACATCTCACTGATTATTCAATACACACTAATATTCTTGAAAATCTTACTCAAGTTAATTTTACAATTGGTTATCTTTTTTATTTGAATAAAAACCATAGTATAACTATGACACCAAAAATAGGATTTGAAACACAAAAAATAGCTTTTAGCGGTATAAATGGTTGGGGAATATATGAAAAATATAACTGGGCTATAACCAGTTATGAAGGACGAACTGTAATAACTTATGAGCAATCATATCTTTCTCCTTATTTTAAACTATCAACAAATTTTTCATTATTTAAATATTTTGAAACCAATATTGATTTATTTGCATCAATGATTACTGAAATGAATTGTTATGATTTTCACTACAGATCAGATAGACTGTATGTATATAATGATATAATAAAAAATGCCTGGAAAATCGGAACCGATATTTCACTTTACTGGATAATTAATAAAAATAATAAATTGGGTATAAAAAGTGGTATTAGTTATATTCCCGATGCATTTGGATTTACATATATGGATTATAACGACAACCCTTTATTATCTAATTTAGGCGGCACAAACAGATTTTTATGGACTTATAGTCTAGTATATGTTCTTTACTTTTAGCCCTTCGACAAGCTCAGGGGCCCCAAGAATCAAATCCTTATTCTTACACTCGTAATTCTGCGCTGTACTACATCTTCTACTGTAAACAGTACTTTATTTTTCACAACAACCATTCCGGCAGACGGTAAATATCCAAACTGTTCTAAAACCCAGCCGCCTAAAGTATTCATTTCTTCGGACTTAAGGTTCAGGTGAAGGATTGAATTAACTTCGTCTAACTTAAGGTCGCCCGGTACAACAAAAGTGTTAGCACTGACTAACTGAATCTTTTCTTCAGCAGGAATATTGTCGTAAGAGTTTTCATCTGTCATGCGGCCAAATACAACGCGGATAATATCTTCAATTGTAACAATGCCTGCTGTCTGGCCCTGCTCATTCAAAACAACTGCAAATCGGTTTTCATCTTCGCGGAGCTTCTGCAATAGTTCAAGTGCGCTGAAGGTTCCCGGAACAAAAAGAACATCATCCATTATTCTGGAAGCATAACCTTCGCCTGTGTCTACGTTTTCGTTTCCGTACAATACTTTTTTATAATGAATAATTCCAACTACGTTTTCTCGTTCGTCCTTGTAAACTGTAAGAGTTGAAAATCCAGATTCAAGGAATTCCTGAACAACTTCATCATAAGTGTCCGAAGCACTAACCATGCAAACAAAAGAACGGTGCTTCATAATATCTGTTGCAGAAAGATCATTGAACTTAATGATTTTATTGAGCATGCGGCTTTCGTTCTTTTCGATTGTGCCTTCTTTTTCGCCAACGTCAATAAGAGTTTTAAGTTCTTCTTCTGTAATAAGATGCTCGCGCGGCTTTATGATTTTTTCTACAAGCCATACAGCACCATGCGAAAGTCGTTCAAACAAAAATACAACAGGGAAGAAAAGCTTTTCCAAAACTAAAAGAGGCACGGAACTTGAAAGACATTTCTTTTCAGGGAAGCGGCCTGCAATTGTTTTTGGAATAATCTGACCAAAGGTTGTAATTATAAAAGCTGTCAAAAGTGTTGGAAGTCCTACCCCGCCACCGCCAAAAAGCTTTACTACAAGTGCAGTTGCCAGTGCCGAAATAAGCGCATTCAAAAAGTTAGTTCCAATTAACACTGTTGTTAAAAGGCGCGGCATATTGTCATGAAGCTTTGCAACAACTCGGGCTTTCTTTTTTCCTTCTTCCTGCATGCGGCGAAGCTTTATCCTTGAAAGAGAAATATAAGCAGTTTCTGAAGAAGTAAAAAATCCTACGCAGAAAATCAATAATACAATTGCGGCAAAGGTGATGATGTCGTATAAATCAAAACTCATTCTTCCTCCTCCTTTGCTGCTTTGTATATTCTTATTCGTTCAATTCTGTGTGCCTGAATTTTCTTTACTTCAAAGTTCCAGCCCTGATATTCAATAATATCACCCGATTTTGGCATGCGGTTTATCTGTTCTGTAAACCATCCGCCTATTGTTTCGTTAATATCAGAATCTAAAGCAATTTTTAAATCATCCTTGAGCACGCGCAGAAGAACAGAACCATTTATTTCAAAATCACGCTTGTCTTCTACATTATCAAAATCAAAAACTTTTCCACGAAGAGAATCATCGCCTGGCATTGCAAAAATTTCACGCGAAATATCTTTTTCGGTAACAATGCCGTCTGTTCCGGAATATTCGTCAACTATAATTGCAATTGACTGATGATTTTCGAACATGAGTTCCTGCACCTGCGACATTGTTTTTGTTCCAAGTATAAAAAGCGGAGAACGCATAACCTGAGCAAGCTTAAAATCCTGCGGGTTATTTTTATACTTAATCATGTCTTTTAAATAGATAATTCCGATTATATCATCTATTGATTTACGGCAGACAGGAAAACGTGTAAAACCAAGACGCTGTGAAAGTTCAATTATATCGCGGTAAGTTGCAGTATATGGTACAACCTTAATTCTTGTGCGGGGCACCATTATGTCCTGAGCCTGTAAATCGGAAAACTTAAAAATCTGATTCATGAAGCGGTTTTCATCTTCTTCGATTACACCAGATTCAGAGCTCATTTCAAAAAAGGTTTTGATTTCTTCTTCTGTATACGATTTTTTATGCTTGTCTGGTTTGATTCCAAAAATGCGGAGAACCGCCTGAGCAAACGCAGTAATTATAAAAACAAGCGGATGCATGAGTTTTACAAAAACATTTACAAAGCCGCTGAGCCCGTATGCAATAGGGTCAGGACAGCGTGTTGCAATTGTCTTTGGAGTAATTTCACCAAAAATAAGAAGAAGCACTGTTGCAGTAAAGGTTGCAATTGTAACACCCTTTTGACCGAACAGCGACAACGCAATAGAAGTTAAAATTGCAGAAAGAAAAATATTTACAAGATCGTTTGAAATGAGAATTGTGTTTATAAGATGCTCTTTTTTATCAAGAAGCTTGCCAACTCTGAGTGCGCGTTTATCTTTATTCTTTCGAAGAATTCTAAGACGCAGCTTGTTCATTCCTAAGAATGCACTTTCCGATATTGAAAACAACATGGAAAGTACAATCAGAGAAAATGCAACTATAAATAAATACGTGGGTATCACTCGGCGATTTTATTATTAAAATAATCAATTGCTTTTTGAATTGATTCTGCTCTTGTTGAATTTGGTGCAATTTCATATGCAGCCTGGAACAATGAAAGAATTGTTTCATAATCCTCGGAACCGCTGTACGCAACAAGATATGCAGCTGTATAAAGACATTCCTGTTTTTCTTCTGCTTTTACATACAGATTATCTGCAGCAATCAAATATGATTGAACAGCACTATCAAGATCTCCCTGTGAATAATAAGCCATTGCTTCTGTACCGGCTTTTGCAAGAACAAATCTTCCGCACAGTCCCGACTTATTTTCAGGGTCAAGTTCAATACCATAATTAAACAAAGGAAGAAGGAATGAACGATATTCTGAAGCTGTCAAAAGAAGAATATTATCTATTGCTTCTACCCTGCTGATATTTGAACCTTTTTTTGTTTGTTTTACAAGCTTGTTCAATTGTTCAAGCTTTTCGTTATTCTGCTCAACAGCGTCTTTAAAATCGTCAAGAGTTTTGATATTTTCCAGATTATCAATTCTGTTTACAACATAACCGTCTGGTGTACACAGGAAAACTCCAGGTCTTTCGCTTATATTAAAAAGAACAGAAAGAGTATAATTATTCTGCATTACAATTGTGTAAGTATTTGCTTCTTCCTGTTCAGTTTGTGTAGCATTTTCTGGAGCTACAGTTTTCTGGAAAAAGGCTTTTGAAAAATCAAGATGAAGAACTGCATACTTTGAAGCAATTTCTGTCTTAAAAGCAGGATTATTCAAAACAGTACTTACAATATTTCTGTTTACATCATCCTTGTCTTCTTCTGTAAAAAATACAAGTAAAGGTTTACCGCTTTTTTCTGAATAGCTGATTGCTTCGTCATAATTCATAAAACAGCCATAATCGTCTTTTAAAGCCTTGTTACCGCAAGAAACGAATAATGCGCAGATTATTAATGAAAAAAATATCTTTTTTAACATAATTATTCCTTATTTAAAGTATGAAACTCCGGCAGCGAAGATATTTTCGCAGGTTGTTTCGTTTTCGTTTGTAAGAGGATTTCCTCCAACGTTCTTGAACAGATCCATGCTTGCACCGTTCATTGCCATGCCTACTCCGCGTTCAGAGTGTCCCATCTTTCCAAGAACGTGTCCATCAGGAGATGTAATACCTTCAATAGCAAATGCAGAACCGTTCGGGTTATCAGGTTCTGTGATTGCAGGACGGCCAAACTCGTCTACGTACTGAGTGAATACCTGACCGTTTTCGAACAGGCGTTTAGCTGTTGCTTCGTCACAAACAAAGCGTCCTTCACCGTGCGAAATTGCAATAAGGTGATTTCTTGAATCTACAACACTTGGATGCATTGCCCAAGGTGAAGTTGCAGAAACAATGCGTGTGCGGACAATACGGCTGATGTGGCGGCCGATTCTGTTGTATGTAAGGGTTGGCATATCAGGAGTCATATCGCAGATTTCACCTGTTACAGCAAGACCTGTTTTTACAAGTGCCTGGAAGCCGTTACAAATACCAATTACAAGACCGTCGCGCTTTTTAAGAAGATTCATTACTTCGTCGCTGATACTTCCGGCCTTCAAAACGTTTGCAATGAATTTTGCAGAACCATCAGGCTCATCACCGGCAGAGAATCCACCACTGAGTGCAAGAATCTGTGTATCTTTAAGCTCGCGTTCAAGCTCTAAAAGAGATTCAGCAAGCATTTCCGGATTTTTATTGCGGAGAACAACTACCTTTGTATCTGCACCGGCAAGATTAAAGGCGCGCATCATATCAATTTCGCAGTTTGTTCCAGGGAATACTGGCAGCAATACCTTTGGATGTGATTTAGGCTGAACAAATGCAGGAGCCTTGCGTACATCGCTCAAAGACTGATGGATGCCTGTTGCCCAATCCTGGAGTTCCGGCTGAAGTGCTGCACCGCTTACACGAGGGAATACTTCTTTAAGTTTGTCTTCCCATGCGTCTACACAGTCATAAAGGCTTACAGAAACTTCGTCCTTTGTAACACCTGCAAGAGTAGCATTTCTGATTACGATTCTTGGTTCGTCAATTGTAGCACCAAGAAGCTTCAAAGTGCCTTCTGCAAAACCTGCCTTTTCGAT
>JAFZLJ010000114.1 GCA_017551545.1 Treponema sp. | reverse complement strand
TTTCAATTATCTGCTTCAGAGCAAAAGGCAGAACGTGTAAAACAGGACGCAATCAGAGAAGCTGAAGCACAGAAAAAAGAAATTTTGTTAAATGCAAAAGATGAGCTCATTCGGGAAAGAAATCAGCAGGAAAGAGAAAATAGGGAGCGCCGTGCTGAAATCCAGCGCTATGAGGCACGTTTAAATAAAAAAGAAGAACTTCTTGAAGAACGTGCAGCCCAGTTTGAAAAAGGTGAGAAGGAACTTGAAGATCAGAAGACCGCTATGGCCAAAAGAGAAGAGTCCCTTTCTAAGCAGGAAGAGTTGTACAGAACAGAACTTGAAAAAATTTCGGGTCTGTCTGCACAGGAAGCAAAAGATCTTATTATTAAAAATCTTGAGAATGAAGCTCGTCACGATGCACAGGCTTTAATCAATAAGATTGAGCAGGAAGCTCAGCTCACCGCAGAAAAGAAAGCAAAAGATGTATTGATTACTACAATCCAGCGTATTGCTCCGGAAACAACGAGTGATATTACTGTAACTACAGTTTCATTGCCTAGTGATGAAATGAAGGGACGTATTATTGGTCGTGAAGGACGCAATATCCGCACATTGGAAACTCTTACAGGTGTAGACATTATTATTGATGATACTCCGGAAGCAGTAGTAATTTCTTGTTTTGACCCTGTTCGCAAGGAAATTGCAAAGGAATCTTTGGAACGACTTATTTCTGATGGACGCATTCATCCGGCACGCATTGAAGAAATTGTTCAGAAGGTTACCCACGAAGTTCAGAATAAGATTTACGAAGAAGGTGAAAGAGCCCTTTTTGACCTTGGTATTCACAATATGAGTACAGATGGTATACGCGCACTTGGTCGCCTTTACTTCCGTACAAGCTATGGTCAGAATGTACTTACACACTCAAAGGAAGTTGCAATGGCCGCAAGCATGATTGCTGCAGAAATTGGTGCAGACAGAGAGCTTGCTAAACGCGCTGCAATTCTCCACGATATTGGTAAGGGTGCCGAAAACGACAGTGACCAGAACCACGCAGAAGTTGGTGCCGAAATGGCCCGCAAGATGGGTGAAAATGCCGCTGTTATTAACGCAATTGCCGCACACCACAACGACGTAGAAGCAACAAGCCTTGAAGCAATAATAGTTCAGATTGCAGATGCAATTTCTGCTTCAAGACCAGGTGCCCGCCGTGAAACAATTGACAATTACGTTAAACGACTCGAAAACCTTGAAGCAATTGCCGAAGGCTTTAACGGAGTTGAAAAGGCATACGCAATTCAGGCAGGACGCGAGTTACGCATTCTTGTCAATAACGAAAAAGTTCCAGACGGAGAAGTCAAAGAACTTGCAAGAAGCATAGCTAAGCAGATTGAAACCGATTTGCGCTACCCAGGAAGAATACGATTAACGATGATTCGAGAAACACGAATTATTGAATATGCACGCTAGTGCAGCTTGTCATTCCCGGGCTTGACCCGGGAATCTTTTTTTTAAAGAGATTGTCGGGTCAAGCCCGACAATGACATAGGACTAGAATCTTATTCCACCATAAAGGCAGAGGATATGATCTGTATTATAGTTTCCACGAGGAATACAGCGGTAGTATGCCCCTGCATGTGGTTTTATTTTGTATTCTTTTTCTTCCATAAAATCATATTGAAGTGAAATTCTAAAACCGTTGCCCCAGGCTTTTGTATCCTGTTTTGGAGCTTCGTCAAAATAGTCGGTTCTGTTTCCAAGAACGTATGAAATAGAAAAGTTAAAGCCTGTTCTTGTAGGAAAAACTTTTATTCCTGTAAAGAAGGCATAATCAAAAGTGTTAAAATAATCTGAACCTGCCCACAAAAAATCACAGAAGGTTTCTGCCCCAAACATTATTTTAAGAGGGTCAGAAATATTAAGATTTGTGTCGGCTGTAATCCCTAATATAATTCTTCTAAAATCAGACTTATTCAAAAGCGATTTTCGAAAGTCCCCAGCCCCAGAATCATAAATAGAAATCCCAGTCCCCAAAGAGATTTCCGTCGTCAAAAAACTATCTTTGGCCACCAGGCTGAATGTCATTGTTATTGTGAGCATTATAAGAAGAAATAGTTTTTTCATAATAAGAAAATCTCCATAAAAAAGAATCAATTGTTGGAGAATTATTTGAATGCGGGAAAGATTCATACTCGCCCATCTTTCCCGCAGGCGAATAATTCTCCAACATTAAAGATTTTTGCGCTACGTTATTTTTTTAGTTTTGAAGAACTAGTATTGCTCCAAGAACAATCAAATGATACGCAAAGTTATAAAGCCAATTCAAAAAGTTCCAGTGTGAACCATGATTAAAGAGGCTTCCGCTTCCCAAGAAATCAATAAGTACAATTGCAATAATCCATACAATCAGAATAATCATCATGAGAATTTTTCCAAGACCACCGAGTCTGTCGCCCAGGAAAATATCAAGAATAAGGAAAACACCTGCAATAAGTTCAATTACTCCAAAAATTATGCAGAGAATTGATTCAACATTTCTTGCTTCAATGATGTGTCTGATTGCAGCAACTCCTGCATCGCCGCCGCCCTGAAGAGCCCAGATTCCTGCTACTGTGAGCATTGCTCCAACTGCAATCTGCAGAAGAAGTTTTCCTACCGAAAAGTTATTTGCTTTTCCCATCTTTTCCTCCTATTTATATACAACTTTAAAAGTTTGAAATACTACTTTAATATCAGGTGCAAATTCAAAACCAAGAACTGCGCCTTCGTCTTCTAAATATTCCTGCTTTTTTTCGCGCCAGGCTTCAAGATTTTCATCTTCGCCTTCCTGCTTTGCCATTTCCCAGGTTACTTCATTGAACGGAAGTATGTTTACGCTTTCAAGTTCAATTACGCATACCGGATTATTTGCTCTGTCTACAACAATATATAATTCGCCCGAAACGGGGAGTGGTTCTTCATCAATTGCAAAGGTTGCATAGCTTGAAAAAAAAGCTGTCTTCTGGCCCGAAATGACAAGGGCATTCATTTCGTCTGCAACAAAGCCCTTTGCTTCAAAAAACAAATCACCTGCGCATTTTGTATCCTGGGGAAGGTTTTTTTGTGCAAGAAATTTGTTCCAGTATTCGTCAAGATGGGTCATTTACGCCTGCCTACTGTTTTTTGCTCAGCTTGATTATAAATGCAGTGATGAATAAAACGCTTGGAATAATGGCACACAAAAGAGGAATGAGCGGGAATCCAAAAATTGTTACTGCGTTTACATCAAAAATACCAAGTTCTTCCATTAATTCAATTACAAGAGCGGCATAGCTGAACAAAAATCCTGCAACAAGAAACATCCACGAAGCATCGCGTGTTTTAGACATTACAAAAATTGCCATGAATGCAGCAATTCCGCCAAGAATAAGCTTTATTATAAATAAAACAATTTCATGATTCATTTTTATTCCTCATAAGGGTTATTTTTTAGCTTTGTAAAAACGCCTTTATCTGCTCCAAACGGAACAATAGAAGGCTCGTTGTATGACGGATTGATTACAATATTGCAGTCAAGGCAGTGTTTAACAAACTCGTCATATTTATTTTCGGAAATTTTAGGGTATAAATAAGGCCCTTTTCGTTCCCAGTATTTTGTAAGGATTGTGTCGTAAATAAACCAGTCCTTTTCTGTGCGGAGTGGAAGTTCTGCAATAAGATTGTATATTGCGCGGGTGAGGGCGGTTTGCAATGTAAATGGGATGGTGAGTTGCCCTTCGACAGGCTCAGGGACCCCCGGGGCAGCAATGGCCAAAATTACAATATCTTCTCCCCAAGGGAACGGCGGAATAATTACTACTGCATCTGCACCGGAAAGATCTTCCTGTTCTTTATTCCACGGTTTATAAGAAACTATGTTTTTTGCACCTGCACTCACGGCAGCTTTAACGGCATCAGATTTTGTATAATAGAAAGAAGCATGACATTCTTTGCCGATGAGTTCAGAAACAGCCTTATCAATGCGCGGTTTGTCTTCACAAATGAAGCTACCGGTCAAGCCTTTGTTCATCATATTCTTAAACATTGTAGCAGCATTTTTTCCATCCCAGCCAAGTATAGCCTTGCCGTTTTCCTGGAACATGTCGGTTAGCCGCTGACTTTTGTGTGTATATAAAAAGCACCCCCGGGCTCGTGTAATGAATCCGTAACGTTCATATATTTCCTTGTACAACTGGTCCTTAGTCATATCTTTATTATACCATGAGAGCTTAATCTTGTAAAACCTGGATTGCCACGTCGCTTCGCTCCTCGCAATGACGGGAAGTTATCATGTCATTCCCGTGATATCATGTCATTCCCGTGCTTGACACGGGAATCTTTTAGCACAAATTTTACCACAAAATAATACAGATTTTACAAAAATTCCTGACTAGAATTCCAGTGAAAATAAGAAAATAGCAAGAATTTGTAGAATATCGGTGAATTTTTTGATGTTTTACAATCTATAATGCCTAGTTAAAGGGGTCGTTGGCCTTATATAAAAAAAATTAGGAGTTTTTCTTATGAAAAAAATTTTAGTAGTTTTGCTCGCAGCAGCAGCATTGTTCGCAACTGCTTGTAGCAAGGGTGCTGGATCAAGCACAAAAGTTGGTGTTTCTATGCCTACAAAAGATTTGCAGCGCTGGAATCAGGATGGTGCAAACATGAAGAGTCAGCTCGAAAAAGCTGGTTACACAGTAGATCTTCAGTATGCAGCAAACGACATCAACACACAGATTTCTCAGCTTGAGAACATGATTACTGGAGGATGTAAAGTTCTCGTAATCGCTTCTATCGATGGTTCTTCTCTTTCTAACGTTCTTGCAACAGCAAAGAAAAAGAACATCCAGACAATTGCATATGACCGTCTTATCATGGACACAGATGCAGTTTCTTACTATGCAACATTCGATAACTACAAAGTAGGTACACTCCAGGGTGACTACCTTGTTGACAAACTCGGACTCAAGAGCCGCTCAGCTGATGATCCAGTTTACATGGAATTCTTTACTGGTGACCCAGGTGACAACAACATCAACTTCTTCTTCGGAGGAGCTATGGATGTTCTTAAGCCTTACCTCGACAGTGGTGTAATTGTATGTCCTTCTGGACAGACAGCTAAAGCACAGGCTGCTACTCTTGAATGGTCTTCAGAAAGAGCTCAGTCAAGAATGGAAAACCTCATTACATCTAACAGCTATTCTCCAAAGGGACAGAAGCTCGACGCTGTATACTGCTCTAACGACTCTACAGCACAGGGTGTAACACAGGCTCTTCTTTCTGCAGGATACGATGCTTCTAACTTCCCTGTAATCACAGGTCAGGACTGCGATATCACATCTGTTAAGAACATGCTTAAGGGATATCAGTCAATGTCTGTATTCAAGGATACACGTACTTTGGCTTCTAAGGTTGTTGAAATGGTTGACGCTATCATGAAGGGTTCTAACCCACCTGTAAATGATACAAAGACATATGACAACAATGTTAAAGTTGTACCATCATTCCTTTGTGAACCAGTATTCGGTGATGTAAACAACTACAAGGCTCTCCTCGTAGACTCTGGATACTACAAAGAATCAGAACTCAAATAGGTTGAGTTAATGCCATAATAAAAGGGGTTGTTGAAGCGAATGTCATTGCCGTGCTTGACACGGCAATCTATAAAAAGATTTCCGGGTCAAGCCCGAAAATGACATTGCCTCCAACCCCTTTTTTACAATAATTAAACATTTATAAATAAAATAGAGGGGTTCCAATGGCTAAGACATTATTGGAAATGAAAAATATCACCAAGGTGTTTCCCGGTGTAAAGGCACTCGATAACGTAAACCTTACTGTAGAAGACGGTGAGATTCACGCAATTTGTGGTGAAAACGGTGCGGGAAAATCTACTTTGATGAATGTTCTGAGCGGTATTTATCCATACGGAACATACGATGGCGACATCGTTTACGACGGAGAAATCTGTAAGTTTCAGACAATCAGGGACAGTGAAGCAAAAGGTATTGTAATTATTCACCAGGAGCTTGCTCTTGTTCCACTCCTTACAATTGGCGAGAATATGTTCCTTGGAAACGAAAGAGGATCCAAGGCTAAAATAAACTGGTCCGAAACATTTGATAAAGCCGATGAGCTTTTGAGAACTGTAGGACTTTCGGATTCATCAAAAACTTTAATTAAGGATATTGGTGTAGGTAAGCAGCAGCTTGTAGAAATTGCCAAGGCACTTGGTAAGAATGTACGCCTGCTTATTCTTGATGAACCGACAGCTTCTTTGAACGATACAGAAGCCAAGCACTTGCTTGACCTTATGCTTGAATTCAAAAAGCAGGGAATGACTTGTATTATCATTTCCCACAAGTTGAACGAAATTTCTTATGTTGCAGATAAGATTACAGTTATCCGCGACGGACAGACAATCACAACACTTGATAAAAAGAAAGATAACTTTACTGAAGATATGATTATTTCTGCCATGGTAGGTAGAAGTATTACTGACCGATTCCCTAAACGTGAATCTAAGGTTGGTGAAGTTTGCTTTGAAGTTAAAGACTGGTGTGTAGACCATCCGGTATTCGACGGAATTAAGGTTTGCGACCATATCAACTTTAACTTACGCAAAGGTGAAGTTCTGGGAATTGCAGGCCTTATGGGTGCCGGACGAACAGAGCTTAGCATGAGTATCTTTGGTCATTCCTACGGAGCAAATATCCGCGGGCACATATATATGAACGGAAAGGAAGTATCTTTCCCGAATGTAAAATCTGCAATTAAGGCAGGACTTGCATATGTAACAGAAGACCGCAAGGGTAACGGACTTATCCTCAGTGAATCAATCTGTAAGAATACAACTGCTGCCAAACCAGAAAAGATTTCTAAACATTACATCCTTGACTTTGATAAGGAACGCAAATATTCCGAAGAAATGGCAAAGGAAATGCATACAAAGTGTGCATCTGTAATGGAAGATGTAGGAAACCTTTCGGGTGGAAACATGCAGAAGGTTCTTGTTGGAAAATGGCTTTTTGCCGAGCCTGATATCCTTATTCTGGATGAACCAACACGCGGTATTGACGTTGGTGCCAAGTACGAAATTTACTGTATCATCAACAAGATGGTTGCAGAAGGAAAATCTGTAATCATGATCAGTTCCGAAATGCCTGAGCTTTTGGGCATGGCCGACCGTATCTACGTAATGAATGAAGGAAAAATGATTGCGGAAATGGACGGAAAGGAAGCTACTCAGGAAAAGATCATGACCGAGATTATTAATTCTGGAAAAACTGTTGATTTAGGAGAATAAAAATGGAAGAAAAGAAAACTAGTAACGCTTTAAATACAATCAAAGCAGTTTTGAAAAGTAATACAATGCTTTTTGTACTTGTTGGCGTAATGGTATTGTTTGAAATTATGATTGGAGCTAAAACAGGCTGGAATGCACACTTGTTTTCTCCTGCAAACATCACAAATATTATTCGTCAGAATGCTTATGTAGCTATTCTTGCAACAGGTATGCTGCTTTGTATTCTTACCGGTGGTAACATCGATTTGTCTGTTGGTTCTGTAGTTGCACTTATTGGTGCTCTTGCAGGTGTGTTCATTGTAAACTGGGGCTGGCCAATCTGGCTTGCAGTACTTGCTTGTCTTATTCTTGGTACTGCAATTGGTGCTTTCCACGGCTTCTTCATTGCTTATATTCACATTCCACCGTTTATTACAACTCTTGCAGGTATGCTTTTGTGGCGTGGTGTTGCAACAATCGTTCTTGACGGTCGTCCAATTGCTCCATTCCCAGATAAGTATCTTAAACTTTTTGAAAGCTACTTGCCGACTGCTAGCGATAAAATGGGTGAATTTGAATTATTCGGCAGCTGGGTAGACAAATATACATTTATTGTTACCCTTATTGTTACTGCAATTGCAATTCTTGCTTATGTTGTACTTGAAATCATCAGCCGCAGAAATAAAATCAGAAAGAATTATACTGTTCAGTCAACAGGTTCTTTCATTGCAAAGCTTGTAGTTCTTTCTATTGTAATCGTAATTATCGGTCAGTTCCTTGCACGCGACCGTGGTCTTCCTGTTGTATTGATCCTCCTTGGAGTAATCATTGCTGCTTACTCTTACTTTACACAGAATACTGTACCAGGCCGCTACCTGTACGCAATTGGTGGTAATGAAAAAGCAGCCCGTCTTTCTGGTGTAAACACAAACAACGTAATGTTCTTTGCTTACACAAACATGGGCTTTATTGCCGCAGTTGCAGCACTTGTAACAATTGCTCGTATGAACTCTGCTCAGCCAACAGCCGGACAGAACTACGAAATGGATGCAATCGCTTCCTGCTTTATTGGAGGTGCATCTGCATACGGTGGAACAGGTACTGTAGGTGGTGCTGTAGTTGGTGCTATCTTCATGGGTGTATTGAACAACGGTATGTCTATCCTTGGTGTAGATATGAACTGGCAGCGTGCTGTTAAGGGTATGGTACTCCTTGCAGCCGTAATCTTTGACGTAATGTCAAAGCGAAAGAAGGCTTCAAAGAAAGCGTAACTTTTTTTCATAAAATTAAAAAACTCCGCAGATGGATTTTTACTGGCACAGAAGGCGGTCTGTGCCAGTTTTTTTTACGGGGTTATCTAGTGGTCCCTGAGCCTGTCGAAGGGGTCGAAGTGCCATAGATACTTGATGCGTTGTGGAAGCCTGAATCGATGATTACTTTATCAAGATTGTATTTGTCTACATAAGTTGGTTCGAGCCAGATTGTTGTAATATCTGCGTAGCCGTTATTGATAAAGCTTGTGCGGTAACTTGCGCTGTCTACTTCAAATTCATTTTTGGCAAGGCTTATTGCAACTTCTGCCGAAATTTCTGCAAGCTTAATAATAGGTTTATAAATAGTAAAATCCTGTTTTCCCTGAACAATATACTGGCAGGCAACAATGTCTGCATCCTGTCCGCAGACTGGAATATGAACATCGGGATAATATTTTGAAATTGTCTGAATTACACTGGCAGCAAGCGCGTCGTTTCCGCAGATAATTGCATCAGGGAAAATATCGTTTTTAAGAATGCGTGCCATTTCCTGACTAGCAAGATCATAATTCCAGTTATCTGTATAAAAAGTATGATTTATTTTTACACGCGAGTTTCGTACAATTCTGTTGATTCCTTCGCTGATAAGGTACATATTAAAGTCTTCTTTTGGACCAAGCAGACAATACCAGTTTGTTCCGTTTGTATGGCGCATCATATTTGAAGCCATATCTTCGCCAACTTTTTCACTGTCAATTGTAATATAAAGGTTGATGTCTGCATTGAGCGTGAGTCTGTCATACGAAATAACTGGGATACCTTTTGCCCTGATTTTCTGAACACTTTCGGTAATTGAGCCTGCTTCTTTTGGAAGTACTACAATTACGTCTGAGTGCTCCATCAAATACATAAGCTGACGGTTCTGTTCTTCAACACTGTTTCCTGCATTCTGAACAATTACATCTGCTCCAAGCTCTTTTGCCTTATTCATAAAAACATCAAGGTCGCGTTGCCAGCGTTCAATGGCAAGTGTGTCTATTGAAAATCCGATTGTGACTTTCTTTTCCTGGGCCGGGGCAGGGGACTTTTCTGTTGTAGTCTGTTTCTGTTTTGAACATGATGCAAGCGAGAGACAAATAATTAAGAATAAAAACGGTTTAATCAGTCTTTTCATTTTTGTTTCTCCTTTCTGTATTCCTTTGGTGACAGTCCGTATTTTGTCTTAAAGATTCGGCTGTAGTAGTTCTGGTCGTTGTAGCCTATTGTTGCGGTAATCTCTTTAATAGATAAATCTGTCTGAGCCAGAAGCTGACACGATTTTTCAAGACGCTTATCAGAAACATAGTTGATGTAAGTTTCGCCTTTTTCTTCCTTAAAGAGCTTACTCAAATAGAACGAGCTTACACCGGCAAAGTCGGCAGCCATTTCAAGCGAAATATCTTCTGCAAGATTTTCTTCTACATAATCGCAGACTTTTTTTATGATTGGGTTTGTGTCTGTTTTGCGCACTGTAGAAATTGCAGCAGTACATTCAAGCAGGAAAGTCTGTGCAAAATCTTTAATGAGCTTTTTATCATTGAGCGAAGTCAAGGTTGCAAAGGCGTTGTCAAAGGTTGAACTGACAAAGCCCTTGTTTATTTCGCGTGTTGTATTGTTTGCAGTTACTATAAGCTCAAAGAAGGAGTTTTTAATTTTATCAAGTTCAAGCTCACCCGAAAACAATTCAGTAGAAAAAAGTTCAAGGAATGATTTTACGCCGCTTGAATCTCCGACAGAAAGCTTTTTAAGAAGCTGGTTTTTGAATTCACCGTGGCTTGAGTTTTGTCTTGTGTTGGAAGCATTCTGCGAAACAGAAACAGTTTTATTAGACTCAGAAAAAACAAGTCCGCCGTTTGAGTCAGCCTTGTTTAATGCCGAAAGTGCTTCGTTGTACGAAATCTGAAGGATTGTTTTATCATTGCCAATTGTACTTATACCGGCTCTGATTCCCGAAGAAATATTGTAGCATAAGGTGTTGTAGATTTTTTTAATCTGCTCCTGAACTTCATTGTAATCAGGGTTTTCGGAATAAACAGGAAAGAATACTACAATTCTGTTCATCATAAAAGAGCTTATAAGGCAGCGGTGCTCCTTGTTCAAAAGCTCGTGAATCTTTATGTATATTGCATACTGATTGTCTGCATTTATGTTAGGAAATTCAAAACAGCAGAAAACCCACGGAGATTCCGAAAGATTAAAGTATTCAAGATATGCGCTAAGGTCAATTGATTTTTCGTTGTTGAAAATGCACGCATAAATAAAGTCGTTTTCAATCATTGGAGAAACAAGATCAAGCTTTTTGTGAAGCTCCATGTCTGCACTAAGCTTTCCCTGTTTTTCCTGCAGAAGATTTATTGCTCCTCGGATAGTTTCAATAACGACGTTGCGGTTTACAGGCTTTGTAATATATTTGTAGGCACCAAGTTCAATTGCAGTCTGCGCATACTGAAAGCGGTCAAATGCACTTAAGATTACAAAAACAATGTTAGGCTTAAGCTTTGTGATTACGCTTACAGTTTCAAGTCCGCTCAAGCCAGGCATGTTGATATCCATAAACAGAATGTCGATGTTTTCTTTCATTACAATTTCAATTGCTTCGGTTCCTGAAAGGGCAGTGAACACCTTTGCTTCGTCGGCAAAGTTCTTGCTTATAATGTAAGAAAGAGAATCAATTACAATCTGTTCATCATCAGTTATTAAAATATTATACATTTGGTACCTTAATTATAAATCTTGTGCCCTTGCCGTTTTCTCCGTCGGTGATATCAAATAAATCATCACGATGGAACTCCAGCTGCAGGCGAAGGAATACACTTATAAGACCAGTTCCGTTGTGCGTAGAATTGTTATCGAGCACTTCAGGTGAAAGTCTTGTGGTTCCCGAAGCAACTGCTTCAAATACAGCCTCTCGTGTTTTTGCAGGCATTCCGTCTCCGTTATCAGAAACGCTTATGACTATAAAATCTTTGGTCCGCTCTATGCAAAGTCTGACCTTTCCTTTTGATTTTTTTAATCCATGCTTGATGCAGTTTTCTACAAGCGGCTGCAGTGTCATAGAAGGAATCTGCTCAGGGAACGGGCCTTCCGGTATTTCCTTTGTAAAGTCCAGTCTGTTTCCAAAACGAACCTTCATTATATATACAAAATTATCTATCAAACCAAGTTCTTCGTCAATTGAAGCGGTACGGCTCTGCTGTTGAATGTTGTAACGGAAAAAATCTGCAACCTGTTCCATAAAGTAGCACGTCTTGTCTGCATTTTCCATCATAGCAAGCTGAGCACCGGTGTTGAGCGTATTGAACAAAAAGTGCGGATTAATCTGATTCTGAAGAGCACGCAGCTGGGCATCTGTATAAAGCGACTGCATTTCTATTTCTTTCTTTTTGAGGTCTGCTTCAATACGTGCCTTTTCCCAGATTGTATCAATGTACTCGCGGATACTGATAATCATTTTATCAAAAGCGCGGCATAGGTTTCCAATTTCATCTTTTGAAGTTCTGTTAAACAGCGGAATATCAAAATCACCCTGCGAAACTTTATTCGAAACTGCAGAAAGATCTACGAGCGGATCCATGATAGAAGTAATTGTAAAATAAAGTACAAGGAATATAAGAATAGCAAATATAAGGAAGAATATAATACTGAGCAGGTTAGTAAAGCGGATTGTATTCTGGTTATCATTGTAGCGTGCAGCGTTCTGTTCAAGTCTAAGTTTGTTAAGTTCAAGGATCTGACTTGTAAGATAGTTGTAGCAGTCCATTGCATATTTGTAATTTATTGTGATTTCTTCTTCACTGTTTGCACGCCTTGCCGAAATTGCCAGATTACTGTAATACAAAAAGCTTTCTGTAAGCTGATGAACAAGATATTCTTTGTGGGCAACTTCATTCCGCGAAGGAAACTCCTGCAGCTTGTTGTAATATTCTTCTGCACGGAAGCGCTGGTTGTAGTAAGTATCAATACTTTCGAAGGTGCGGTAATTAACATAGTTTTCCATTGCCTTTTCTGTAGAAGAAAGCGCCTGTGTAAACTCTGTGATTTCTGCATTCGATTTGTAGGATTCGCCAAGATTGTGAAAAGCGTCTGTTGTAAAATTCATAGTCATAAGAAGACTGAAGGCAAGCATGACAATAGCAATTCCAATACAGAACATTATTCGCCAGCGGAGAGATTTATTTCTTATATAATCTACAGGATTAAATCTCATTGTTCCGCCTTTGTGATTTTTACTTCCGGGGTGACATAGCTGTTTGCATAACCTTTGTTTCTGTATTCAAACAGTTCCTGCATTGCCATTTTTCCGATTCGTTCCGGGTCAAGCGAGAACAACTCATAGATGTAGCCCTTTTGCATATAAAGCTGGCATACTTCGTTTCCGCCGAATCCTAAAAGTTTATAAGTGTCAATTGGGAAAAGCTCCGAAAGCTGCTGTGCAGACATGATTGTATCTTCTTCGGTAAGTGCAATAAAAATATTGTTTGTTGAGCTTATAGGAATTGCAGAATGAATATTTTCTATTACAAGCGACTGAATGTCTGCAGTGTCCTGAAGTGTGCGCTGAATACTTGTAATAAGATTTGCTGTATTTGTAGAAAACGAATCGCTTATGATATAAACGTTTCCATTCGGCTGTAAAAGAGTACTTGCTTCATCGGCAATTCGTTTTCCCATTTCCCAGTAGTTTACACC
The DNA here is from genome assembly GCA_017551545.1 of Treponema sp. GTDB lineage: Bacteria > Spirochaetota > Spirochaetia > Treponematales > Treponemataceae > Treponema_D. The sequence continues at coordinate 5,963 of JAFZLJ010000114.1, read as the reverse complement.
AACATACGAAACCTGCTGAATATTTGCAGAAAACTGTCCTGTTGTAATGAGCGGAATAACTGGATTGTCGTTTCGCTGAAGCAGGGTTAAAGGTTCATCAGGGGAGTCAATGTATGCAATAATTCCGTCTGCATTAAGGAAGGAACAATAGTCAATCAGATTTTGAAGAGAAGTTGTGCCTGCCTGAGAGTCGGGAACATGAAGGTCTACAGCTGCGTTATAAGATTTTTCAAGACTGGCCGCACCGTTATAAAGCTCTGTTAGAAAACTTTGATTTTCATAAGTTCCGGTAATGATAATGTGGTAAAGACAGCCGTCTGCAGGATTATCTTCGCTTACAGTTTTTAGCTTTGCCCTGGATTTCATAAAGGTTGAATAGAACAGAATCATAAAGATGAGAAGGGCAATGAATGTAAAGATAATGAGAACCCATTTAATGAGTCTTGCTGTTGTCTTTTCCATATTCAAAAACGATTTTGTTTTTCTTGTAGTCTGCTGTTACAGAGCCGCCCTTTGCAAGAGAACCGAAAAGAACTTCATCAACAAGCGGGTTAGCAATATTTTCTTCTATTGTTCGTGCCATGTTGCGGGCCCCGAATTCTTTTGAGTAGCCTTGTTCTGTAAGATAATCTATGCACTTGTCTGTAACTGTAAGTGTGATTTTCTTTTTCTTGATTCTTTGTGCAAGCTTGAAAACCTCCTTCTGGCAGACCATTCGTACAATTTTTTTATCAAGGTAGCCGAATGGAACAACAGCATCGAGCCTGTTTCGGAATTCCGGAGGGAACAGCTTGTTTACTGCTTCAAAAAGAGTTGCTTCATCGTAGGCAGCGTCCTGTGTTCCAAAACCAATTCCTGCACGTTCCATTTCGCGTGCACCGGCATTACTTGTCATGATTATCATGCAGTTGCGGAAATCTGCTTTGCGGCCCTGGTTATCTGTTAAGATTCCGTAGTCCATTACCTGAAGCAGAACATTGAAAATATCTTCGTGAGCTTTTTCTATTTCGTCAAACAAAATGATTGAGTTTGGATTTTTGCGGACGTCTTTTGTGAGCAGGCCGCCTTCTTCAAAACCAACATAGCCCGGAGGTGAACCAACAAAACGGCTTACAGAATGCTTTTCCTGATACTCACTCATATCATAGCGCAGAAGTGGTTCTCCAAGAGTTTCGGCAAGTGAACGTGCAAGTTCTGTTTTTCCGCAGCCTGTTGGGCCTACAAAAAGGTAGCAGGCCTCCGGCTTATCAGGATTTCTGAACCCTGCACGGGCGCGCTTAACTGCTTTTGTAAGAGTCTGAATGGCTGTGTCCTGTCCGAAAATCTGTGAACCAAGATTGTGTTCAAGATAGCGCAGGGTGTCCTTTTGGTCGCCTGTAACTGAGTCAAGCGGAAGCTTTGCCATTTTTGCAGTGATTCTGCGGACTGTTGCAACGTTTATCTGAGCAGTGTAGTTATGGATTTTCTGGTAGGCACCTGCTTCGTCAATAATGTCAATTGCTTTATCAGGCAGGCGCTTGTCGGGCATGTACTGAACAGACAAATCTACTGCTGCTTCAAGTGCGGCAGGCGCATATTTTACATTGTGATATTCTTCGTATTTAGGAAGCAGCCCTTTGAGGATTTTTACAGTTTCTTCGCGGGTTGGTTCCACAATATCAATTTTCTGGAAACGTCGTGAAAGAGCACGATCCTTTTCAAAATGAGCGGCATATTCTTCAAAAGTTGTTGAACCAATCAGGCGGATGCTTCCGTCAGAAAGGGCAGGCTTAAGAAGGTTTGCTGCATCCATCTGTGAGCTTCCGTTTGAACCGGCGCCCATAATCATGTGGATTTCATCTATAAATAAGATTGATTTTTTCTTTTCTTTGAGTTCGTCAATTACATTGTGAAGTCGCTCTTCAAAGTCACCGCGGAATTTTGTACCTGCAAGTAAAAGCCCAAGATCGAGCGAATAAATTGTAAAGCCCTTGAGGATATCTGGAACGTCTCCGCTTACAATGCGCTGGGCAAGTCCTTGAATAATTGCAGTTTTACCAACACCGGCATCACCAACATGAAGAGGATTATTCTTACTGCGGCGGCAAAGGATCTGTACAGTTCGTTCAATTTCATCATCGCGGCCAACAAGAACATCATAAGCGCCTTTTTTAGCTTCTTCGGTCATGTTTACGGCAAAGCGGTCAAGGCCACCTTCGTTGTTTGTCATCATTCCTTCCGGAAGTTGCTGGTTCTGCTTTTGAGAGCGGTCCTTTTCTTTTTGTGTTCCGTGAACTCCCTTGATGCGGCCAATAGTTTCGAGCAGCCTTAGTTTATCAAGACCACTTGAGCGCAGATAGTAAGAGCAGTAATTCTTTTTTTCGTCATACATGCTCACAAGCACATCTGTAATATCTATCATTTCTGATTCGCTTGAAACACAGTGGAAAACAGCACGGTTCATTACAGACTGAAATCCCATAGATTCAACAGGTGCATTTACGATGTCTGTTTTCGCATCGTCAGAAACTACAGGAACCTTGTTCGCAAGAAAATCTGTGATGTTTGCCTTGAGCGCTTCTGCATCACTTCCGCTTTCGGCAAGAATGTGGCAGACAAATTCATTTTCGAGCGCTACAGAAAGAACATGTTCGGGAGTAAAAAATTCATGATGAGAAGATTTTGCCTGTGCCAGCGATTCAGACAGAATTTTTGTAAGCATAGGGCTTACTTTCATCTGTCGAACAACTGTTTTCTGTTTTTTTTCGTCACTCAACTTCTACCCTCAGCGGAAATCCATTTTTCTTGGCAATGCTTCTGGTCAAATTTGTGCGCGAAACTGCAATGTCATAAGTATAAGTTCCAATTACAGCGCTGCCGTTTTCATGAACAGTTGTCATCAGATTCTGGGCATCAGACTGCGATTTATTAAAAATAGAAACAAGCACATCTACAACAAATTCCATAGTAGTATAGTCGTCGTTATAAAAAACAACGTCTTTTTCTGGAGGAACTTCGATTGATGTTGTCTCTGCAACACCGCTGCCAATGTTAAGCGGCTGATTAATAAATTCGCTCATACTGTTAAATATAGCACATTTTTAAGTTGTGGGCAAATAAAAATACGTCCGTCATTGCGAGCGCAGCAAGTCGTCATTGCGAGCGCAGCGTGGCAATCCATCCTTAATGTTTCCACAAAGTTCCCGATAATCATATTATGAAAAAGAAATTGAAATTAAAATTCCAGTATGATTCTCCGGTAATGCTCACTTTTGCATTTATAGCCCTGATTATATTTATTCTTGACACTTTTGCATTCAAAGGAAAACTAAAGGACGTGTGGCTCATCACTCCAACAGCCACAGGCGGCCAGTTTCCTTTTGCTTTTTCTGATTTTCGTTCTATTATAAGGCTGTTTATTCATGTTTTTGGTTATGACCAGAGCTCTGTACTTGTATGTAATCTGATTTTTATATTATTGCTTGGCCCTCAAATGGAAGACCGCTACGGTTCCGTAATAATCGGGATTATGATTTTTGTTTCTGCACTTTTTTCAGGTGTGCTCAACGCCTGCTTCTGTACAAATGCAGTGAGCGGTGCAGAGCCTGTTGTTTTTATGCTTATTCTTCTTTGGACAATGATGCAGCTTTCGCGCAGTAATATTTCGGCCAGTGCCATTGCTGTAATTGCACTTTTTATTACAATGCTCGTTTTCCAGAAAAATCCAAACGGGGTAGTGGGAGTTGTAATTGTTGCAGCAGGAGGCCTGTGCGGAAGTTTGTTTGCATTCTTAGCGTCTCCAAAAGCCCGCAAAGCCAAAAAGAACGAAGCCGCCCTTGCTGAATTCCGTGATGAAACAAGTCCACGGTTCAGCATAAAAAGCACCGGCAAAGGCAGCGGAAAATCAAACAAGTTTGGAAACAAAAAATCCTATGACGATTCCGAGGAAACGGTCATAGGATCTATTGAATTATAGAATAATATTATTGTAGAAATAATATCTTTAGAATCCGCTGCTAAAATCGAAGAATGTAGAGAAATCTGCATCAAAACTATCAGCAAAATCTTCGGATTTATCTTCGTTCTCGTTATAGACTTTTATAACTAAATCTTTGTTTGCATTTACAATCTTATAATCTTTGTCATTAATTTCAGCCCTTAAATCTCCAAGGGGATCCTGACCAAGCATTTTGAATAATGACATAGAATCTTCATCAAGTTCGGTTTCGCCAACAATAAGGGCGGCGCATTTTGATATCATTACATATTTTTCCAGAGAGTTAGGTCCAGAAATACCGTTCTTTTTAAGAAATGCATCTGCCTTTGACTTTACAGCAGCAGAAGATGCATCAAGATTATTTATATCAATTCCAAGAGCATCCATTTCTTTATCAATTACGCTATAGTTTTTACCCCAGTTTTTTACATCGCTGTCTGTAAGACCTGTTGATTTTGCATTCTGAGCAAAAAGTGTAAAAGTCATGGCAAGTGTTACAAAAAGTGTAATAAGTCTTTTCATTTTATTAAGTCTCCTTGTTTTTAATTATACCATGAAAGAAATTGAAAAGCAAAAAAAAAGCAGAGCCCGAAGGCCCTGCTTTATGTTATTATGCAAAAATAGGTCTAACTCTATTTACAGTATCGCAAGCCTTGAGCTTTTCGATGATGTCGTCTGTTACAACTCCGTCTACGTCGATAATGTTGTAAGCTACGTCGCCGCGGGCCTGGTTGATAAATGATGCAATGTTGAGCTTTGCTTCACCAAGAATAGTTGTGAACTTAGAAATTGTGTCAGGAATATTCTTGTGGCTGATGCAAAGACGTGTACCACCTGCTGGAATAGGGTTGTCTGTAACTGTCTTAGGGAAGTTTACAGAGTTTACGATATTACCAAACTCGAGGAAGTCCTTGAGCTGAGCAGCGGCCATAACAGCACAGTTGTCTTCTGCTTCTGGAGTAGAAGCTCCAAGGTGAGGCATACAAACAACCTTTGGATGATTAAGCAATTCTTCTGCAGCAAAGTCTGTGATGAGAGCTGCAACCTTTCCTGAGTCGAGGGCTGCGATGATGTCTGCGTTGTTTACAAGACCACCACGGGCAATGTTGATGATGCGAACTCCGTCCTTCATATTTTTAATTGCAGCAGCATTGATCATGCCCTTTGTGTCATTTGTCTGTGGAACGTGGATTGTAATGTAATCACACTTTGCATAAAGGCTGTCCAAAGTTTCTGCAATCTTTACTTTCTTGTCGAGCTTGAGTGCTGAGTTTACAGAAAGGAATGGGTCATAACCGATAACTTCCATACCAAAGTGGAGAGCAAGGTTAGCAACCATATCACCGATTGCACCAAGACCGATAACACCAAGTGTTTTTCCCATCAATTCAGGACCAACAAACTGGCTCTTTCCTTTTTCTGCAAGATCAGGAATCTCGTCACCTTTTCCGGCAAGTCCCTTTACCCATTTGTTAGCTTCAATAACAGGACGGCTAGAAAGGAGGAGGGCGAGCATAACAAGCTCTTTTACAGCGTTAGCATTTGCACCTGGAGTATTGAATACTACAACACCCTTTTCTGTAAGTGCAGGAATAGGGATATTGTTTGTTCCAGCACCAGCACGGGCAACAGCCTTTACATTGTCAGAAAGCTGCATTTCATGCATATCTGCAGAACGTACAAGAATAGCATCAGGGTTATTGATGTCTGTAGCAATTTCGTAGTTGTCGCGGTCTAATTGATTAAGGCCGACAGTTGCGATTTTATTTAAAGTTTGAATTTTGAACATATTATTTCTCCCATAAAAAGTCAACGAACAAGTCAACTTTCTAAGCTATTTGTTATTCATGGCAGCCATGGCTTGATCCACAAGACTCATTGGTTTGTATTTTCCCAACATCCTGCTTGAATCAAAGTCCTGTTTTTCTGTGAGCAACGCCCACGTTATTTCTGCCATCTTTCGTGCAGCTGCAACAATTGATTTGCC
>JAFZLJ010000113.1 GCA_017551545.1 Treponema sp. | reverse complement strand
TCTGCCGAAAGAAGGGGATAAGGTTCAGGCGTTGTTGACAGGTCACAATTCTAGTGGTCCTGTGCTTTCTAAGAAAAAGGCTGATTCAAAGCGTTATTTAAAAGAGATTCAGCAGGCTTACAAGGATAAGACTCCTGTAACTGGTACTATTGCAAAGGTAGTTAAGAGCGGTTACGAAGTAGACCTTGGTGTTGATCGTATGGCATTTTTGCCAATCAGCCAGGCTGACGCAGAAAAGGTTGAAAAGCCTGAATCATTACTTGGTACAAAATCTAAGTTCTATATCGAAAGACTTTATTCAGATAATAAACTTAATCCTGTGGTTAACCGCCGCAAATTCCTTGAAGAAGAAATCAACGAAAAGCGCGATGCATTCTTTGGTTCTGTTCAGATCGGCGACACAGTTAAAGGTACTGTAAAGAGCTTCACAAGCTTTGGTGCATTCATTGATCTGGGAGGCTTTGATGGTCTTCTTCACATCAACGATATGAGCTGGGGTCACGTTGCTCGTCCAAAAGACTTTGTTAAGAAAGGTCAGGAAATCGAACTTAAGGTTATCCGCCTTGATCCAGAAGACAAGAGAATTAATCTTTCTCTTAAGCACTTCACAGAAGATCCTTGGGTACACTTTGAAGATAAATATCATGTTGATGATATCGTAAAGGGTAAGGTAACAAAGCTTACAGAATTTGGTGCCTTTGTTGAACTTGAAAAGGGAATTGAAGGTCTTGTTCATATTTCTGAGTTCTCTTGGACAAAGAAAGTTAACAAACCAGGCGACATGGTAAATGTTGGTGACGAAGTTGAAGTAATGATTCTTGGTTACGACATTCAGAACGGTCGTGTTTCTCTTGGTCTTAAGCAGACACAGGCTAACCCATGGGATTCAATTGCTGAACGCTATGCTGTTGGTACAAAGATTAAGGGTAAGGTTGTAAAGGTAACAAATATTGGTGCCTTTGTTGCTCTTGAAGATGGAATCGACGGCTTCCTTCATGCAGACGATATTTCTTGGACAAAGAAAATCAAGCATCCTGGCAGTGAACTTACTGTTGGACAGGAAATTGAAGCTGTTATTATCGAATGCAATCCTGAAGAACATAAAATCAAGATAGGTATGAAGCAGGTTTCTGCCAACCCTTGGAAAGAATTTGCTGACCAGTATAAACCGGGTTCTACTTTGGAAGGAGAAATTACTTCTATTACAGAGTTCGGTCTGTTTGTAAAAGCTCCTAACGGAATTGAAGGTCTTGTAAACAAGGCTAACCTTAGCGATGATAAGGAAGTTCCTTTTGAAGAAGCAATTGCAAAATACAAAGTAGGTGATAAGATCAACGTATTTGTTGTTGATGTAAACACTGAAAAAGAGAAAGTAGCATTTTCTGTACGTGAATACAAGAGAAAGCAGCAGCGTGATGAAATTTCTCAGTACATGTCAAGCAATAACGATGACGATGACGGAGCATACACACTGGGCGACCTTTTGAACACTAAGAAATGAGGAATTTAGAATATAACAGTGTGAATTCTCTGGCGGGCGAAAGTCAGTTTGTTGCAGAGCTCAAGAAGATTTCTATGGTGCTCTGCAAGAACAACGCCAGCGTTCTTTTAAAGGGCGAAAAGGGAACAGGTAAACGGCAATTTGCTTTATTGGTTCATCTTCAGGGCAAAAATAATCCGGAAGATTTCTTTGAGCATAATTGCCGTGTTTATTCTGAGCACGAAACCGAGCGTTTTTTTGACCTTGTTTCGCAGCTTCCTTCCTTTGACTTTCTTGGTAAAACAATCTTTATAAGCAATGTAGACAATCTGTCTGCAGTACTTCAGGAAAAATTGCTGGTGCTTTTGCGTACCACCCACGAAGAACAAAAAAATCTTCGTTTTATTTTTTCTACTGAAGTAAATATTGAAGATAAAATTGAACAGGGCGTTTTTTCTAACGATTTGTACTGTCTTATGAGTTCTGTTCCTGTAAATATGATTCCTTTGCGCCAGCGTAAGGATGACATACTTCCAATTGCAAACTACTACTTTGCAAAGCTTTCTACAATGAGCGGGGTAGGGTTTAAGGGATTTTCGGAAGAAGCCCTGGAGGTTATGAAAAATTACTTCTGGCCGGGAAACATTGCCGAACTTAAAAATGCCGTAGAGCGTGCTTTTATTGTGGGCGAACCGCCTTAGATAAAAACTTCGGACATGGCGCTTGGTTCGGAAGGTGGTCTTCCTTCTGTTGAAACAGGTGAGGACAAAACCTTAAAAACTGCCGTAAATGCTTTTAAGAAAGCGTATGTTACAAAGATTCTTGAAGAGAACAACTGGAATCAGACAAAAGCGGCAAAGGTACTTGGAATACAACTGACTTATGTAATCCGCCTGATTGACGAACTGCAGATCCGTAAATAAATAGAATATAAAATTGAGGTAAATAAAATGGCTGAAAAAACAGAAAAAACAACAACAAGTGCAAAGCTTAACGGTTTTCTTGAAAAGAACAGAAAGCCTGTGCTTATTACTTTTATTGTAGTGCTTGTTCTTGTTATAGGTTTTATTGCAGGGGCAATCATTGTTTCTACAACTTCTAAAAAGAATCTTGCAGCAGTTGAAGCTTATTACTATGAACTTACAGATTCTTCTACAAGTCTTGATGATGCAGAAATTACAAAGCGTGCTACAGAATGTGTTGAAAACCTTGCACCTTATACAAAGAAGGGTGGAATTGCAGGAGTTCGTGCAAATATGCTTAGCGCAGAGTTGACTTATCTTCTTAAGGATTATGAAACTGCTGTTGGCTATTATGATGCTGCAATTGCTAAAGGAAAAAAATCATATACAGCTCCTGTTTGTATGTACAACAAGGGAGCCTGCTACGAAGAACTTGGAAAATATGCAGAAGCCGCAGAAGCATATAAAGCTGCTGCCGAGTTTGAAGAATTTGGAATGGCTTCACATGCATACTTTAGTCTTGGCCGTGTTCGCGAAGCAATGGGCGATTACGATGGAGCAGTAGAAGCATACAATACTTTAAATGATAAAGCTTCTGATGATGACTGGAGCCATCTTGCTAAGACAAGAATTATTGAACTTCAATCTCAGGGAAAAGCTAACTAAGTTTCTGATTTTT
>JAFZLJ010000112.1 GCA_017551545.1 Treponema sp. | reverse complement strand
GGCGCTGCTCAGCTCCAAAACAGATTTTGATTCAGAGAAAATGCGAGGTACTTACACGCCGATTCATTTTCCAGAACAAAATCTTCCCGCTTAAATTAAATCTTAGAAAGTCGACTGCTCGTTGACTTTTTATGGGAGTAAAAGGTGCTTTTATGAAAAAACGAATATGTATTTTGATATCCATTTTGATGTACTATTATTGCTTTGCAGATAACAATTATTTTATTGTAAATTTGTACAGACCTTTTGATAGAGAACTTACATATACAGAAGAATTTCTTTTTTATGATGACGGACTTATAAAGCAAATAACGCATTACGATTTACGACAAGAATGCGATTATTATGACTGGGAAAACATAAAAAAGAATTTGAAGATAATCCGTCAATATGAGATTTACAGAACAGACAAAACTATAGAGGTTGTTCTAAAAGAAAATAATAATGAAAAAACTGATAGAATAATTAAACGAATCAATGATGACAGTATTGAAATTTCTTATTTAAATTTAAGCGAAGTTTATACTAGTACGATTAACTTGCAAGGTTTAGAAGATTCAATTTCAAATTCTTATATAGTATTGGCAGGTGAGAAAGCCTATCTTGTAGATAATCAAATACAAAGGTTGATTGTCATACCATGGAATAAAAAATTTGATGATGAGGAACAGAAACTAAGTTATGATGAAAAAAATGTTTACAGAATAGCAACAAACCACCCTTACGGAGAAGAAACTTCAACTGTAACTTTTGTATCTGACTATATTCCTTTTACTAAAGAAAATGCAATATTGAATTTTTTAATATCTAATGCTACTGCAATGTCTGTTGTATTTATTTCTGTACCTACTATTCCAAAATCAACAGCTTTATATAAAGATTATAAGGACAAATCAAAAACAGTTTTTGTAGATAACCAAAACGAACAGATATCTTTTAATTACGGCAAGCCACTACAAAGAACAGACTGGAATAAATTTGGTTTTGATTATTATGATGACAATATTGACAATAAAATTCTTATGCTGAAAAGCGAAAAACTTTCAGTAATTTATAAAAAAGAAAAATCAAAACCTTATGTAATCGGTCTTGCAGATAGCAGCCGTATTATACAGCCAGGACAAATAGAAGCAAGTTCATTCCTAAAAGAAGGTTGTATAGAGTACAAACCAGAAAATCTGAAAGCGCTTAAGCTAAAACATCCATGGGTGGAAGGTGTAAAAGGCAGCGGGGAGAATGAATATATCCAGTTAAACAAGAAAAATGCCACAGGACTGTATTTGCTAAATGGATATATTTCCTTAGAAAGAATTGACCTATATGAAAAAAACAACCGTATAGAAAAATTGACAGTAACAGGTCTTTCCTCAAAGAAGGAAAAAGACGTTCTGCTTTTAGACACCGCAAAACCCCAATACATTGACTTGAAAGATTTTGATGATAATGAGGAAATAAGATTATCTATAAAATCTGTTTATAAAGGTACAAAATATGATGATACATGTTTATCAGGGATAATACTCATTAATTAGTTTCAAAATACGGTGAAAAAATATTGAAGCATAAATCACATTGACATTCGCTTTGCAAAAACAGACACTTTTCCCCGTATGAGCTTCAATATAAGATTAATCTATTGCGAAAAGGAACAATAGAAAAAGCACTGTGGGTATGCTATAATGCCGCTATGAATCAAAGATTTTTGCCGATTGGCATTCAAGATTTTGAAGACTTGCGCAAACGTGGCTGCATTTATGTAGATAAAACAGCACTTATATACAAACTTGCTGCAGAAGGAAAACCGTATTTTTTAAGCCGTCCGCGGCGGTTCGGCAAAAGTCTTCTGCTTTCTACGATGGAAGCATATTTTCTCGGCAAAAAAGAACTGTTTAAAGGTCTTGCACTTGAAAAACTCGAAAAAGACTGGACTGAATATCCTGTTATAAAAATCAGTTTTGGGGCTGATAATTACCCTGATTTGGCAAGCCTGAAATCTACTCTGAATCTTCAGCTTTCAAAGTATGAAAAGACTTATAACATTCAGGTTGAGGACAACCGTTTTGCACCGCGTTTGAATAATATCATTTCAAATGTCAGCGAACAGACTGGTAAAAAAATCGTAATTCTCATAGACGAATACGACAAGCCGATTTTGGATGCGCTTTATACAGACTATGAAGAACCTAACCGCCAGGAGCTTAGAAGCTTTTGCAGCCCGCTCAAAGACTGCGATAAATATATCCGTTTTTTGTTTATAACAGGAATTACGAAAGTAAGCCATGTAAATATTTTTTCAGGCTTGAATCAGCTGAATGATATTAGTCTTAACCAGGATTTCTGTACCCTATGTGGAATTTCAGAATCAGAACTTAAAAAATATTTTAAGCCAGAAATAGAAAAACTTGCAAAAAACAGAGAATTGACAGTTTCTGAAACAAAAGAAAAACTGGCTGAAATGTATGACGGCTATCATTTTTCTTTTAGAGGAGAGGGTGTTTATAATCCGTTCTGTTTATTCAAATGCTTCTTTGAAAAAATGTTCGGCTCATATTGGTTTGAAAGTGGGACGCCATCATTTCTGGTAAAGACACTGCAGAATCAGCCGCTTGAATTATCAACTATGGTAAACGGCCGGCTTGCAAAAGAAAATCAGTTTAAGAATTATGATCCTGACAGCAAAAATATGCTGCCTGTAATTTACCAGAGCGGATATCTTACAATTAAAGGCTATGATAAAGAAAACAATCTTTATAAACTTGATTTTCCGAACCGTGAAATCGAAGAGGGCTTTCTTGAAGTTCTGCTCAAAAAGTTTATAACAGTTCC
>JAFZLJ010000111.1 GCA_017551545.1 Treponema sp. | reverse complement strand
TATCGCCGTAAGTTATAGTTTCCCCGAATGGAATTGAAAGCATTATGTCCGAAACTTCTTTTCTGAACGGAGTGAAATTTTCTATTCTGTAAGGCGGCGTAAAACCAGGTTGCCTGCCTGAAAAATAAATGTCGAGCCATCTGCAGGTTTCGCGGAAAACGGATAAGTCTTTTTCTTCGCAGTCTATTTTGTGCTTGGACTGGTCGCGTGAGTTTATGAACCACAATCCTGTCAAAAATTCGCCGTCAGAGTTCATCATCATGTCATCAAAGCCGTCGGGCGTGCGGTAGATGTGTTTGTAGGTCATTTAGATTTCTCCTCTGGTGTATCGCTCTCTTCACATAATAGCAGATTTTTAAGAAAAAAGCCGGAACTGAGGTAAGAAAAATGAGGGGAGATACTGTTTTTTTTACGACTCGTTAACGAGCTTTCCCGTCATGTGTTCAATTTCAAGCTCCAGACACTGAACGCGTGGAAGGGCATTTTTGAGTTCTTTTTCGAGGTATTCTTCATCGTCTGTAAACTTCTGAACCAGCTTGGTGCAGATTTTGCGGGTAAGTTCTGCATCAGTTACAAGGCGGATTTTTCCGAAGACGATTACGCTGTTGATATTCAGAGCCCATTCGCCTTCTTTTCGGTAGCCTGAATCATACACACAGAAACTTGCCTTATCATAATTTTTGATTGCGTCGATTTTGTGGCCTTCTTTTGCGCAATGAAAGTAAATCTTATTGTCCTCTTCGCTATAAAGATGAGAGATAGGAAGTCCGTAAGGATAGCCGTCATCTCCAAGCAGTGACAAAACTCCGCGCTTTTCATTTTTCAAAATCTCTTTGCATTGAGCGTCTGTAATCTGCTGTTTGAATCTTCTCATTGGTCTGAACATTTGTGACTCCTTGTCTATCCCTTCTGCTTTCCCGCCATGCCCCAGTTTTCAAGCGGGGGTTCAGTGATAATTATAAAAACATCCTCTGGTGCAATTGAAAGTGTCGCTACAAGCTTTGCAGTGATGATTTCAATGGCGGCCTTTTTTTGTTCTTTGGTTCTTCCCGGAAAGAGGGTGAGTTCAATAATCATAAAGTTGTCGGATTTTTCTGCAGGAGTTTCAAAATCTGCGCGGTCAAATTCAACAATGCGCTGGAACCTGTCCCAGTCAGAAATACCAAGTCCTTCAATAAGTCCCTGGTGAACACAGTCAAAAACAGTTTTCTTATATTCAGCGGTCTTTCCTTTGAGCATGTTAATCTTAACTAAGGGCATTTTAAATCTCCTTAAAACTGTTTATTTCTTAATCCGCACAAAATAGTGCTCGGCATCTTCATTTACAATGCGGCCACCGTTTTTTTGCATGACCTTTAGCGAGGCAGGGTTGTCGCGGTTTACACGAAGATAGATTTCTTCTTCCGGAATAATTGTTCTGGCAACTTCCAGAGTGAGCGCAAGGCCTTTTGTTCCGTAGCCTTTACCACGATATGCTTTCGCAATGAACTGTCCGATATGTCCGGCACCTTCCCTCAGCGCATCATTCAAATAATGGCGGATCCTGAACTGCCCGATAATCGTGTCGTCTTCCCATAAAAACAAAAAGGTTTCAGGCACCATCCAGTCGGGAAGATTTTCTCCGTGCTCAAAACGAAGCATGTCCGGTAAAGCCTTTGTTTCAAAATCTTCGTGCGAAATTCCGTGCCAGGCGTTTGTAAGCCCGTTCTCATCTTCGGGCATATCGCGAACAAAGGCCCATTCTTTTTCTATGTCTTCCAGGTTTGCTTTTTTAATACTTAACATTTCTGATCCTGTTTGTCTTTACACCAGATTACATCCACTCTGTCTTTCTTCCGGATGCGCAACTTCAAAACCGCAGTTGGCTTCCATGTTCAGCTCGCGTAATTCTTTAATGCCGTCAATATAAAGCTGGTAATTAATCCCGGTAGATTCATATCCACAACCGACATCAAACTCATCGCCCAAAGATTCACGGACAATCTGTTCCCGCTGTTCCCGGGTTGTATCCTTTATCAAAATGCTTCCCATAATTTTCCCTTGGGAATATTGTAGCATAATTCAACAGGATTATAAAAGTTATGATTTAATTTGATATAAAGTTCTGAATCTTTGTGAGTTCTTCTATCTGAGCTTTTGTCCAGAATTCATTTTCCCAATAGAAGTATTCGGTTTTTCGTTTTTTGAAGATGCGGAAAGGTGTATTTGAGTTATCGTAAATATGGCAGATATCGCATACCTGAATTAATTCTGGTATTAAGTCCAGTGCTTTTTTGTATCTGGAAACAATTTTATCTTCCGGGACATCATGACCACCATTTGCAAAACGCTGTTTTTCACGATAAACATTAATCTTTGGGCTGCCTCTAAATCAGAACAGTGAAGGACATTTTTTATATCATCTGCATTAATATAAGGTTCAATCCTTTTTGCAAGTTTGGTGACTGTTGTTTTTCCAGAACCGTTTGGGCCTGCAAAAACTATAATTTCAGGCTTCTTTTGCATATTCTATATGTCCATCAGGATATTCAAAGTACACAGATTTCTTTTCTGCATCATAGCGTGTAATAGGAGTGCCTTTGATTTTGGAAATTTCAGTCTCAATCTTAACAGACTGAATAAAAAGATTTGTCATTTCATCATCACTAATTCCACACATAGAATCAAGTTCATTTTCTTCCATACCTTTTGACCTCCTGATTGAATATAATTCATTTTATCATGCATTAGAAAGACTGTGAAGAGTTTAAAAAGATGAAATTGATAAAGTGTGGTATAATAAAATAAAGAGAAGAAAAATGAATTTTGAAAATGTATATTTTATAACCGGTACGGCTTATGCTGGAAAATCTACGATGGTAAAGCTGCTCGCACAGAAGTTTGATGGAATTGCCTGCGAGGAAAACTATCATGATGTTCTGTTGCCGGAGCTTGATGCAAAAGAATTTCCTTGTGTTACTTATACGCGCGATTTGCAGGACTGGCATGAGTTTATCCGTCGTTCGCCACAGGAATATAAAGACTGGATTGATGGTGCTGCCCGTGAGTGCGAAATCCTTGAGCTTCGGATTCTGGAAGATATGCTTAAAAATCCTGAAACTCAAAATAAAAAGATTTTCGTTGATACAAATATTTCAATAGAAACCTTACACAAAATTGCAAAGCACGATCATGTCCTGATTATGCTTGCAGACCCAGATATTTCTGTTAGAAGATTTTTTGAACGCCCGGATAAAGAAAAACAGTTTTTATATCAGTTGATTATGGAAGAGCCGGATCCCCAGGCCGCTCTGCAAAATTATCGCAAAGGCCTGGAGCTCATCAACTCTCAGGAAAACTATAACCGCCTCTTAAACTCCGGCTTCAATGTAATTCTCCGCGATGAAAAACTTGGAGTTCAGGGTACGCTGGAACTCGTTTCAAAAAAGTTTGGATTATCAGATATTTGATTAAAATATGATTCTACAGAATTATAAGAGTTATGATATAATGTAAGAAAGTTTATATTGAAATATCATCTTCAATAAATAAGAAATTATGGTATAATAAAATAAAAGGAGGTTTTGGCATGTATGCTATGACAGGAATTATCCAGGGAAATACAGTTCTTACAAATGACAGTTCTCTTAAAAAATACGACGGTCGAAAGGTCATAATTACTGTTTTGGAAGACGAAAAACAGTTTGATACTCTTCCTGATGAAAAACTTTATGCTATGTCAGACTCTCTTATTGATCAGAATATAGAAGCCTATCAGGAACTTGCTAAGTGATTTTTTTCGATCTAGAACAAGTAGAAAAAATTCATAATTCTCTTTTAGCTAAGACTGGAGGAATGCCAGGAATCCGCGATGTAAATCTTTTAGATTCTGCTTTAAAAGCTCCGTTCCAAACATTTGGTGGAAAGGATCTTTATCCTGATGTCTATGATAAAGCTTCTCAATTATGTTATTCACTAATAGAAAATCATCCTTTTGCTGACGGTAATAAAAGAATTGGAGTACATCTTACTTTATTATTTCTAAAACTGAACGAAGAAAACCTGAATTACACACAGAAAGAATTGATTGATTTTGGATTAGGTATTGCCTCAGGAAAAATATCTAAAGACGAAATAAAAGATTGGTTAATTAAGCATCGTAATTAGTATTGTGTAATACATCCTCCTCGATTTATAAAAAGGAGCCCCTATGTCAAACATGTTTCAGGTCTATCAAAATTACTCAGACTTATATGATGAACTGGTAAATCACGAAGATTATAATAACAATCTTTCTAAGTTCCTGCGCGACAATATCCAATGGGAAAATAAAGTTGTCGGCGAATTTGGAATTGGGACCGGTCGCGTTACAAGGAACTACATCGACAAAGCTCAGAAGCTTTATGCGTATGACAATTCCGAGCACATGATTGATAAAGCAAAAGTCAACTTGTCAAAGTGGGCGGATAAAATAGAATATTCAATTCTTGATAACAGTAAAATCAATTCGGTAGAAAAGTTCTTTGATATAATCATTGAAGGCTGGAGCTTTGGGCATCTGGTTGTTCAGGATGATGAAAACAGAAATCAGACAATTCAAAATCTCATCAGCGAAACTACAAAGCGGGCAAAGGAAGTCATTTTCATTGAAACGCTGGGAACAAATGTAGACGCTCCTAATCCGCCTGGAGAAAAGCTTGCTCAATTTTATAAGGCACTTGTTAAAGCGGGCTTCAAAGAACACGTCATTGAAACTGATTATAAATTCAACAATCCCGAAGAAGCTGCAAAAACGATGGGCGCCTTCTTTGGAGACTCAATGAAAAATGATATAATTCAAAAGCAGTTGAATGTAATCAAAGAATATACGGGAATATATTATGCATTGATGCTGTGAGATAGGCAGCAGAGAGAACGGTGGCATGGGAAACTATATAAAGGCATACGGAGTTAAAAAACATAATCTCAAAAACATCGATATTTGTATTCCTAAAGGAAAATTAACGGCGATTACCGGTGTTTCTGGAAGCGGAAAATCTAGTTTTGCATTTGATGTTTTATATGAAGAAGGAAAGAGAAAATATTTATCCATAACCGAGTCTCAGTTTTCGCTGGAGACAAGCAATGATTTTGAACGCATCGAAGGTTTGTCTCCGACGATCGGAGTGGAACAATGTATCATCAGGAAAAGCAATCCCTTAAGTACGGTTGGAACTAAAACAAGATTAACAAATGCTCTGGCTTCTTTGTTTTCAGTAAGCGGAGTTACAGATCCTGAATATGCTGACGGAAAACCATTGTCTGTAGATATGTTTCAGAAGAATTCACCCAATGGTATGTGCCTGCATTGTCTGGGTACAGGCGAAAAAAAGGTATTTGATGAAGAAAAAATATTTGAAGACAGTAATGCTAAATTAAACGCGTTATTATTCGGCTTTTTGGATAGAGGCAAATCACAGAAAAAGTACAGGGCTTTTCTGGAACAAAATGGACTATCTCCTTCGCAGACACTCGGTGAGCTGACAGATGAGCAATTGCAAAAATTAAAGTACGGGGAGCGAAAGGAAAACTTTCCGGGCATTATGCCTTTAATTATGAATGCTTCAAAATATAATTTAATAAGTCAGCGTCAAATAGAAATTATAACGGACGAATATGGGAAAAAGATAATATGTCCACGATGTAATGGCGTTGGATTAAATCAGATTGCGTCACATACCAGATTGCAGGATAGAACATTTGCAGAAGTGCGCAATATGTCTTTGACTGAGTTGGAAAAATTTTTATTAAGCGTTGAAGATGATAAGAACAAAAAGATTGTGAATGCAATCAGACTAAAAATTCAATATCTGGTTATGCTGGGACTTGGTCATTTGTCAATGTCCAGACCGATTCCGTCTTTATCGGGAGGAGAGCTGCAGAGACTATGTATCAGTGCATTCATTATGTCTGATTTTGATTCCTTGACATTTATATTTGATGAACCATCAATAGGCTTGCATGAGCGAGAGAAGGAAAAACTTATTGAGGTTTTGAAAAATATTGTGTCTGCGGGAAATACAGTTATTGTGGTAGAGCATGATCAAAGTATCATTTCGATTGCGGATTATATCGTTGAAATTGGACCTGGAGCCGGAACCGAAGGTGGCGAATTGATTTTCCAGGGCGAATATAAAGATTTTTTTAATTGTAAAAATTCAGTTGTAGCTAAATATTTGAAGGATAGAAATTATTTTATTGAAAATTATAAGCATCAAACGAAAAATGCCCCTGCATTACATCACGAAGAGAAACTTAGTATATCTGGTGCAAAAATTCATAACTTAAAAAACGTATCATTGTCGATTCCGTTATATAAACTGGTTGGCATTGCGGGTGTTTCAGGCAGCGGAAAATCAAGCTTGATAGCACATACACTTGTTCCTAAATTGAAAATGCTTATTCGAAATCGTGTCGTACAAAATGAGGATGAAGATATTTATGACTATCCAAAAGAACTTGATGATGTAGAGATTCATGGAACTGAATATATCAATAAGTGTTATGTAATCAATCAGCAGCCAATCGGACGAACCAAAACATCCAATATTGCTACATATACCGGTGTCTTTGATGTCATTCGAAAATTATTTGCCGAGACAGAGGACGCAAAAGATTTTGGGTTTGATATGAGCTTTTTCAGTTTAAATGCTGAAGGCGGTTGTCCAACTTGCGGTGGTCAGGGATTTCTGGTTTATAATGTCGGGTTTGGTAATATTAATATGATCTGTGATCAATGCAATGGAACCGGGTACATAGAAGAAGTGCTTGATGTTAATTACCATAATAAAAATATTGCCGAAGTGCTTGAGATGACTGTAAAGGAAGCATGTGGATTTTTTAAGGATGTTCCAAAAATATTTCAGATTTTATCTTTACTTGATAAAGTTGGCATGGGATATATCAAACTGGGACAAAAGACAACCACTATATCTGGAGGAGAAGCCCAGAGAATTAAATTAGCAAAAGAATTGGGAAAAAGCAGAAATAAAGATAATATCTATATATTGGATGAACCTACTGTCGGTTTATCACTGAAAGACTCTGAACATCTTATTTATTTGTTGAGAGAAATTTGTAATGCCGGTAATACAGTTATTATTACAGAGCATGATATCGATGTTTTATCCTGCTGTGATTATCTTTTTGAGCTGGGACCCAAAGGCGGAAATGAAGGCGGTTATTTAATTGCGGAAGGAACTCCGAAATCATTAAAAGAGAATTCCAATTCTATTATTGGCGGATATCTAAAGTAAAAAAGTAATGGAGTACAGGTAAATATGTTTGAACTGCCAGAAGGAAAATTGTTGGAAAACGGATTGGATGAGAACCTTATTTATTCAATTGATGATTTCATACAAGCCCGCAAATATCGATTGATGAGAAGTGTTCTTATCATAAAAAATCAAAAAATAGTGTATGAATGGTACGGTGAAAAATGTAATAGAGAAACAAAGCATGCATTACATTCAATAGAAAAAAGTGTTGTATCGACGGCCATAGGAATATGTCTTAAAAATAATTTGATTGAAAGCCTCAATATTCCAGTTACTCAGATTTTGCCGGAGTATTTTAATGATGAGGCAAATGTATTTCATAAACTGATCACTTTAAAGACATTACTGACAATGACATCCGGATTTTATTGGAGAAATGGACCTCACTTGAATGACCCGATGCGTGAGCAGTTAAAACGTTCAAAAGACTGGCTGCAAGCAATTGCGGATTTGAATATTGTGGATACACCGAATACAGTCTTTAAATATAAGGTGACAGATATTTATTTGTTGAATGCCTGTATTGAAAGATTAACCGGGAAAACGGTATACGATATATTAAATGAATATATGTTTCCGTATGCTGGAATTGACTGTGACCCTTTTATTATGACGCCGACCAGTATCTGCATTGAGCTATCTGCAATTGACCTTGCAAAGTTTGGTCTTCTTTATTTGAATCATGGAAAGTTAAACAACGCTCAAATTATTACGGCTGAATATGTAGATGAGGCCACAACCGCACATATTGAAAATTATGGTTATTACTGGTGGATTAATGAGGACGGCAGCGGCTACAGGGGACTAGGTCGTGGCGGTCAGGAACTGCATGTTTATCCCGGGCATGATATGGTTGTTGTGCTGCAGGCACAGGATTCACCCAGATCGAAATTCTATACACCGATTATTACAGATGTAATCTTAAAAGCTTTGAAGTAATATAAATGAGAGGATGGATTTATAGGAAATGAATTTTAATCCAAGTGAAGAAGAAATCAATTTTGTAAATGACGCGCTCAGACAATTCAACGACCAGAAGGTTGGCCCGGATAATCATGTTCTTTTAAACATCGTAGAATATGATGAAAACAAAAATGTAATTGCCGGAATCCTTGGCGGTACATACTGGGGCTGGATGCATATTGATATTCTCTGGGTTGATGAAAAATATCGTAAGCAGGGTCTTGGTTCAAAACTGCTTGAAGCTGCAGAGTCAGAAGCTAAAAAGCGCGGTTGTCATTCAGTTCATGTTGATACAATGTCCTGGCAGGCTCCTGAGTTTTACAAAAAGCACGGATATAAAATCATAAGCGAGCTTGATGATATTCCGGCTGGAAATAAAAAATATCATTTAATAAAAAATCTGGAGGCATAAAAAATGGAATTCCGAAAAATATTTGATACGATCCCGGAAGAGTTTGATAAGTATCGTCCTCGTTACAGCAAAGAACTTTTTGATTCTTTAATTGATTATGCAAAAATAGGACCAGGGAAATCTGTTCTTGAGATTGGGCCGGGAACCGGGCAGGCAACTGATCCGATTCTGGATACAGGCTGCGACTATCATGCCATTGAGCTTGGTGAACACCTTTATGCAAAGATGCATGAAAAATATGGCAAGCGTCCGAACTTTAATATCGTAAATGATGATTTTATTACTCATGATTTTGGTTCAGAAAAATATGATATGATTTATTCAGCAGCAACCATTCAATGGATCCCTGAAGATATTGCTTTTTCAAAAACCTACAGCCTGCTCAAAGAAGGCGGCACTCTTGCAATGATGCTTGTTTCTGCAGAATACCGTTCGACAAATGAAGCTTTGTATGATGATATTCAAAAAGTATATGATCAGTATTTTAAGCCGGAATACGAATATCAGCATAGAAGCTTTCATTACGATAATGCTCCAAACTACGGATATAAAAATTTTGAACGCCGTGATTTTTACGGAGAGCGAAGATTCACCGCAGACGAATATGTTGCCTTCAGTAAAACTCACTGCGACCATCTTGTAATTCCGGAGCCTTACAATACAAAATTTTTTGATGGCCTGCGCAACGCTGTCCTTGCTCATGGGAATTGTATTATTTTCAAAGATACTTATGTTTTGTATCTGGCGAAGAAATAGAAATTAGGAGAAAATCATGAGAATCGCGGTTATACAGGCTTCCTCGCAAATAAACAAAAATGAATTGCTCTTTAATGCGACAAAAAAATATGCAATCAACTCTCAAATCTATAATTTTGGATGCACCGAATCTGATGTTGAAAAATATAGTTACATTGAAATCTCTTTGTTAATTGGCTTACTTATTTCGAGTAAAGCTGTAGATTTTGTTGTTACAGGTTGTTCTTCTGGGCAGGGAATGATGCTTGCCTGTAACAGTATGCCGGAAGTTTTGTGTGGTTATGCGCCAACTCCTAAAGATGCATATTTGTTTGCTCAGATTAATAATGGAAATGTTATCTCTCTTCCGCTTGGAGAAGAATACACGTGGACAGGCCCGCAAAATCTTGAACAGACAATTGAACGACTTTTTTCAGAACCATTCGGCCAAGGCTATCCGAAATCAGAACAAAATCGTAAGATTAAAGATACAGAGCTTCTAAAACAAATCAGAAAAACAGGGCAGGTTGATGCTTTAGAGGTATTCAATAATCTGGATGAAAAAATCATACATAAGCTTGTGTCAAAAAAAGATGTAATTGATTTCATTCTAAAAAATGGCCGCGAGACAAAAATCCTGGACTGGATAAGAGCACAAGATGTACTGTGATTTTTATGGAGGACAACCAAGGTGAATGAATTTAATGAATATGTTCGCGAATGTTTTTCTGAAGCAGGTGATATTGTCATAAAACCTATGATGGGCGGATACCTTGTTTATTTTAATGGCAAGCTGATAGGTGACGTTTGTGGTGATGAACTTTTCTTAAAGAGAACGCCGACATCGGACAGACTGCTTGCAGATTCCGAACTTCGTTATCCGTATGAAGAATCAAAAACTCTGATGCATGTATTTGACAGTTTTGATGATAAGGCTCTGATTCAGGAACTTCTGGAAGGTATGTATGTTGAACTTCCGGCGTCGAAGAAAAAGAAGTAAAGGATCAATATGCAGAACAGAATTATATCGGATATTTCCAAATACATATTTGTTGATGACGAATTGCAAATAGTGGATGCTATATTTCTTCCTGGAGGCTCACACCCTGAACAACCGGAATATGCTGCTCAGCTTTATCGGGAAGGCTTTGCTAAATGGATAATTCCTTCCGGCGGGATTAGTGTTAAAAGAGACAGATGGCCCGGTGTTCGTACAAAAGCGGAGATTTACGACGGCGATTATCATTCTGATTGTGAGTTTTTCACAGATGTTTTACTGAAAAACGGGGTTCCTGCCTCTGTTATCATCGGTGAGAACAAATCCGGACACACACGTGATAATGCCTTCTTCTCCAGGACAGTCATTGATGAGAAAGGCCTAAAAATAAAAACTGCCATGATTGTTTGTAAGGCATTTCATGCACGACGTTGCTTAATGCTCTATCAAATGGCTTTTCAGGATGTGTCCTTTATCGTGCGACCGGTTCATTGCTATAACATTACTAAGGATAATTGGTATACTACTGAGGAAGGGATAGATCGAGTCCTTGGTGAACTTACCCGTTGCGGAAATCAGTTTGTTACGGATGTGAAGAATTATCTGAAATGACAAATTTGATTTTGCTTAACAAGACAAATGTTTAAGGAGATTGTGAAAATGCGAGTTATGCTGACATCATGTGGCCTGGAAACGAAGAAGATTGAAGAGTCCTTCCTTGAGTTTCTGGGTAAAGTACCGGAACAGGCCAATGCGCTTTTTATTCCCACAGCTGCCATTGACGTTGATGCCATTGAAGTGCTTCCAAAGTGCATGAATGACCTGTTGAAAGTCGGAATCACGAAGCAAAACATCCGGGTTTTCGACCTGCATCAGAATATGCCGATTGACGAACTGAAAACATATGATGTTGTCTACCTGACAGGCGGGAGAACTTCCTATCTGCTGGAAAGGATTAACGATTCTGGATTTCGG
>JAFZLJ010000110.1 GCA_017551545.1 Treponema sp. | reverse complement strand
TTCAGAAAGTATTGGAAAGGCTTTTAATCTTGATTCTATAACATTGCTTGAAATTTTACGAAATCTTGAAAAGATTGGTGAAGCTAAAATCATTAGAACGGCTGGATTGGATGTTGTAAGAATTAAGCATCCCAAACAACAATACATTGATTGCGTTCAAAGGTATTACGAATCCATTGCAAATGAAAGGGCTTAATGTTATGAGCAAAATGATTCAAACTGCAAGTGGTTTCCAGTATTCTGTAAATATTGAATATGATTTGCATAATACAGAGAAATTGGGAAATTTTATCCCAACAAGATCGTCGTTGTCCTTGTTAGAAGATATCCTTGGAAGTACTCAGAATAATGCTACTAATCGAGCAAGAATTCTAATTGGTGCTTACGGAAAAGGCAAAAGTCATATCGTACTTACGATTCTATCTCTGTTGATGAAAAAGAATCGTGATTTGTTTGTTCATTTAAATGAAAAAATTCAAGAAAATAGCCGATTGTCTGCGCTACTGAAAAATTATTACAGCGGAAAGGTTAAGTTGTTGCCTGTGGTTATTTCTGGTAATAGCACAAGCTTGCATCAGGCGTTTATATTCTCTTTGCAGAAAACTTTGAGTGAAAATGACCTGATGAATGTTATGCCGGAAACAAATTACGCAGCGGCGATAAAAACCATTCAGAAATGGGAAAAAGACTATCCTCAAACATTTAAAGCATTTGCAAAAGAAATAAACGGAAATACCAGAGATTTTATAAAAAAATTACAGGATTATGATGTAAATGCATACCGCCAATTCGAACAGGTTTATCCTGAATTGACTGCGGGAAGTGTTTTCAATCCTTTTGTAGGTTTTGATGTTGTCGACTTATATGAAAGTGTCGCTAAAGCATTAAAAAGGACCTCAAAATGGACTGGCCTTTATGTTGTGTACGACGAGTTTAGTAAGTATCTTGAAGCTAATATATCTACGGCAAGTGTTAGCGACACAAAGATGTTGCAAGATTTTGCAGAAAAGTGCTCAAGAAGCGGTGATACGCAGATGCACCTTATGCTTATTTCGCATAAAGAGATTGCAAATTATATAGACCAGCTTCCGAAGCAGAAAACGGATGGTTGGCGAGGTATTTCAGAACGATTTGAACATGTCTTGCTAAATAATAATTTTACGCAAGTATATGAGATAATATCATCGGTCATCAAGAAGAAACCAGTTGATTGGAATCGTTTTAAGAAAAACCATAACAAAAAATTTGATGAATTGTTTGCGCTATATAGTAAGCACCCGTTGTTTAATGAAATGAAATCCGATGAGGTGCAAAAACTGCTACTTGATTGCTATCCGCTTCATCCGGTCAGCATATTTGTTCTCCCGCGACTTTCGGAACAGATCGCGCAAAACGAAAGAACTCTTTTTACATTCTTGTCGGCACAAGGGCACTCAACGCTTTCGGCCTTCTTAAATGGGTATGATGATTCTGATTTTAAGTTGGTCACTCCAGATTTGTTGTTTGACTATTTTGAACAACTTTTCAAAAAAGAAATTTACAACAACGAAATTCGCGATGTCTATTTGTTGGCAAATCGCGCCCTGGATAAAATTGGGAAGAAAAAGGTTCTTGAATGTAAGATCATAAAAACGTTGTGCTTGCTTTATATCCTGCAACAATTTGAAAAAATTAAGCCGGTTAAAGAAGAAATATTCCGCATTTACAAAAATGAATACACAGAAGAAGAAATTCTTTTAGCTATTGACAATCTTGTAGAAAAAGAATTCGTCGTCTATTTGCGGCAGAGTAATTCTTATTTGAAATTGAAAGAATCTTCTGGTGTTGATATTGAGAAGACGATAAATGATGAAATAGAACGACAGCGCGGTAAATTTGACTTGTGTGATGTATTAAACGAGTTTAATACCAGTGCATATTTATATCCTTCAAGATATAATGACAAATATGAGATGACTCGATGGTTTGATTTCATATTTGTTCCAGAAAAAGAATTCTTAGAAGAAACTGACTGGCAAAATAAATACGCCGAGAGTGACTCTGATGGTCAAGTTATTGCGGTCGTTTTAAGTGGAAAAAATTCGGTAAAAAAGATTCGAACTTTGGTCGAGCAGGTTTCCGCTGCACAGAGGCAAATCTTATTTGTTGTTCCCACGCAGTTTAACGAAATCGAACGTACCGTACAAAAATATAGTGCAGTTTATGTTCTACGCGAGAAATCTCATGGCGACAGTGCTTTAGAAGATGAATATCAGGTCGTGATAGATGATTTGAGCGAAGTTTTATACGGATTTATTGCTGATTACATCCGAGCAGAGAGAAACGCTTCGTCATATATTTATTGCGGAGAGGATGCTTGTATTGGTAGAAAATCGGAGCTTTCAGAAAAACTTTCGGAAATCTGTGAAAATATTTATTCAAGGGCTCCGATAATCAAGAACGAGGCTATCAACAAAAATTCTCCAACAACGGTAATGGAAAACGCCCGAGATAAGGTTATTTCTGCTCTGCTAAGAAACGAACTTGAATACAATCTTGGTTTGACTGGAACGGGGCCTGATGTGTTCATTATGCGTAGTGTTTTGATAAATACTGGGCTGTTGATTAATGAAAAGAATGATGTAAGATTAAATTTTGATTTCCAGAAAAAGGATGATGTTGCCGTTGTAAAACCTATTATTGATGCTTTGCAATGGTTTGTCAATAATGCAGCTGAAAAGAATAAAGTTTCTTTTGGTGCGCTGTACCGAAGATTGACATCACCTGGTGGAAGAATCGGCATGAGAAAAGGAATCATTCCGATATTTATTGCCGCCTTCCTGCATTGCCATAAGAAGTCCATTTCTATTCATAATGAAAATGGCTCTGTAGAAATTTCTGCACAGACCTTAAATCAAATAAATAAGAATCCTGAATCATATACTCTGACATACATATCTTGGGATGCGACTAAAGAAAAATACATCCATGATATGAAAACTTTATTTGGTCAGTGGCTTACCCCTTACGAGATGAAGTCTCTTGAAATAGATGGGTTGGCGTCTGCGATAAATCGCTGGTATTTTGATTTGCCTAAGTACACAAAAGAAATTTATTCAAAGGCAAACCCCAAAAAGAGCAATCAAACCCTTGTTGATTTTCTGAATTTGTTTACGCAAAATGTAAGTAGTGAAGAACTTCTTTTTGAACGAATCCCAACAGTGTTTTCGGGAAAACCGTCGTGTGGTAAAAATGTTTTTATAAAGTTGTCTGACGCTAAAAAAGATATTGAAGAAACAATAACAAGGTTAAAGCAGTCGCTTTTAGATACAACAAGAAATGCTTTCGCCAATCAGCATGCTAAAAAAGCCTCAGTGTCCTCTATATGCAAAGAATGGACTAAAAGGCTTGATAAGAAAGTGGCTGACAATGTGTTTGATGATGGTGTAACGGATAGAATGCTGAATCTTTTCTATCAGAACTTGGCAGATGAGACTAAGTTCATAGAAAGTCTCGCTGAAATCCTGACGGGATTGAGAATTGTTGATTGGAATTTTAATACAATCGATTCCTTTAAAATGAAGTTGAAGGATTGCAAAAATACCGCAGAAAACTATAAAGATTCTGATAAACGGAATCACGATAATAGCTATAGGCTTTCGTTTACCGACGAAAAAGGCCGTGAATCTATAAAGACGTTTAATAAAGTCGATCTGTCGCCCCGTTCACGGTTGCTCTTCAATAAAATGGAAGATGCCCTTAATACAATGGGACAAGCAATGACTGCAGCGGAAAAAAGACAGGTTGTTGTGGACATCCTTCAAAAAATGTGTGGAGAGAACAACTGATGGCTTATTTCGACAATGCTGCAACAGCTTTCCCTAAGCCCGAATGTGTTTATGATTTCATGAATACGTTCTATAGGGAATGTGGTGGAAATGCTGGACGTGGAAATCATAAATTTTCTATGGGTGCCGGTAAGGTGGTTTCTGAAACTAGAAATCGTCTTAAGCAGTTACTGCATTGTGAAAATAAACAAATCGTATTCACGCCTTC
>JAFZLJ010000109.1 GCA_017551545.1 Treponema sp. | reverse complement strand
TAGTATTTATATTTTGGGGGAAATATGGCTTCAGAAGAAACACAGTTCCAATTGGTAACCTTCCAGCTTGGCAACGAGTTATATGGCGTAAACATCATGGATGTAAAGGAAATTGTTCGTTTACAGAATGTGCGTGTTATCCCGAATTCTCCTTATTATGTAGAAGGAATCATCAATTTACGTGGTGAAATTATCCCTATAATTGATTTACACAAACGCTTTAGAATACAGGCTCTTGATAAAGAAGAAACTGATTTTGAAGGTGGTTTTATAATCCTGAATATTGATAATAATAAAATCGGTATTATTATCGATAAGGTCGCAAGAGTAGTTGTAGTAAAGGCAGAAGATGTAAAAGAGCCTCCTCAGATGCTCACAGGTATTGGTTCTGAATATATTGAAGGTGTTATCCGCGAAGAAACAGGATACCTTATTATGTTAAATATTCGGAAGTTGTTCGATGCAAAAGAATTGCAGAAAATAATCGATTTAAATTAATAATGATACAAACATACAGTTCAACAATTCGTAGAAAAGAAATGGATGCAGTTTTAACCTGCATGGTCGATGAAAAGATTGGTCCAGGCGAGTTAAATGCAAGATTAATCCAGCAGGTTAAGGAATTTTTTAAGTGTGATGGTGCAGTTGCTCTGCGTAGTCCGGCAGTTGCCCTTAAATATATTCTTTTGTCATTGGATTTTGAAAAAGCTTCAAAAATTATGCTTTCCGCACTTGCTCCGGCCTGGCAGTATCAGGTAGTAGAATCATTGGGCTATGAGCCTCTTGTTCTTGATGTTTCAGAAACAGACGGACTTGTGCCTGTAGAAGAAATCCAGAAGGGTATCCAGAACGGCGGAAGGCTTTTGCTCCTTCATGAAACAGAAGGAATCCTCCCTGATTTTGATTCAATACTTTCTCTTGGTATCCCGGTAGTAGAAGATATTTCTCAAAGCGCAGGTGCTTCTGTTGCACTTAAAAACGAAGACGGCACTCCAAGCGAAGACCGTAAACGTGCAGGACTTTTTGGTGTTTACACAATCCTTGGTCTTGAAGAAAAAGACGTTATTACAGCAGGAGGTGGTGCAGTTCTTATGGCACCAGGCCGCCGTGAATGGATTGTTCTTAAAAAGTTTACAGACGAAGCACCACTAACAGATCTTCTTCCTGATATTAACAGTGCACTTGCCTGGGTTCAGCTTAAGGAATTCAACCGCAACGAAAATACAAGACGCGAAATTTTTACAATGTACCAGCGTTCCTGCATGATTGGCCGACACAAAACTTTTGCACGAGATATGGAAGGCGCTTCTACAATGTGTTCGTTCCCGCTTATCTTGAGCAGTTCTTTTAAAGATGTAAAATCTTACACTGCAAAAAAAGATATTGAAATTCAGCAGGCTTTTGCAGGCTCTGTAATTGCACTTAAAGATGAACTTTCGGAAAGCTGCATTCACGCAAAATCTCTGCTTCTTCGTACTGCACATTTTCCTTTATATCCTCGTCTTACACAGGCACAGGCTGCAAAGATTGTAAAGGTTCTTGGAACTCTTCCATAAAAATGGGGAAATGGAAAGATGAAAAAAGTTTTGATTATTATTAATACAAGTAAAAAAAAGTCTCTTTCACTTTCCAAACAAATTGCCGCTTTTTTACAGTCAAAAAAAATTGAATGTGATTTTCTGAGCTTTGACGGTTTTGCCGAAGATAAGCCATTCAAAGATTACGAATTTGTAATTACACTTGGCGGAGACGGAACAGTTTTGTATGCCGCAAGAAACTGTGTAAAATACGGCGTTCCTGTTTTCCCAGTAAATCTTGGTCAGTTTGGATTTATGTCTTCTGTTCAGCAGAATGAATGGCAGCAGAGTCTTGAACTTTTCTTAAGTGGAAAGGCTCCTTTTCAGAACCGCTGCATGCTTAAAGCCTCACTTTATAGAGATGGAAAACTCCAGAGTGAACAGCTTGCTTTGAATGATATTGTAATAAGCGCAAAGCATACTGCCCGAACTGTTGCAATGGATGTTCTTTTTGACAGCGATCATCTTTGTAAATTAAAATCAGACGGTGTAATTATATGTACTCCAACAGGTTCAACAGCTTATTCTGCTTCGGCAGGTGGTCCTATTGTTGATCCATGTCTTGATGCGCTTGTAATGACACCAATTAATTCATTTTCGCTTTCGAGCCGCCCGATTGTTTTAAGACCGGATGGAATTCTTACAATAAATATCCAGCCTTGCAGAACAAAAGAAATCCGTATGCTTGCAGACGGTCTTGAACCTGTAAAGCTTATGGAAGGCGATAAAATAGAAATAAAACTCATAAATAAAAAAATAAAATTAATCTGCTGCACACAGGAAAAATTCTTTAATGCCCTTCGTTCAAAATTAAATTGGCGAGGTGAACCTTATGCTTGAAGAATTAAACATTAAAGATTTTGCACTCATCGAAAATGATTTTCTTGAATTCGACCGTGGCTTTACAGTATTAAGCGGTGAAACAGGGGCTGGTAAATCTATCCTTATCGGAGCCCTTTCATTCTTGCTTGGCGGAAAAGCAGAAACTTCACAAATCAGAGCAGGTAAAAACGAAGCCTCTGTAAGCGGAACTTTTGTACTTCCTCAAAATCAGACTATACGACAGCTTGCCGAAGATGAAGAGCCTGCAAATGCCTTGGAATGGCTCGACCAGCATGGAATCCAAATAGAAAATAACCGGGTACTCTTAAGACGCTTTATCCGCGATACAGGAAAGTCCGGAGCATGGATAAACGATACACCTGTAACCCGCGGCGACCTTGCAGCTTTTTCTGCATTCCTTGTAGATATTCACGGCCAGCATGAGCATCAGTCGCTTATGAAGGTTCCTGAACACAGAAAGTTTTTAGACAGCAGAGCAGGCATTGTTAGTGAAGTAGAAGAGTTTACAAAAAAGTATGCGCTTTTAGTTTCGCTTCGCCGACAGCTTGAGCAGTATTCACTTTCGGAAAGTGAACGCCTTCGTAAGCTCGATATGTCTACCTTTGCAGTTCAGGAAATTAATGAAGCAAAACTTAAAAAAGAAGAGGATGTTCAGCTTGAAGAAGAAGAAACCCGTCTGCTTTCTTACGAAAAATTATATTCCGGTGTAGATGAAATTGGAAAGATGCTTGATGACGGTGAAGGTTCTGTAATCGATCTTCTTAAAAAAATCCGCCGTGCTTCTTCCGGAATTACAGATTTTGACAAGGAAGTACGCGCTCTTGATGAACGTCTTGAATCTTCTTTCTATGAGCTTTCTGATATTGCTGCAGAGTATTCTTCATATCAAAGTAAACTTGTTTTTGATCCGGCCCGTCTGGCTCAGGTTCAGGAACGACTTTCGCTTATATACAACCTTAAGAAAAAATATGCTTCTTCTGTAAATGCTCCGCTCAGCGAAGTGTTTGATTATTGTGCACAGGCCCAGCAGTTTATTGATGAAAATGCAGAAGGAGCCGGTGCAAAAGATAAACTTACAGCACAAATAAAAGAGCTTGAAAAAGAAATCCTTTTGCGTGCAGATTCAATTACTAAAAAACGTAAGGCATGCGCAGATCAGCTTTCACTCGAAGTTGATCAGATTCTTTCAAAGCTTGGAATGAAGGGAACTCATTTTGGAGTAAGCCTTGTAGAAAAAGAGGGAAGTGATGTTGCTCAGAAATGTGGTCCTTACGGAAAAGACAACATTGAATTCCTTATAAGTGCAAATCCTGGAAATCCGCTCCTGCCGCTTGCCAAAATTGCTTCCGGTGGTGAGCTTTCGCGCGTAATGCTTGCTTTAAAAACGATTTTCGCTCAAAATGATAGTGTAGAAACATTGATTTTCGACGAAATTGATACTGGAATCGGCGGTGAGGTTGCCGTAGCCGTTGGTTCACACATGAAAAATCTTGCAAAAAATCGTCAAATTTTTTGCATAACACATCTAGCCAGTATCGCAGTTTATGCCGATAATCAAATAAAGATCGAAAAAGCAGTTTCCGGCGGAATTACTTCTTCAAACGTTCATATTGTCCAGGGAGAAGAAAGAGTAGCAGAAATTGCAAGAATGCTTTCGGGTGATGCAGACACAGAACAATCACTCGATCATGCAAGGGCAATGCTCCAGAAATACAGCGGAGGATTCTGATGGCAAAAATTTCAGAAGAGACAAGGTTACATTTCCAGGAATGTATCCAGCCGTACAAAGACAAAATTACTCAGACTCTTGAAAAAGAAAAAACTATGCGCAATGCCATGCACGACGGAGACATTGGCCTTGAGTATAAAAAGCTTCTTCTTTGCGAAGATATGATTTATGTTGCTTCTCTTTATGTTGCCCAGAACAGTCTTTCCCTTAAGCTCATGGAAGTTAAAAATAATGATGCCTTAAACGATGCACGTAAAATGCTTTACAAGGCAATCATCTATCTTGAAGAAATTGTTTCTAACGTAATCGACTGTCCATATTCAGAGCTTTTGCCTTATCACGAAAAAATCACAAATGTAAATATTATCAAACGCTATCTTGTAATCCGTAAGCTTGGACTTGAAATTCAGATTCTTAAAGATGCTTTCGGCGATAACAGTAAATGGAAATGGTCGTTTATTGAGCTTGAAGGCCGCTTTGCTACTGTTGCAAAAAATCTTATAGATATGAAAACAGCAGGCAAGGACTTTTTTGATCCACGTGCCCAGGACTATGAAACAACAGTTTTGTATGTAAGAATGGTTCAAAAGCTTTTGGATAAAGCTGCAAATGGTTACCGTGACCGCTACGAGCTTTCTACACGTCGTATTGATGATATGCGTGATGCTATTAAATATCTTTTAGCACTTCGCAAGCTTTATATAGTAATCGGTCGTTCAAACGAAGCAGAAGAAGTAAAGAAAAAAGCTATGGTCTGGAAGGATAAAATGGATGCCGACCAGAAGAAGGGCTTGAGCAACTAACAATAATGGATAAACAATTAATTCTCAAAATATTCGAAGGATTTTCTATTCAGCGCTGGAATGACCTTATACGCCCGTTTGATTTAGTCGAAATGGACAAGGCCGGCGAAAAAATGGTCATTGCCTACATAATCGGAAAATACGAAGAAAAAAAAGGAACTAAAATAAACTGGAAGTGGATGGCGTATGCTTCGCTGTTTGATCTTCTTAAAAAGATTGCCTTGTGCGATATAAAAGCTCCCGTTCAGCAGATGCTCAAAAAAGAATTCACACGTGAATACATGAGGCTCAACGAATGGGTTTTAAAACAGTACCGCCAGCTTATTACAGATGATTCACTTTTTTCTGAATTCACAATTTATATTGGACAGAATTCAGGTTCGTTTGCTTTACCTGAACAATTAAAGGATTCTGTTCGTGTTTATAATGCCGCTCATAAGTATTCAACAATCCGCGAACTTGAAATGCTCAGCGTTGTAAATGAAAAAGAACGACTTTCAAAAATAGACACAGAACTTAAAGCAGATATCCAGCCATATCTTGATCTGGAAGGTCTTCAAAAGCTTATGACCCGCCAGAAAGAGTTTGATTTCCTGCTTAAAATAGAACAGCTTCGGTTCCAGACAAGATGGAATCAAACTCCTCGTGTTCCTGCAACATCTGTACTTGGTCACTGTTTCTTTGTTGCAATAATGACTTTGCTGCTTGGCCGCGAAACAAATCCTTCTATGTGCGAAAGACGGGTAGTGAACAATTACTTTAGCGCACTGTTCCACGATTTACCTGAATCTGTTACCCGCGATATTATTTCTCCTGTAAAACAGGCTACAGATGCTTTACCAAATATTGTAAAGAAGATTGAAGATGAAATTGTAAACAAAGAACTTGTTCCTCTTATGGATAAATCTTATGTTGATGAAGTTATTTATTACACAAGCGATGAGTTTGCAGACAGAATAAAGGGCAAAGACGGAAAAGTTCAAAAGGTAGAGTGGGAAGAACTGAACGGAAAGTATAATAAAGACAGTTTTAATCCGGTAGACGGAAAACTTGTACGCATTTCTGATCATCTTAGTGCGCTTATGGAAGCAGACATTTCGATTAAACACGGAATTACTTCAACCCATCTTCAGGGCGGTCGTGACGGTATGCTTGAGCTTTACCCTCAGGACCAGAAAATAAGCGGCATCGAAGTAAATAAATTATTTCATGAACTTGTAAATTAGTCGTCATTGCGCAAGTTTGTGAAGCAAACTTGGTAAGCTCTGCGACAGGAGCTTAGCGACGTGGCAATCCATTTTTCAAAACATTTCTTATTAAAAATCCACTTCTTCATGCCGATAATTAATTTATGAGATTATCTTTTGTAAAGAAAACACTTTTAATATGCGCAATTCTTTTTGCAGCATCCATTTCTCTTTTTGCAGATACAACCTACAAAGTAGAAAAGGGCGATACATTATATTCAATCAGCCGTAAATATCAGATTACTGTAGCCGAACTCCGCGCTGCCAACAACCTTTCAGAAAATGACGTAATAAAAGTAGGCCAGAAATTAAAAATCCCTACTGCAGACATTAGTAACGCAGCTGCACTTGCCACAGACAATAAAGCAACAACTTCAGGCAGTGCAACATTATCAGCAACAAAAGCCACAAAAGAATATACAGTCGTTAAAGGCGACACCATGTATAGCATTTCCAAAAAGAACGGAATGACCTTAGCAGAGTTCATGGCATTAAACGGTCTTGATTCAAACTCAGTAATTAAAGTAGGACAGAAATTAAAGATATATTCAGCAACCACAACAACTAATGCTAATACTGCGGTCCCTGAGCCTGTCGAAGGGGTCGAAGGGCCGGCAACAACCAGTACAACAACCGCTCCAGACACCCGTACCTACGGCACAACAGTTACCGCAGATAAAAATACAGTATGGCCAGTAAAGAATCCTACAGTTACTCAAGTAAAGGGTAAGGTAGGCGGCGTACAACTCAGCGCTCAGGTAAACGAGCCGGTAGTCTGTATCCGCGAAGGAACAGTAATGTACGTAGGCGTATACCGCGGCTTTGGCCAGGTCCTCTTCGTACAATCAAAAACCGGTGTAATCTATACATACACCGGTCTTGGTTCAGTAAGCGTCAAAAAAGGTGATTACGTAATCTACAATCAGCAGCTCGGAACAGCAGGTACAGACCCAATCTCTGGTAAACCAGGAATAACATTTATGGTTTTCCAGAACGGTCAACCAATTGATCCGGCGAAAGCGCCTAGGAACTAAGCACGTCATTGCGAGCGAAGCGTGGCAATCCAGCCCGCTCATATTCAAATATTACAAAGATATTAATTCTCAAACCCACCCAAATAATTTTTCTTACGAATAATTGATCAATAAGATGCCAATTATCCAAATATGTGTTATACTTATATAAAAATGGAGGTTATGGTATGCGAGTAATAAGTAAAGAATATCAAGCAATTCTCGACAAAAGTTCTGCATGGAATTATATACAGAATACACCAAAACCTGATTTTACCGAGCTAGACAAAGAAGTTGCTAAGTTTGAACGATGGATAAAGAAGGAACATAAAAAGGATCGTCAACTTCTTAGAGAAGCCGCCAGGAAATGATAACCGAGTTTTCAGTTTTTGATACAAAGGACTATTCTGTAGAACACCTTTTTGATTCTCCTGAGAACATGGATTTGATTGCTGAATTTGAAGCAGATAAAAATGCTTTTGGCCTTGAAGATTACTTGAAAAATCAATCTGCAAAAGATGAAAAAGAAAATAATAGTAGAACATATTTAATAAAAGATATACTCACAGGTGAATTAGCCGGATATTTTTCTATTAGAACAGGATTAATAACAATTCAAGTAGAAGGCGAAAGATTCGATTCTTTTCCAGCTATAGAGTTGGCTAATTTTGCAGTTAATAAATGTTATAAAGAATCTCACCCAGAAGTATCAGCTCTTGGTTTTTATACTTTCAGAAAATTTATTCTGCCGCTCGTGAATTCTATTGCAAAGTATGTTGGTGTCAATTCTTTATATATTTATGCATTGCCTGAAACAAAACTAATAAATTATTACAAGAAACTAGGCTTTACAAGACTTCCAAAAAAACAAGAACAATTTGTTCAGTATCATGTAAAGCCTCAATATGATAAGGGATGTGTTTTTATGTATCAGACTTTATAGGAAAAAATCCTTAATAAGGCATAGTAAACTTACATTTAGGATAATTAGAACATCCATAGAATTTACCATTCCTTCCATCTCTTAATTTTAACTCACCATTACATCTGGGACAAATTAAATTTTTCATTTTTTCTTTTTTTTCAAAAACATTTTGTTTTATGTTCTTTACATGTTCTTTTCTTGCAGTTTTTTCTGTTATTTTTGCAGATTCTAATTTTGCCTGGATTCTTATAAGATCAGCAGAACTAATATATTTTTCTACACAATAATTTCTTATGGTTGAATTTAATTTACTAGCATAGATTACCGGTATAGAAGATTCTATGTTCTTTAAGGTTGCACTACCAGAAAAAACAACTATAGGAAAATATCTTATAAAAGGAAAATCTGATAATACATTCTTTAAGGTATATATATGGCTCCAATTTTGTTTTATAGGATTTCTAAAAGTATGCTTTTCTTTATAGATTACTTGCGTCCAATTCTCGGATTTTTCATTTCCAAAAATCCATCCTTTATAATTCTTTGTTTCAATTACAAAAATGCCATATTCTGATAAGACCAATTCGTCTATTTGAGATGTATAACCATTTGAAGATTTGATTAGAATATCGTTAAGTATAATGTATTCATTTCCTAGAAAACTCAGACGTGTATTTACTTTGAATTCACCTGCCGAGCCCTTTATTTTTGGGGAAAAGATTTTGAGAACAATTGAAATAATTATTATGATTATTATCCAAAATGGCATTATAGTATAAGCATAATTTACTTTTTGCAATGATTGAGGTGGCGGGGGCGGGCGGGAAATA
Organism: Treponema sp.; assembly: GCA_017551545.1. GTDB lineage: Bacteria > Spirochaetota > Spirochaetia > Treponematales > Treponemataceae > Treponema_D. The sequence continues at coordinate 13,700 of JAFZLJ010000109.1, read as the reverse complement.
TCGTATCGCGTCGCCCCCACAATGACGTTATTTATTTCGCAGCGTCAATAGTAGCCTGAATATCTCTAGAAATACCGTCACAAAGTTCTGCTGCCTTCTTCTTGGCATCTGCATACCATGCATCGCTGCCGTCTCCTGCTGGGATCATTGAGTTGATGTAGAACTTGATCTTTGGTTCTGTTCCGGATGGGCGGGCACTTACGATTGTTCCGCTTTCCAGGTAGAACTGGAGAACGTTGCTCTTTGGTAAGTCTGGGTCGTTCATAAGGTCGCGAACTTTTACTACCTTCTGGCCGCCTAAAGTTGCAGGTGGATTTGAGCGCATCTTGGCCATGATTTCTTTCATTGTCTGAACGCCGCTCTGGCCTGGGAAGTTCTGAGAGATTGCGCGGTCTTCGAAGTAGCCGTATTCCTTGTACATGTCGTCAAGGTGTTCAAGAAGGCTCTTGCCCTGGCTTCTCCAGTACAAAATCATTTCGGCACACATTGCTGCTGCAGAAACGCCGTCCTTGTCCATTACTTCTTTTTCTACTTTGTAGCCGTAGCTTTCTTCAAGACCGAATACGTAGTTGTAGGTTCTGGCTTTTTCGAAGTTTGCTTCTACGTTTGCAATCCACTTAAAGCCTGTAAGACAATCGAACATCTTTACGCCGTATTTTTTACAGATGTAGTCGCCGAAAGGTGAAGTTACAATAGAGCGGATACATGCAGGGTTAGCAGGCATTTTTCCAAGTTCCTTGCGGCTAAGGAATACATATTCCATAAGCAAAGCACCCATCTGGTTTCCGCTCAAGAGTACAAAGTTTCCGTCCTTGTCCGGGAAGGCTGTACCAAAACGGTCTGAGTCTGGGTCAGTTGCCATAAGACCGTCTGCCTTTTCTTTTGTTGCAAGGTCTACAGCCATCTTAAGGGCCGGCTTTTCTTCTGGGTTTGGTTTTTCTACTGTTGGGAAGTTTCCGTCTGGTTCACGCTGTTCAGGAACTGTAAGGATATTAAGTCCAAGGTCACCAAGAACTTTTTCTACGTGCATTGCACCTGTTCCGTGAAGTGGTGTGTAAACAATGCGTACATCCTTTGCCTTTTCCTTGATGAGATCTGGACGGAAGAGCTGTGCTTTACACATATCCCAGAATTTTTCGTCTATTTCTTTGTCGATGATTACAAGCTTGCCTGTAGAAATTGCTTCTACGCGGGTCATTGTCTTTACATCTTTTACCTTGTTTACTTCTTCAATAATTCCGACATCATGCGGCTCGATTACCTGTGCGCCGTCGTTCCAGTATGCTTTGTAACCATTGTACATGCGTGGGTTGTGTGATGCTGTAACTACAACACCTGTATCTGCCTTGAGTGTACGGATAGCAAATGAAAGCTCAGGGGTTGGGCGAAGGCTACTGAACAAATAAGCCTTGATTCCGTTAGCTGCAAAGATGAGTGCAGTTGCTTCTGCAAAAACATCTGAGTTCAAGCGGCTGTCGTAAGCAACTACTGCGCTTAAAGTTCCTGCCTTTGCTTTTTCAGGGAAGGCTTTAAGTACATAGTTTGCAAGGCCCTGTGTAGCCATATTTATTTCGAGTGTGTTCATGCGGTTTGTTCCGCCACCCATAATGCCGCGAAGTCCACCAGTTCCAAACTCGAGTGTCTGGTAAAAGCGGTCTTCCAGCTCTGTATAATCTTCTTTAGCAACAAGATCTTCGATTTCCTTGCGGAAGCGTTCATCCTGTTCAGCTGCAATATAATCTTTAGCTCTCTGCAAAATTTCAGATTTTTCCATTTTATTCTCCTTATATCTATATAATATCTTAAATTACAAAATGTGTCATTGTCGGGCTTGACCCGACAATCTCTTTTTTGATTAGATTCCCGGGCACCCTTCGACAAGCTCAGGGACCGCGGGAATGACAGGGGGGACTACACATCCGCCTTCTTAATCAACTCTGTTTCCCATTCAAGCAGCGCTTTTTCTTCTTCGGCATTATCACCTTTTACATCGCACATAATACGGAACACCGGTTCTGTGCCGCTGCCACGCATCCAGATAAAGGCAACAGGGGAACCGGCATCATCCTTAAATATAATCTTAAGTCCGCCTTTGCCCGAAAGTGAATAGTCAGAAACATCGCGTGTTTCTTTTGTACCATTTGTAATCACAGCTTCATAACCTGCAATTCCATATTTCTTTTTCAAATCTGCCTTTTTCTTTTCCCATTCTGCTTCAAATGCTTTCTGGAAAGCAGCCTTAAGCTTTGCATGGTCTGTATTCTTTACTTTAAGGATTGCCCTTGGCTCACTCACACCTGTAGTTGTATAAACAGGCAGACTTTCAAGAACATCAGTTAAAGTAAAATCAGCCTTATATTCAATTCCAGCCTTTTTGCACCAGATTTCATACAAGCCGTCTTCACGCATCATCAAAAGTTTTATAATTGCAAAAACTGTATTCAAAGGGTCTCGCACACTAGAAGGATAAGTAATAGTTCCACCATTCGAACCTTCACCAAGAATGCGCACATTGTAGCCTTCCTCTCGCTTTTCACGGGCAAGGTTTACAACATTAGCTTCTCCAACTTCTGCACGGAAAACTTCTGCACCAAGCACGCGGCATATTTCATCAATCCTCATAGAAGTAGGGCAGTTCACTGCAACAGCAGGCTTAAATGAAGAATCTCCGCCATTTTTCCAGATACTGTAAGTCAACTCTGCAAGAACAGAAAGACTGAAAACTTCCTGCGCTTTAAGAATCACAGCTTTATTCTGTTTTTCATCCCAGTAAACAATATTTCCTCTGTCACCGTCGCAGTCCGGCATATAACCGAGCAATACATTGCAGTTCTTCTTTTGATGAAGGTCATCCATTGCCTGTGCAACATGAACAAGGTTTTCTGCTTCAGGAATAATTTCGTGTGCAATTTCATCTTCATTGATTGAATAAAAATCAATTCCGTGAGTTGTAAAGAATTCTTTATCTATACATTTTGCGCGGGAGCTTCCGTTAAAGTCGCAGATAACTCCAAGACCTTTTGCACGAATCTGACCGTCAAGCATTTCAAAGAAATCTTTCTGGTGCTCCTTGTTTGCTGAATCGGTTATTGTTTCGCATATAAAATCTTCGTATGCTTTGAGGGCGTTAAATTTAGAGCTTGCCTGAGTTTTATAGATTTCATTAAGGGCCATTGAACTGCAACCCTCGGCTGCCTGTACAAATTTAGCCAAAGCTGCATCATCGTCCAGAAGTGCAGTAAACTTTTCTGTAATCTTTGCGTTTTCTTTAGCCTCTAAAACTCCACCGTTATTTGTACCAAATTTAATTCCATTGTGCCCAACAGGATTATGACTTGCCGAAATATAAATGAATCCGTCGAGCTTTTTTGCATAAGCCATTATTTCAGGAGCAGAAGTAACACCTGAATACTGAACTACAGCGCCTTTTGCAACAAGTGCATGCAGCATAGCATCTGCCATAGCAGGGCCTGTTGGTCGGGCGTCAATTCCAACTGCAAGTACCGGAACTTCCTGATTTGTTAATGCTGAAATATAATCAAAAAAAACAGAAGCAGCACCAATACAAATTGCCTTGTCCTGTTCACTGATTTCGGGAGCTTTATCCTGTTCATCCCCCGAAACTGCAAAAACTTTGCGCCATCCGCTGGCCGAAAGAATCATATTTGGTTTCATACCATCTATTTTAACACCAAATTGTCAAATTCTCAAACATTAATAGATGGAAAGTATGTAATTCTGTTGTTTTGTTTTTCCCAAAAAGTCAAGGGTTGTAATTCCAAGTGTAGAGCGGCCTGGAGTAAGCATAATCGTTCCTAAAAGAATAAGCGTATCGTTCGGGTACAGGTCTTCTACAGTATATTTATCTTTTTCGCCTGTTACATAAAGCTTCCCGTTTTCCTGATTAACAGTATCAAAAGCTATTCCATCAAGCAAAACACCGTTAATTGTTATAGTAGTCTTATATGGAACTGCTATTTTATTTCTTGTCTGGAATACTTTATACGAACCTGAAGGAAAAACCTTGCTTTCTTTTATATCAAAGAATTTACCTTCTTTATTCTGAAGCATTACACCTGTAATTGAATATTCAATTTCATTTTCTGTTCTTGGAAGAAGGATTTTTGGATTAATTGCAGCTGACTTCTGAAGATCAATAATCTGGAATTCAAGATTACTTCTTGTTTTCTGCCAGCCTGAATTACCTGTTTCACCAATTTTTTCACCTTCTTTTACAGAAGTTTTGGTACCAATATTTTCATTTACAGTTTCATTATCAAGATTTGCATAAACAGAAATCAAATCATCATCATGGCAAAGAATAACTGCATTTCCAAGTGTAGAAGGGAAGAATGAAGAATCTTCTTCCTCATCTAAAATTATAAGGATTTTTGCATCGTTTATTGCCTTTACTTCTGCAGGATCTTTAAATATAAGTGAAGTGCTTATTGAGCCGTTTACGTTCTGCCCAAAATAAGAAGAAACTGCATCCTTGTTGAATTCTTCTTGCGGCCATTCAACTGCAAAAAATGTAGAATTTATTAGAATTAATGAAATTAAAAAAGCAGCAAATCTTTTCATGACTATTCCTTTGAAATCCTTACTTTTGAAATTGATGTATCTTGTCCTACATAAAGGTTATTGTTGCAGGTTTTAATAAATGCAGTATCTGCTTCAAACGAGAATGAACCTTCAAGAGTATCAGTTTTTTCAATTATGTAAACAGTATATTCTTTATTCTTTTTACCCAATACAAATATCAGGGAATCTGTTTCTTCAATTGCAATTACAGTTTTATCAATCTTGATATTTGTTTCTTTTTGTTTTTCGATATTATATATTCCAAGATTGCCGTCGTAATAGTAAAGAATGCGTTTGTCATCGTTGCAGAATTTTACAACAGTCTGTTTGTTCATGTCTGAATCAAGATAGTTGTGATAAATGATTTTTGGCTGCTTATTATCATTCTTAGTAAGTACAAAACGCTGTTTATTATGTCCCGAAACAGAAGCTGTATACATACCGTCTGAAGAAACATCAAGTCCAAGAATTACGTTGTAATCGCTTCCGCCAGGTACAAAACTGAGTGTTTCAAAGCCAGTGTTGTTATCAAAAATCCTGATTGCTCCGTCTGCATAACCTGCTGTAGTATATTTTTCTTTTGAACTGAAGGCTGTAAGAGGAACTGTATTTTCATTTACCCAGATTACTTTTCCCTGGGAATCACATTTACTAAAAGACGAACCACCAGGAAGGAAAACAAAAATCCTGTCCTGTTCAAAATATGGAAAGCCCGAAACTTCAAAATTGCCCTGTTCATTATTATTTTTGTTATAAAAAGCTATGTTTGAATCTTCGGTAGTATAAATTGCATAGTAATCAGAAGAAATAGAAGCTTTTGAAGGGAAGGAGATTAGTGAAGTAATCTGTCCATCTTCTGTAAAATATCCGATTGACTGGCCAAGCTTGAATTCAATCTGGCGTGTTCCTGAAGAAATTGTGTTATTTGCCGGCGTTGTTATGTTTTTTCGCCATTCAGGTGTAAAATGATATTCTTTTCCAAGAGGTTTTACTGCCAGAATTATATATATGATTATGAATAAAAATACAAGAAATATATAAATATGTGTATGCTTTTTTGTTTTCATGTTACATACATATTATTGTAAATTTTAGTAAAAATCAATGTTTATATTTATAATGAAAACAAACCCCAAAAGATATATATTGACAAAATACCGTATAATATGCAAAATATTACATAATATTCAAATAAAAAACATAATTTATTAATAAAAAGTATCAGAGAGGCTAAAATAATGAATGACGACATCCTGACAATTGAAGAAGTAGCAAAATATCTGCGGGTTTCTGACAGAACTGTTTATGATTGGGCACAAAAAGGTGAAATTCCGGCAGGAAAAATTGGAACAGTATGGCGTTTTAAGAAATCAGAAGTAGAAAACTGGGTAAATGCAAAGCTTTCATCAAGCTCTTTAAGCCAGAATGATACAGAAGTTCAGATTAAAAATATCCTTTCACCAGATAGAATTGTTTTCATTAATCACAGTACAAAGCACGACGCAATTGTACAGCTTTCGGATGTTCTTTCTACAGCACCACAAATCAAAAATGCACAGGAATTGACTGCAGAAATACTTAAGCGTGAAGAATTGATGTCTACGGCAATTGGAAAGGGTATTGCAATTCCTCATGTTCGCCTTTCTTCGGTAACAGATTTAGTTATGGCAGTTGGAGTTTGTAAAAAGCCTATTTCTGACTATCAGACAATCGATGATGAACCTGTAAACCTTCTTTTTATGATTGCCGCAGCTTATAATCAGCATTCACTTTACTTAAAGACAATTTCTCATTTCTGCGGAAAACTTAAGCAGGAAGGCTTACACGAAAATATTATTAATGCAAAAGACGCACAGGAAGTATTCAGCTTACTTTCTTAAGGCATGATTACAGGAATCCACTTACTTCGATCTGCGTGTTCCTGTGCAATTGTTCCCCAGGTTACTTTTGCAGTTGTTTCTCCCATTAAAAATTCACGGCCGGTACCTTCAACCTCATATTTTTGTCCGGGTGCCGGATTTTCAAAAGTTACCATTGCATGAGAATATTCGCGCGAAATAATCATAAATGATTCAAGGCCTGCTGCTCGAAGAAGAACACATACAAGCATACTTCTTGAATCGCAGTCGTTTCCTGTTCCGCACAAAACTGCCGGAAGATTTGTAAAATCAGTATTTGAAGCTTTTTCGTTGTCGCGTTTATACTGGAAGGTCTGAACCCACGAAAGCAATGTTTGTGCATAAGCTAAATCTGGATTCGAAGGATTAGATTTTTCACATACAGGATAAAGCTGCGAAATTACATCATACGAAACCTGTGCAAGTCGTCCGTAACTGTCGCGGAAAACCATTCTGTAATAGCGCTGCCATGCTTCCTTCCATAAATTATGATTTGCATAAAGCAGAAGAACTGAATATTCCATTTCAAGAACAAACTGTGCTGCATCAATATCTGAATTGTCTATATATGTTGTAATTGTGTTTCCGCCTATATTAAGCTTTATATTTTTCTTGCCTTCAAGCGGATATGCATAAGTTGCAATAATGCCAGGGAAGCAGTAATAGTTTTCATCTGTACAAAGCGAATTCAAAATAGACATAATAAAAGGATTACAGCTCTGGCGTGTGTCTGCCGTAGAATAGGCAAGAACTGCAACATAAGCGTTTGCCTTTTGAAGTGGAGCACAGATTGCCCAGCCTGAATATTTTTGATCAAGCGTCATAGAAAAATCGGAAATTGCACAGTCAGGAGAATTATTCCAGGCAAAAGTGTCAACTTCCATTGCGGCGCCAAGCTTTTTTAATGCAGTAGACAAAACAGCTTTAGACGAAACGTTTGAAGGATTATCATAAATCTTAATAATAAACTGAACCGGATAATTTGGATGCGTAAAATGATAAGACATCTGGTCTTCAGAAACATCATTCAGTGTAAAACCTTCAGGAATATCAAGGGAATAATTGTAAACAGAATCGGAAATTGTTTCTGAAAATGCATTTACAGTAAAAAGAAAAAACAGTGCCAGCATTGCAGTAAACTTCAAAACTCTTCTTTTTAGTGTATAACTTGTCATTTTGTAAATCCTCGATTATATTGTAGTAAATGAATGATATTCCTATTATATACCAGAATCCAGAAATTTTCATCATAAATAAAAAATCAGGCATGCCCGTGCAGGGTGGCGAAAAAATTGCGCATCCGCTTGATGAAGAGCTTGCAAAACAGGTTGGTCAGAAGGTTTATCTTGTTCACCGGCTAGATAAAGATACTGCGGGGCTTATGATTGTTGCAAAAACTCCGGCTGCTGCAAGTAAATGGACAAAGCTCATTGGAAGTAAAGAAGTAAAAAAAGAATATATAGCTGTGTGTGCCGGAAGCTTAAAGCAGAAAAAGGGACAGATTACAGAAGATATTATCCAGCACGGACAATCCAAAAAGGCAGTAACACATTATCAGGTAGAAAAAGAATGGCAGATTGAACGGGAAGAGGCTGAACCGATTCAAATGTGCCAGATAAGACTACAGCTTGAAACAGGCCGCATGCACCAGATACGCATTCATTTAGCAAAGCAGGGTTGCCCGATTGCCGGTGACGACCAGCATGGAAATTTTAAAATCAATAAAGTCCTGCGCAAAGCAGCCGGAATAAAACATCTGCAGCTTTTTTCTGTAAAGTTGATTTTACCTTTGAATGGAAAAATGGAAACATTTAGCAGCGATGGGGTTTTAGGGGCAGAGCCCCTAGGAGAGAGGGTAGCGAACAACGAAGTGTGAGCGAGGGGGAGACTTCCCCCTTACTATTTACTATTCCCTATTTACTATTCCCTGATAACCCGATAAAATATAAGTATGTTTGATGTAAAAGATTCAGATTTTTTTGATTTGGAAGACGATGCCTTTGACACAATTGTTGAAGATGATATTAGTTTTAACGGCAGCATTAAGATGCAGAAGCCTTTCCTTATCAGAGGAAAAATCACAGGAAAAATAGAAACTCAAAGTGACCTTGTAATAGATTCTAATGCAGTTGTTGAAGCAGATATCAAGGCTAACCGTGTACTTATCCGTGGAAAAGTAAAGGGAAACGTTCACGGCGAAAAACTGATTTTTGTTACCGCTTCGGGTTCTCTCGACGGCGATATTATAACTCAGAAGGTCGTTCTTGAACCAGGCAGCGATTTTTCTGGTAAATGTACAATGGTGAAATAAAAATGAAGAAAACAGCACTTTTAATTTTTGTATTATTATTAATTCAGTCTGCATCAGTTTTTGCTCAGACTCAACAGAAGGATGCTTTGGTTCTTTACCACAATGGAAAATATAAGGAATCTGTACAGGTTTGTGAAGAAGAGTTAAAGGAAAATCCAAACCGAATTGACTCTTATGTTGTAATGTGCTGGTCTTTAGTAAAAAACAAACAGTATGCCGAAGCAGAACAGCGCGCAACAGAAGGCCTTGCAGTAAGTGCTTATGATCTTCGTCTTATTGAAATACTTGGTGAAGCACGCTATTACCTTGGAAAAAATAATGGCGCAATGGAACAGTTCCAGAAGTATGTTGCAAATGCAAATGAAAGCAGCTCTCGTCTTGGAACAGCCTATTATTTTATGGGTGAAATATATATTCGTCAGGCAAGATATCAGCATGCAGATATAGCTCTTTCTTCTGCTGTAAAAAAAGAACCACTTTACGAAAACTGGTGGATTCGTCTTGGTTATGCCCGCGAAATGGCAGGAAATTATCTTGAAGCATTGGAAGCTTACGATGAAGCTTTAAGATTGAATCCTTCTTCTGTAGATGCCTCTCGTGGCCGCGACCGTGTAAAAGAAAAGATTAAATAAGTGTGTACTGTAAGAATAGAAACTCTCGGTTGCCGTCTTAATCAGATTGAAAGTGAATCTGCCGCCCAGCTTTTTATTGAATCAGGTTTTAATGTAGTTTTCTCGCTCGATGATGAAGATGATAACACTCGTCTTGTAATTATAAATACCTGCGCAGTTACACAAAAAGCAGAACAGAAAGCCAGAAGGATTTTCCGTCTTGTTTTAAAAAAATACAAAAATGCTGTTGTCCTTATTACAGGCTGCTATGCCCAGCTTTCAAAAAATGAAATTGAAAAAATGGATCTGCGCATTGCAGTTCTTGGTGGTCAGGTAAAAAGCCGCATTGCAAAAGTGCCTGAACTTTTAAAAGCAATAGACAATCCGGTTGATTTTGCTTCGCTTTTGAAAGAACAGATTTGTTCTGTTCCTGCAGTAAAGCCAGGTTTCCCGGAAGATTCCTTTAAGTTTGCAGCAAGTTCGTTGCAGGCACATTCACGCGCAAGCCTTAAGATTCAGGATGGTTGCAATAACAACTGTTCATTCTGCACAATTCATATTGCAAGAGGTCACAGTGTTTCACTTGATGTAGCTGCTGCCTGTGAGCGAGTGTTTGCATTAGAAGCCGCCGGCTATGATGAAGTTGTTCTTACTACAATTAATATTGCGCAGTACAAGGGATTGTATATTGGCCCTGATGGAGTAGAGCAGTATTACAATTTTGCAGCTTTACTAAAATACCTTCTTGGTGCAACAAAAAAGATCTGCTTCCGTATTTCAAGCCTTTACCCCGAAATTGTTGATGAAGAGTTTTGTGAAGTTATAAGCGATCCTCGTGTGCGCCCGCATTTCCACATTTCGGTCCAGAGCGGCAGCAACAAAATCCTTGAACTGATGAACAGAAAATATAAACGCGAAGATGTAATAAAAGCGTGCCGAGATCTGCGCACAGCAAAGCCGGATTGCTTTTTAGCCTGCGACATCATCACAGGTTTCCCGTCAGAAACCTCCGAAGATTTCGACCAGACAATGGACTTATGCCACCAGTGCGATTTTACCTGGGTCCACTCCTTCCCATTTTCCGAACGCCCAGGAACCCCGGCATGTGGTATGAAACCAAAAATCCCACAGTCAGTTTCACAGTCCCGCGCAAAGGCCTTAAACAAGTGGGCCGTCCAGCAAAAAACATCATACATCCAAAGCTTCATAGGCAAACCACTAACAGCCATAATAGAAAAGCAGCAGCCATCCTCAGCAGCAAATTACTATGTGTACAACTGTATGACAGAAAATTTTATACATTGTCAGGTTACGTCAATAAAACCATTAAAAGAAAGCCAGTCACATACCATCGTTATTCAAGATGTATTATTGAGTAACATCCATAAAGGCGGCGAAATAGAAGCAATCGCAAAAGTAGAATAAATCGAGGTTGTGCCCGGAGTGGAAAAAGACTGAGGACAACTTTCTCTGTTGGCCGAAGGCTTTTTCCACGGGAGGGCACAAACTCAATATGATCCATTGTAATTGTAATTATCCCCGCAATTCATTATAATATTTACTCAAAAATACAACTATTAATGGTGAATTTGGTTGTATAAGGAGTTTTATTATGGTAGATGAAAAACTACAAATTATTCGTCACAGTTGTGCACACGTAATGGCAGAAGCAATTCTTCATTTGTTTCCGGGAACAAAAATCGCTATTGGTCCAGCTATCGATAACGGCTTTTATTATGACTTTGATTTCCCGACAACCACCAAATTCACCGAAACCGATTTCCCTGCAGTAGAAAAGGAAATGCGCCGTATCCTCGCTGGAAATCACGACTTTGTACGTAAAGAAGTTTCTAAAGAAGAAGCACTCAAGCTTTTTGCAGATGAACCATATAAGGTTGAACTCATCAATGACTTGCCTTCAGACGCAGTAATTACAACTTACGAGCAGGACGGCTTTATGGATTTGTGCCGTGGACCACACGTTGCAAATACAAAAGAAATCAATGGTCAGGCATTTAAACTCGAAAAGGTAGCTGGTGCTTACTGGCGTGGAGATTCAAGCCGCCCAATGCTTACTCGTGTATATGCAGTATGTTTTGCAAAACCAAACGATTTGCAGGATTACATCAAGATGATGGAAGAAGCAGAAAAGCGCGACCATCGTAAGCTTGGACAGGAAATGGATTTGTTCCATCTTGATCCTGAAGACCCGGGTCAGATTTTCTGGCATCCAAACGGCTGGACAATCTACACTGTAATGCAGGACTACCTGCGCAAAATGATTAAGCGAGACGGATATCAGGAGGTTAATACTCCTGCAGTTATGCCTCGTACTTTGTGGGAACGCTCTGGTCACTGGGCACATTACCAGAACCTCATGTTCATCACAGAATCAGAAAAGCGCATGTTTGCTATCAAGCCTATGAACTGTCCTGGGGCCCTTGAGATTTTCAAGAGCCGCCAGCGCTCATACAAAGATTTGCCTCTCCGCCTTGCAGAGTTTGGTCACGATGTTCGTAATGAACCAAGTGGAACACTTCATGGTGTTATGCGTGTACGCGGCTTTGTTCAGGATGATGCACATATTCTTTGTACAGAAGATCAGCTTGGTGCAGAAGTTGCAAAGTTCTGTAAGCTTTTGAAACAGGTTTATCACGACTTTGGTTTTGATGACCTTGTTGTAAAGTTCTCTACAATGCCTGAAGATCACGTTGGTGACCTTGCAACATGGGAAAGAGCCGAAAAGCAGCTTAGCGATGCATGTCACGAAGCAGGCCTTGAATACGAAGTTCAGCCGGGCGAGGGTGCCTTCTACGGTCCAAAGCTTGAGTTTAAGCTTTACGACTGTATCGGCCGCGAATGGCAGTGTGGTACTATTCAGGTAGACTATCAGCTTCCAAGTGCAGAACGCCTTGATGCAACATACATCGGTTCAGACAACCAGAAGCATCACCCTGTAATGCTTCACCGTGCAATCTTGGGTTCGTTCGAACGCTTCCTGGGTATTCTTATCGAAAACTTCGCCGGAGCATTCCCAACCTGGCTTGCCTTTGAGCAGGTTGCAGTTGTTCCAATCTCAAGCGAGTTTGACGACTATGCAAAACAGATAAACGAAGAGCTCCTTGCTCACGATATCCGTTCAAATGCATATCTTGAAGATGAGAATATGAAGGCTAAGATTAAGCGCATCTCTCAGGAGCACAGAACCCCATATATCCTGGTTGTAGGCCAGAAAGAAAAGGACGAAGGCACAGTTTGTGTCCGCTACCGCTTCTCAAGCCAGAAGCCGCAGGAAACAATGAAGCTTTCAGACTTCATAGCTTACGTTGAAGATAAGGTGAATACACACTTTATTGGAATCTAGTTTATAGAAAATCGGGTGCGCAAGCATCCGATTTTTTTTGTAAAAAAGCCCTGTTACACTATTGAACAAAAATCCGATTTATTATATATTATATAAACCAACGGGCAATAGCGCAGCTGGTAGCGCGTCTGGTTTGGGACCAGGATGTCGGGGGTTCAAATCCCTCTTGCCCGATAGCCTTCCGATTAGGAAGGCTTTTTTATTTAACCTAATGCACTGTTCCCCGACATCCTACGGCCTCGTTCGCTCCCGCTCACTCGGAGCGCTTGGTCGGAGAATCCTAAAAAATTGCTTTCGCAATTTTTTTTAACGGATTTCCGATTTAGCGCATGTCGGGGCTTCAAATCCCTCTTGCCCGATACCTCTACATTTTTATTCGTTCTTTTTTCATTTTTTTTCTATACAAATGATGAAATTTACTATACCCTATAATATAGGGTTTGTAGCAGAGAACTGGAGGAAAGAACATGAGTGATTTTTATAATGATTTAATGACCGGCTTGAATGAAGCTGTTGCTATAGAACGTGGTGAATTAAAAGGATGCAAGACAGTTTATGAAATTCAGCCTGTAAAAAATTATGACAATAACCAGATCCGCGCAATTCGTAATTCCGTTGGAATGACCCAAGTTCTTTTCGCAGACTACATGGGAGTTTCAAGTAAGACTGTAGAAGCCTGGGAGAAGGGAACTAACCATCCAACAGGAACTGCATGCAGATTAATTAGTATGCTCGAAAACAAAACCTTCGAAACATTACCTTTTGTTAAAAAGATTGCATTGAGATAAATAAAAAAAGGGGCTGTCCTAGAAGTAATTAACACTTCAACAAAGGACAGCCTTTTTTGACTTTAAATAGGATTTTGAGTTTTTTTGATGGTCGTTTTTTTTCTTTTAGGCTTTTATAAGTCTTGCAAGTTGTTTAAGATCATATCC
>JAFZLJ010000108.1 GCA_017551545.1 Treponema sp. | reverse complement strand
CAGAATATCCTTTTTCCTGAATCAACTGGCGAATTGCCTCTGCCATTTCTGACATAAAAATCTCCTCGTGGTTATAGCCTTTGTGGCGCCACTTTTCTATTTATTATATGTAAATTTAGCTTTTGCTATATTTTCAAATGCTATTTTATTTTCTGTGCCGTCCTTAACAAGAACAACGCTTTTATCGTCTGCAGTTTTGATTATACCGCTAACCCAATCATTTACTGTTTTATCCCACACACGAACTTCGCGGCCTGTAAAAACAGAAAACTCTGCTGCGTTTTTAAGGTTATGCTCAATACCAGGACTTGTAAGTTCCATTGTAGTTTCTTCTGTTCCAAGAAGTGCTTCAAGACGTGTGAGCAGAACTCTGTGAACCTTAGCGCAGTCATTTACGCCGATGTTTTGAGCAGGATCTGTTCCTGTAATGATTGCAGAAATCTTTGTGACAGTTTTGGCAGGAACAATTTTAAGGTCTACAAGCTTGTAGCCAAGTCCTTCTACCAAAGGCGCACACTCTGCATAATACTTAATTTTGCTGTAAGGTGTATAATCCATTTGTTTTCCACCATAAAAAAATGGACTCGGGAGCACCGAATCCATTTTTAATAAAATATTAAGAATGTAACTATAATATAGTAGTTTTTCTTAAGAGTGTCAAGCGCACCCCTCGTCATTGCGAGCGAAGCGCGGCAATCCACTTAATTATGCAGCAGCCTGCACTTTTTTCATAGGTCTAACAAGGAACAAGCTCAAACACATAGCAACAGCATACAAAACAGTTGTTACAATAAGTACTGTCTGATATCCCTGTGGGTTTGCTTTAACGCCAGAAACTTCTACAAACTCACCTACGTGGTTTACGATGTAAGAAGCCATCTGATTTCCTGTCAATCCTGCAAATGCCCATGCAGAAAGTGTAATTCCGTGGATTGCAGAAATGTTACCCATACCGTAGTGGTCAGAAAGAAGTGTCGGTACGTTAGAGAATCCACCACCATAACCTGCGTTTACAATGAAAATCAAAGCAAGTACAAAGATGATGAGTGCTACGTTACCTGCACCGTTTGCAATTCCCTTTGTAAAGAGAACGATCAATGTAGAAACAATTGAAAGTGCAAAAATCATCTTGTAAACAGTGTTGCGGTCCTTCATTTTGTCTGCCCATGCAGAGAATCCAAGACGACCACCTGCATTGAACAAAGCAGAAATTGTAGAAATAAGACCTGCATAAGCACCAAGTCCTACACACTTAACAATCATTTTTTCCTGACTGATAATTGCAAGACCACAAGTGATGTTGATATAGAACATAAGCCAGATACCAATGTAAGAAGCAATTGGTTCTGTTTTGAGTGTTGCAATAATACCTTCTTCCTTTGACTTAGTCTGTGGTTCAACCCATCCTTCTGGTTTAGCAAGAATAAAGTGACCGATCATCATCATTACAAAATAAACTGCTGCAAGAATATAGAACATTTTATAAATACCGGTTGGTCCCATATTATCGAGCATTCCCTGCATGATTGGAGAAGCAATAGCTTTAGCGGCACCAAAACCTGCTACAGCAAGACCAGTTGCAAGACCCTTTTTGTCTTTAAACCAGAGCATAAGTGTCTTAACCGGTGAAAGATAACCAGTTCCTAGACCAATACCCATTATAAAGCCGTAGCTGATATAAATTCCTACAAGTGAAAGAACACTGTGCTGATGTGTTCCACCGTACCAGATGAAAAAGCCTGTTCCGGCCATACCACATGCAAAAGTAATTGCAGCAATAAGCGAAGACTTATGGATGTTTTTTTCAACAAGTCCGCCTAAGAAAGCAGCAGACATACCAAGGAAAAAGATTGCAAAGCTGAATGCCCATTCTACAGCACCTTTTGAAAAGCCGATGTAGCTAGCAATTTCCTGACTGAAAATAGACCAGCAGTATACAGTACCAATACTGCAGTGAAGAAGAAGCGCCGGTATAGCACCGCGAAGCCACTTATTCTGAATGTTTTTCATTTTTTTACCTTCTTAAATCCAGCGGTCCCTGAGCCTGTCGAAGGGTGCTAGATAGATTAATTTGTTTCTAATATTTTAATATTATTATCATTTGTTTTCAACAGTTTTAAAGAATGATAGTAATTGTATTATTATTAAATTTTTACTATTATAGAGGCAATTGTGAAGGGCCCTTCGACAAGCTCAGGGACCACATGGTCTAAGCTCAGGGACCACATGGTCTAAGCTCAGGGACCCCGCTTTTGAGGTTTGTTATGAAGATTAATGCACTTAAAGGAATGAAAGATATTTTACCGGCAGAGCAGAGACTGCGCGATTATGTTCAGGGAAAGATTTTAGAGACATACCGTGCCAGTGGTTTTGAACGCATCTCTACTCCAATACTTGAGGATGCAGAAAACCTTGATAAAAGTGACGGCGGTGACAACTTAAACCTCATTTTTAAGGTGCTCAAACGCGGCGACAAGCTTAAGGCTGCTCTTGAAGCAACTCCTGTAGAAGAAAAAGCTCTTTCTGACATGGGCCTGCGCTATGACCTTACACTTCCTCTTTCAAGATTTTATTCAGCTAATAAGGATAAGCTTCAGTTCCCGTTTAAGGTAATTCAGACAGATAGAGTATTCCGTGCAGAACGACCTCAGAAAGGACGTGACCGCGAGTTTGTTCAGTGTGATATTGATATTCTTGGCGATACATCCTGCAATGCAGAAGTTGAACTTATTGACGTTACAGCACGCGCTCTTTTGAATATTGGCTTTAATAATTTTATTATAAACATCAATGACCGAAGAATCTTACGCAATATGCTCCAGACTATGGGTTTTGCACCGGAAACTTTGGATTCTGTTTGTATCACTTTTGATAAGATGGATAAGATTGGAGCTCAAGGTGTAGAAGCAGAACTCCGCGAAAAGCAGCTGCCAGATGAAGCAATTAAAGCTCTTGTTGATTTTATTTCTTCCGGAAATGCAATTACACTCGATGCTGTTATTTCTAAATGTGCAGAAAGTTCAATCGGTGATGACCTTAAATACATTATTTCTACTGTAGAAAAAATTGCAGGCGGAAAATACAAAATTCAGTATTCACCAAACCTCGTTCGCGGACAAGGTTATTACACAGGCGTTGTTTTTGAAATAGGTAGTCCTGATTTTGGCGGTGCTGTTGGTGGCGGCGGTCGTTATGACAATATGATCGGCAAATTCCTTGGTCAGCAGATTCCGGCTGTTGGATTTTCTATTGGTTTTGAACGCCTTTGCCTTATTCTTTCTGAAACAGGCTACAAGATTCCAGGCGAAAAAGAAAAATGCGCATTGCTCTATGATGATCAGGTTGAATTCCCAACAGTTATTGCAGCAGCCGAAAAGCTCCGCGCATATTACAGTGTTGCAATTATTAAAAAGGCAAAAAAGCCGGGACCACAGTATGATATGCTGGAAAAGCAGGGGTATACTAAGTTTTGTACCTTTAAAGAAGGACAATTAATTTTGAAATAGAGATTGTCGGGTCAAGCCCGACAATGACACAACTCATTGTCATTCCCGTGCTTGACACGGGAATCTCTCAGGAGAATACATTGACACTTATATTCGACATCGGAAACACTAATATAAAAACTGCTCTTTTTGACGCCGACAAGCTTGCTTACACATGGCGCATTTCTACAGACCTCAAGCGTACCGGTGATGAATATTTTTCGCTGCTCCGCCCTCTTTTCCGTGATGTTGATATTGATTTTTCTAAAATAAAGACAGTTGTTTTGAGCACTGTTGTACCGGCTCTTATTGGTCCATTTGTAATTGTTTCGCAGCATATTTCGGGTAAAAAGCCTGTAATAATCGGTCCGGATATTTATTCAAAGTTCCCGCTCAAACTGCCCGAAACTGCAGTTCACGAAATTGGAACAGACCTTTACTGCGACGCACTTGAGGCCTGGTGCCGCTACAAATGTCCTTGCATCATAGCAGACTTTGGAACAGCCCTTTCTTTTACAGCAATAGACGCTAACGCAAACATTGCCGGTGTTGCAATTGCACCTGGTATACGCACAGCCTTCAATTCACTTTTTGCAAATACAGCACAGATTCCGGCTATTCCGCTTGATATTCCGCCGACCAGCCTTGGAAAAAATACTGTTGTTGCGGTACAGAGTGGTATTGTTCTTGGATATAAAGGACTTGTAGAAGGTCTTGTAAAACAGATGAAGGAAGACCTTGTTAAAGAAACCGGCTGCAAGAAAGAAGACATAAAAGTAATTGCAACAGGCGGACTCAACAGTATGCTTTCACCAATTACAGATGCGTTTGACTACGTGGACAAAGACCTTACCTTGTGTGCGATGAAAAGAATCGCAGATTCAATCAAATAATAGATTCCCGTGTCAAGCACGGGAATGACAGACCAATGTGTCATTGTCGGGCTTGACCCGACAATCTTTCATTCAAATTCACCTTTTTGAACACCCTGCCCTGATTCAACATCACAGACAAGTTTAGCCCCTACAACTTTATCAAGCCAATCGGGTGTAAGTCCTGGTGTAAGGATTTTTTCTGTTCGCAAAACGCCTATATCTTCTGCACGAATGACATCGCCAGCCTTCATATCATGCATGTAATGTAAGCTTCGGTTGGTACGGCCATAATTTGCTTCTTCTGCCGGGGCAAGTTTTTTTATTCCATCACCAAGTACTTCCAAAACACGATCCCGACCAAACTGTTCACCAAGCTGTGCAAGGACACGTTCAAAACCAACTTCATTTCCATAATGGCGGAATGTTGCTTCTGTCTGATGAACGCAATGAACCATCATGGCAAACTGTTCCGGCTCTAGCGCAACAGGGTCATCAAGTCCTGAATCTTTTTTGCTAAGACAAATATGCTTTTCTATAACAGTACCGCCGCAGGCAATTGAAAGACATGGCACCAGAATTGGATCAAGACTGTGATCACTAACCCCGCATTCAATTCCAAACTGCCCCGCAAGAGTACCAATTACTTTAAGATTATATTCACTTTCTGGAGCCGGATAACTTGTAA
The DNA here is from genome assembly GCA_017551545.1 of Treponema sp. Taxonomy (GTDB): domain Bacteria; phylum Spirochaetota; class Spirochaetia; order Treponematales; family Treponemataceae; genus Treponema_D. Next base: position 14,802 of record JAFZLJ010000108.1, on the reverse strand, counting down.
TACAATGAAGAAGACTTACATTGTCAGTTCCAACAATTTCTATTGCTTTTTCAATATCAGATAATTTACTTACACCGCTCGAAAGAATTACAGGAACACTACCCGCACCCAGACGTTCACGATATTCAGCAAGACGCTTAAGCATGGGAAAATGATTCAACTCCGGCGAAGCAACCTTTACATAATCAGGCTTTAATTCAATAAGCTCATCAAGACTACGTAGTCCAAACGGCGAACAGCAGAACTTACAACCGGCTTTGTGAACATAATCAATCATCTGGCGGTAAAAATCCGGCAGGCATTCAAGCTGCTTAAAGCGGTCATATAAGCGGATTTTTCCACCCGGAAGCTCTACAAAACCTGTATTCGGATGTAAAATTTCATCTGCATAAACCCACTGAAACTTAATGACATCTGCCCCGGCACCTGCAGCTGCATCTACAAGCTCCTTTGCTTTTTCAAGCGATCCTCCATGTGCTGTTCCAATTTCTGCAATTATAAGACTCATTATTAATCCTTAAGGTTTTCTGCAGCAGACTGTGCCTTGTATCTGTTTGAATAAATTGAAAGACAAGTTTCCGGGAGCCAGCCGTCTTCGAACTTGTACCATACTGTTTTGTCTTTATCTATTGATTTTGCATATACCTGAAGAATATCTCCACGGCGGCAATGACTCGTAATTTCTGCATTCCAATCAATATCACCACGGTAGGCAGCATAAGGATCTGTTACTAAAGCCCATTCAACATCCGGAGCAAGCGAAAGAGGATGTGTTTCATTAATTTCAATCACTTCTTCCTTATTTTTTTTACATGATGATATTATGAGCACACTAAAAATCAGTAAAATACAAACCCACAACCTTTTCAATTTATTTCTCCGCAATACCAAGTGATTTTTTTATCTGACTAAAAATATTTAAATCTGAATCTACAAAAGCTAATCTGTTTATTTCTGAAGGTTCTACCCAGGCAGTTTGAGTATGTTCTGTAAGCTTAAACGGAATTGTAATTCCATCATTTTCGAGCTGCACCCTGAATGCAACTACAGAACAAGTTTTTCCTTTATGTTCAAAAGAGCCTTCTGCAAGCCGTTCAAAAACCTTACTGCCGCAACCAAACTCTTCCTGCATTTCGCGTTTTATTGCTGCTGTAAAATCTTCACCTTTTTCTATTTTACCGCCGGGGAACTCCCATCTGTCGCCCATTTCGCCATGTGCTATTCTTTTTGCAATTAGGATTTTTCCATTTCTGTAATCTATACAGGCAACCGAACGGCTCATCAAAATCTCCCTGATTAATGCTTTACTGCCACAGTAACTTCTTTTTCTTTGTTTGCTGCATCAATAATTGCATCTACTCTGATTATATCATAATCCCGGGCTTTTGTCGCTAAAGTCTGTTCTCCATAGCCGTACACAAGCGAAAGCTCTTTCTTTTCAATAATCTGATTATCATTATTTATAAAAAAAACTTCTGCATCAACTTTTACAGGCGCACTTTTCTCATCTGCCTTTTTATCATTTACTTTAAGCGTAACATAAACTTCATCCTGGAACGAAAAAGCATTAATTTCAAAGGCAATATTATTGATTTTAGCATAGCTTTTTGTATTACTTATTGCCGTAAAAACCCACACAAAACCAATAAAAATGACAAGTGAAAGAAGAATATATCTGTTTGATTTGTTTACCCAAAGAACTTTAAAACCGCGTACAGGATTCATTTTTCCATCATAGGCATCGCGCACAATTTGAGGTGCATTTTTTATGCGTTCTTCCCTGTTGTAACGGAATACAAGCTTTTCTTCGCCTTGTACATGTCCTTCATCAACTTCTTCAAACATTTAAATTGCCCACCTCGGTTTATATGCCTCTTAGTTCTTCAGGATTGCATCAATAAGACTGTCGGTTCTATACCAGACGGCACGTGCTTTTTCTTTATCTACATAAAGTGCTGTAATAATACCATCTGAAGATAATGTCATATCATAAAAAAGGTTATCTGAATGATTTAATTCAAAGTTTCTGTGAAGGATTTTCTGTGATTCGTTCTGAATCATTTCAACTGTAAAGCCTTCTTCTGTTTTGATTATAAAGAATTTCCAGCCGTTTTTTGTTACACCCAAAAAATCATAAGGGATTTTATAAGTGAGTTTACTGTAATCTACAACAATTGATTCTTCATAAGGAGGAATCGAAACAGGTTCACCGTAGACTCCGGTATCGCAGTAAAGCGGATAAAGCAGTGTCTGAGTATAATTAATTCCCGATTGAACCTTTGAATCGGCATCGACAAATGAAGAATAATAATCAACCTTTACATACAAAAGATATTCATTCGGGTCTGGAATTACATTTTCGAGCGTAAAATAACTTTCATTGTCTGAGTTTGTATTTTCTACTACAGGAGTGTTATTTGTACTGATTGGAATCATATAACGCAAAAATCCGTCTGTTCCAAACCAGTAAACAATCAGACCGTCTGTAGAATTACTTACTACAACAAGCTCATCTTTTTCTGTTGTATATATTTTACGGATATATGGGAATGGTGTTCCTCCAGGTCCCTGCTGACCAATATAATCAACACTGGAACCGTCTCTGGTAATACGAAGTACTGCCTGACTATAAAGGATTCCTCCTTCTCCCTGTTCCTGTCTTGTTCTTGGGATTGTACAAACCGCATATATACATTTATTAGAATCAAGCGCAATTTGTCCCGGATAATCAAAAGGATAAGATATTTCCCAGTGGATATTTTCTGCAACTGCCGGATCTTTTTTTATAAATTCACTTGTAGTTGAATCTTCATTATAAAATAGCGAAAGCATATCGCCGTATGAGTTCAACTCCATGATTTTCTTAGAATATCCGTCTACAATATAAAAAAATCCGTCCCGCATGGCAATTCCAAGACGAATATTCCCTACATCATTCAAATCTGCCACACTAAGCTGCTCTTCAAAATTTCCATAATTAAGCGTAAAAAGCTCAGTTTCACTGATTGACTGGATAGTTCCGTTTTTTCCACACGATGATAGAAAAAATAATATCAAAAAAATAAATATATTAATAAAATGATTAATTCGTTTTTTCATTAAAAAGTATTATATATTGATTTCATTTTTTTTTCCATATAGTAGTAAAAAAGTATTATATTATATATAATAGAATAATTATAAAATTTTAAGGAAAACAGCATGATTATTGATAAAATCCTGACTGCGATTTTTGGTTCGCAGAATGACCGTGACGTAAAAGCACTTAAACCAATTTTAGCCGCAGTAAATGCAAAAGAAGAATGGGCAAAATCACTGCCGGCAGAAGAATATCCAAAACAGACAGAACGCTTTAAGAAGGAGCTTGCCGAAGGTAAAACTCTTGATGATATCTTGCCTGAAGCCTTTGCACTTGTACGAGAAGCAGCAAGCCGTGTACGCGGTGAACGATACTTTGATGTACAGATTATGGGTGCTATCAATCTTCATCAGGGAAAGATTACAGAAATGAAAACCGGTGAAGGTAAAACTCTTGTTGCAGTTGCACCTTCTTACCTTAATGCATTGACCGGGAAAGGCGTCCATGTAGTAACAGTCAACGATTACCTTGCCGAACGCGATGCTGATACAATGCGCCCTGTTTTTGCATATCTTGGCATGACAGTAGGTTCAATCCTTTCGAACATGGATAACGATGCCCGCCGCCAGGCTTATAACTGTGATGTAACTTACGGCACAAACAACGAGCTTGGTTTTGACTACCTGCGCGACAACATGCAGATTGACCTTAAAAACAAGGTTCAGCGCGGCTTTAACTACTGTATCGTCGACGAAATTGACTCTATTTTGATTGATGAAGCCCGTACTCCACTTATTATTTCTGGTGCCGGCGAAGATGATACTTACAAATATCACGAAGTTGATAAATATGTAGGAGAACTTAAAGAAGTTGCAAAGGACCCTAAAACAGGTGAATATCCTGATGAAACCTTTATGACACCGGAACAGCGTGCCGCAATTGAAGGTGACTACACTCTTGATGAAAAATCAAAGCGCGTTTCCTTCACAGATAAGGGTATGCTCCACATTAATGAAATACTTCACAAGCACAATCTTATTACAGGTAACCTCGAAGACGAAGAAAACTTTGAATATACTCACTACTTTACACAGGCTTTGCGCGCTCACCTGCTTTTCCATAACGATGTTGATTACATGGTAAAAGATGGTCAGGTTCAGATTATCGATGAATTTACAGGTCGTGTTCTTGAAGGACGCCGTTATTCAGACGGACTTCATCAGGCGATTGAAGCAAAGGAACATATCCGCATTGCACAGCGCAACCGCACAATGGCAACTATTACATTCCAGAACTTCTTCCGTATGTACGACAAGCTTTCTGGTATGACCGGTACTGCCGCAACAGAAGCAGTCGAATTCAATAAGATTTATGGTCTTGATGTAGTTGCAATTCCTACTAACCTTCCTGTAGCCCGTGTTGATGAAAACGACGAAGTTTACTTGAACGAACAGGATAAATGGGAAGCTATTGCAAAAGAAATTAAAGCTGCACACGACAGAGGACAGCCTGTTCTTGTTGGTACAGTTTCTGTAGAAAAATCTGAAATACTTGATGCCCTTCTTACACGCAAGGGAATCCGCCACGAAGTATTGAACGCAAAGAACCATGCACGCGAAGCTTTGATTATTGCCGAAGCAGGTGCTAAGGGTGCCGTTACAATTGCTACAAACATGGCTGGTCGTGGTACCGATATTAAGCTTGGTGGTAACCCTGAATTCCGTGCAAGAAAGCGTGCCGGTACAAATGCAACAGAAGAACAGTACAAGGAAGCACTTGCAATAGAAAAGGAAAACTGGAAGAAAGACTACGAAGAAGTAAAGAATCTTGGCGGTTTGTATGTAATTGGTTCTGAACGCCATGAATCACGCCGTATTGATAATCAGTTGCGTGGACGTTCCGGACGACAGGGTGACCCAGGACGCTCTAAGTTCTACATTTCTATGGACGATGACCTTATGCGCCTCTTTGGTGGTGAAAAGATGAAGGTTATGATGAGCCGTATTGGTATGAAACCTGGTGAACCAATTGATCACCCATGGCTCAATAAAGGAATTGAAAACGCCCAGAAGAAGGTAGAAGACCGTAACTTTGAAATCCGTAAGCATTTGCTTGACTATGATGATGTTTTGAACGAGCAGCGTTCTGTTATTTACGAACAGAGAGATCAGCTTCTGGCAGATGAAAACCTTTCTGAGCGCGTAATGAACAACGCCAAAGACCTGGTTGATGATTTGTTTGACGAATATGAAGCTGCTGCTAAGAGAAACCGCAACGACAATACACCGTTTGCAGAGCTTAATGATGCAATCCGCAGCAACTTTGGACTTCAGCTGCCTGCAGAACGCATGACACGCGAAGCAGTAATTGCAGAGCTCCAGAACGATATTACAGAAAAAGAATCGCTTGCAGGTAAGGAAAACTTTAACATGTTTATCCGTTACCAGTATGTTCAGATTATTGACCGCAAGTGGCTGGATCAGTTGGAAACTCTTGAAGGCCTGCGCGAAGCTGTAAGCCTTCGTACTTACGGTTCAAAGAACCCTCTTACAGAATATAAGATTGACGGCTTTAATATTTTCTACGAAATGATGAATACAATCCGTAACTCTGTAATGTCACGCGTATTCAAAGTAAAGATTCAGCTTTCACCTGAAGCTGCAGAACACCGCCGCCGCATGCTCGAAGCACAGAACAACCAGATGAACGCACAGCATTCAGATGCACAGCAGTTTGGTGCCGCAGTTCAGGCAAATACAGCAGAACGAACAGCACAGTCAGCCTTCAGCGGAGATACAGCACGCAGACAGGCAGCAAGCGGTGCTATGCAGAAGCAAACACAAAGCTCAAATGCAACAGTACGCCGCACAATGCCAAAGGTAGGACGCAACGATCCATGTCCTTGTGGCAGCGGAAAGAAATATAAACAGTGTTGTGGACGCTAGGGGTTCACGAAGGCCTATCTAGGCTGAATTGTTCCCCTGCGGTTTGCAGGTAAGAATCTGTAGCTTGGCTTACCAATAATCAGGCGCTTATTGACATAATGAGGCTCCATCTGTGAAGTATAAGTAACAGAAAGAGGATCATCTGCAGTAAGCGCTGCTTCAAATTCTTCGGCTGAATGACGGAAATCAAGTGAATTAAAGCGGTTGTCTCCCATCATAAAGTAGCAGTCCTTTGGAATATACTGTGCTTCCCCAGCCTGATTGTTTGCAGGGAAAACAGGCATGTTTCTTGAATCAAGAAGGCCTCTTATATACCAGTCAAGAATCTGAACTTCTTCAAGAATATCATTGATAGCATAATCGTTCGAAATATCATCAGAAGTTGAACCGCTTCTATACAGATGAACACAGCGGGCAACAAGCTCACCATAATACATTTTTGTCATTACATTAAGGCGGAAATTGCTTTCTGAGTAAATGTCGCGGTTTTTATCTTTTGAAGAAATCCATGAGGTCATAAAGTTTTCAAACCAACTGATTGCATCTGCAGAGCTCATAATCTTATTTGCCATTTCGGCATAAGGCTGATTCATAAATAAATCAAGTTCATTAATTGAATCAGGAGCTGTAAAGTTACCCTTGTTGTTCTGTCCGTAAGAAAGGTTTTTTACAGTGCGCACAAGCTCTTTTGCACGGAATGCAGCACTTTCAAGGTCATAGTTGCGTCGTTTTTCTTCAAAATCAAGCATTGTCTGATAATTTGCAGAAGCAGCCTTTACAACTGTAGAAAGGTTTGAACCGCTTTTGTTAGGCTGAACACCTGCAAGCGGGAATGTTTCTACTTTTGGCAAAATTGAACTGTTCAAGGTAGACAAATCCCAGCAGGCAAACTTTGCATCTTCCTGCACAGGCTCAAACACATCAGTATCCTTTGTTCGTCTGTATAAAACACCATCCTGCATTACAAGCTGCTCGCCCGGAACACCGCATATTCGTTTTACAAGCGGATCATATTTCATATTTCCGTATTCATCAGTGTTCAGGTTTACTGCCATAAATGTAAGCATATAAACAAGCTGCGAAGTAACTGTCTTGATTTCTGATTTTCTGTCAATTTTGTAATGAGGATTTCGTACAACTACAATGTTTCCTCTTTTATACTTGGCAAAATCATTAAGTCCAATGTCTGTAAGCGGGAATTTTGGTCCGCAGTCAAGCTTTGTTACAACAACGCGGTCTTTAACAAGGAATGTAGGTACCATAGATTCAGACGGAATTACATAAAGCTGTAAAAGGAAAATCTGTACAAGCAGTACCATGAATACAGCCTGCGCAAGTGCATCAATCCAGTCTACAATTTCAAACAAAAACCATTTTGCACCTGTAAGCTTCTTCTTTTTTGTATATGGAATGTTCCAGTCTTCTGTGATTTTGAGGATTCTTTTTTCGTTCATACAGTGTGAAAGTACAAGTGAAAAAATGAATACAATACACCACAAAAGTACAGTTACAACGTCATACCAGTAAGGAACTCCGTATTTTCCTGCCCTGCGAATTACAAAACAGAATAAAAATACAAACGGAATATACTGAGTAAGGCGTAAGATTACAGGAATGCGTGTTGCATCCTTTTTGAGCAATACCCTGAAAAAGCAGAAATATACTGTGATTGCAGTAAAACCTATTGCCACAGGAAGTGCAATAAGCGAAATATCAGGATGATAACTGAAAGTAAACAATGAAAAAAGAATTGAAGAAATTAATTCAATATAAATATAGATCGAAAAACGTTTTGATTTTTTGTTGATATCATTTGCCATAACAATAATATAACAAATTTCAATACTTTTTGTTACTGTTTTAAAGAAAATAAATCAAGAAAATTATCTTTGAGAGAGTTTTCAAGTTCGTGAGACGGTTGATTTCTGATCTGGCAGAAGGTGTCGAAAACCTTTTTGATTTCTGAAGGATGAGTACATTTTTCGCCTTTGAGGAATTGCCATGGAGCGTCTGTTTCTGTAAGAAGAACTGAGTCCGGAAGCTCGCGTACACAGGCAATTACTTTTTTATTATTGTTCAAAACCTGTTTTCCAAAGCTGAAGTATGCGTTGATTCCACGGTCAAGCAGGGAACGTGCTTCGTTTGGCATTCCCATAAACGAATGAAAAAGAACTGCAGGAAGTTTTTTAAACTGGCGGGCATATTCAAAAAGCTTTTCGTTTGCTTTACGGCAGTGAATTACAAGAGGCATATTATATTGAGCTGCAAGTGCAAGCTGAATGTTGAACATTTCTTCCTGCGTGGCGGCCTGTGCACGGAACTCTTCGTTGAAATAATCAAAGCCTGCCTCTCCTATTGCGTGAAGTTTGTGCTGTTGTAAAAGATTCTCCAGAAAGTCTGCGTTTGCCTTAACGTCGATGTGTCCCGCGCTCTGTGGATGCAGACCGTAAGAGACATACATTTGTGGGCCTCGGGGTCCCTGAGCCCTTCGCAGCATAGCTGCTCGGAGACTCACTAAAGACAGTCCATCGGACTGTCTTTGCCCTGCTTCGCAGTGCCGTTCCCTATGTCGAAGGGCGGTAAATCTCTCTGTAATTTCCCATTCCTCTTGTGAATGACTACAAGTACACGCATACCACGCAGATTGTCGGGTCAAGTCCGACAATGACAATTCATCTGTTGTGTCATTCCCGTGCTTGACACGGGAATCTCTTATACAATCTGCTAAATGAAAATGTGCGTCAAAATATAAAATATTTTCATTTTTTTCTAACATATTTTTTATTATAACCGAAAATAAAAGTAATTGGAAACAATACCGGGAGGAACTAAATGAAAAGCTACACACTTAAAAGCATAGGAAAAACTTCGGACTATATGACAATCGTTCGTGAAATGGAAGATGGATTTGTTGTAAAAATCTTCCGCGACATGGACGGTTATGAAGATATTAAAACAGATTATATCAGCAAGGAGCTTTTTGAAAGCTGCATCCGCACAGGATACCTTACAGAAATCAAAGAGAAAGTTGCTGTAGGAGCTTAACCGCTTCTTCTATTCTGGCTTTTTTATCCTGAACCTTAGAAAGCCAATGGATTTCCACTCCTTTTTTTTCCATCATCCGAAACCAGGTTTCCTGCCTTTTGGCAAACTGGCGGATGGCAATGAACAGCTCATCGTAGAGCTGTTCTTTTGTTTTTAACTCACCCTGCAAAAATAAAGAACAATATCGGTATTCAAGCCCAAGCTTTTCCAGGCGCTCCCAGGTAATTCCGCTGTCGTGAATTGACTGAACTTCTTCAAGCATTCCGTTATCAAGACGTTCGCGCAGACGGATAGAAATATTTTCCCAAACCTGCGGGCGTTCAAGAGTTGTTCCGATTATGAAAGGTTTAATTTCCGGGCGTTCTATGCTTGTGGTGTCGTAGCCTGCCTTTTTTGCTTCTATAATTTCAAGTGCTTTTATAACGCGGTCTTTTTCCTGAAGGTCGTTTTTTGTGTGAAGATCCGGCTGGAGCTCAAGCAGGCGTGCAGCAAGCTCTTCAAGCGGAGTTGCTTCAAGCTGTGCGTGCAGTTCCGAGTTTTCCGGAAGATTTACAAGCTGGTAGTCTCGCACAATTGCATCAATATACATGCCTGTTCCGCCAACAACTACAGGAAGCTTTCCCCTGCTTTGAATATCTTTGAACGCGCGGTAAAAATCCTGCTGGTAGTTATAAACTGTATATTCGTCAGGAAGGTCGATGATATCAATTAAGTGGTATGGAATCTGCTGGCCGTCTACAGTGTATTCAGCAAGGTCTTTGCCCGAGCCAATGTCTAAGTGACGGTAAGTCTGACGCGAGTCTGCAGAAATAATTTCGCCGTTGAACTTGTGAGCAATCTGAACTCCAATGCTTGTTTTACCAACCGCAGTAGGCCCAAGCACAATCACACAGTTATAATTAGAGGACACGGCACACCACGCATTTTAAATATTCAGATTTTGGATAGCCTACAAGCACCGGATGATCCGGTCCTGCCCCAAACTTTTCAAGAATCTGGATTTTTTTATGACTATCCATCGCCGCATGCATAATCATGTCGCAGAACATTTTTGTTTCCATAAAGTAAGAGCACGAACATGTAACAAGTATTCCGCCCTTATTGAGCAGGCGCATTGCGCGCAGGTTTATTTCCTTATAGCCGCCATATGCCTTTTCTATCATCTTTGCCGATTTTGTAAATGCCGGCGGGTCAAGAATAATTACGTCAAACTTTTCTCCGCTTGCTTCGTACTGTTTAAGAAGATCAAAAACATCTGCGCAGACAGCCGTCATTTTATCCTGAGCGTCATTAAGCTTGATATTATGATTTACCATTTCAACAGCTTCAGGTGAAATGTCTACGGAAATAACTTCCCGCGCCCCAGCTTGAACTGCATTAAGCCCAAAAGCACCTGTATGAGTAAATGTATCAAGCACACGTTTACCATGACAGAATCTAGCTGCTGCCCTACGGTTGAACTTCTGGTCTAAGAAATAACCAGTTTTCTGTCCGTTTACAATATCAACTCCAAGCTTAATGCCATTCTCTACAATCACCAGTGGTCCCTGAACGTGAGCTTGGGGTCCCTGAGCCTGTCGAAGGGCCACAACCGGAAAGCCCTCCTTCTCCAAATCCAACCACCCATCCACCTCCGGCAGCCCTTCCTTATCCCTAACAGCCGCCTCCGAACGCTCATAAATTGCATCAGGCTTACAAATCTTGCAAAGTGCAGTAAGTATTTCATTACGGAACACATTACAGCTCATAGAAAGGAATTGTATAAGAAGAATAACTTTCCCCTTTTCATCACAAAAGCGTTCGCAGATAAGTCCTGGAATTAAATCAGCCTCACCAAAAATCAAACGGTAAGAATCTTCCTTTGAATAATAAATCTGGCGCATGTTATAAGCATCAAGCACCTTTTTTTCATAATAAGCAAAAGTGTCCGCAAAAATAACATCCGCATTTTCCGGCCCGATTATTCGCACAGTAATTTTGGAATGCTTATTAAATATACCGGTTCCTAAAAATCCTCCGGCCTTAGAATAAACCTCTACAGCACTTCCATTTTCAACAGTGCATTCCGCCAGAGTTTCATTTTTCCATTCTTCTTTTTCGCTGTTACGGTGCTTTATATAAGAAATCTCATTATCAAAAACCCACGGCATTCCCTGCTGGATTTCTTTTTCTTCATTTTTATTTAGAAATAATCTGGGATAAATTTTGTTAGACATATTTATATAATATCATTTTTTGAAATTTATGTCATTGTACATAAAGCATCGTCATTGCGAGCGAAGCGTGGCAATCCACATATTAGCATGCATTTTCATAATGGATTGCCACGTCGCTACGCTCCTCGCAATGACGAAGTAATTAGCAGAACTTTGCCCATTCTTTTCGCAATTCTTCTGCAGTAGTAAATTGGACAGCGTTTATACCAAGTGCCCTAGCCGCTTCAACATTATCAAGTCTGTCATCTGTAAAAAAAGTTTCCTCCGGCGTAAAGCCCTCTGCCATCATGATTGTCTGCCAGAACTTTGTGTCGGGCTTGGCTATACCAATTTTGTTTGAGGCATAGGTCTGGTCAAAAAATGAATAATCTCCGCGCTCGCAGTGGTTTTCCCAGTGGCTATCTATTGTGTTGGTGCCGCAGACTACACGGTGATTTTTACGCAGGTCATTTATCAAGGCAACAGTTCCTTCGTTGCGCTTTGGATGAAAATATAGTCTGAATAAATCAAACTCGGCACGGGGAAGATCCAGACGTTCGCGGGCAATTACTTCATTATAGTTTTTCCAGAACTGGCTCACTGTAATCTGGCCTATATCAAGTGCGTGCAAATCTGCCTTTGCGGCAAAAGCATCGAATTCTTCTGCTGTTACAGCAAGCTTTTCAAAAAATCGGCTCTTGCCGGAATGAAAAAATGTTGTGGTTACTACACCACCCATGTCGAATATGAATAACATTGAAGCGCTCCACGTAAATTAGTGATAACTAACTGAATAATACTTTACATCAAGATATGTTTCACCGTCTATCTGAAGAGCACAAGGCTTATCAAACTCTACACGAACTTCATGGCAAAGTTTAATATCAACAATCTCTGTATGCGAAACATGCTTTCCCTTAAAAATTTTAGGAAAAATCAAAAGTGTCTTAAGCTTTGAAGAATCATGAACAACACAACTGGAAACAACATGCTCAGTATTAAGTCTGTCCTGTTCAGGGGTAATCATCATACCGCCGCCAAAAAATCTTCCAATCATTGTTGGCGCAAGCCATACCTTTTTATATTCACGAGTTTCGCCGTCTACAGTAACAGTTGCATTACGAGGCTTAAACTTACCAAGCAGGCCCTTTATAGCAATTGCAGTGTAATTTACCTTTTTGTCGGAATTGCGTCGTATACGGTCACCTTCTTCACAACAGTAGCCGTCTATTCCATAACCAATTCCATTTAAGAAATAATGCTGCCGCCCGTTTACAGTAACAACCGGAAGTGACTCCAGAAAGGCATTCATTGGAATAAGGTTATTTTTAATTTCAACACGCTCACGGATATCGTTTAAAAAGTCGTTGCCGCTTCCACAGGTATAAAAATAAATTTCCTGTTTAAGCCTAAGCTCATAAATATCATTTGCAAAACGACTCAAAGTTCCGTCGCCGCCTGCAATAATAATCTTGTCGTTATCATTAAGCATTTTGCAGGAATCGGCAGCATTTGTAATGCCGGTAATATCAATAAACTTTAATTCTTCACCGGCAAATATTTTTTCAAGTTCACTTTGCGCTGCCGAAGCTTTTCCGTTATTCGAAAGTTTATTCAGAAAAATATAAATCATTTTTGTCCCTTACGAAGCCGCATCAAGCATTCCAAGATTTTTAGCAATCAGATTATGTGCATATTCCGAAACTTCAACAGTGCCTTTGCTTTCCCAGACATCAGGCTGAATAACATCAAGAATATCCATATGAACAATTGTTCTTTTCCAAGGGAAGTTCTTACTTATATTCTGAGTTCCACCCATAGAAACAACTACAACAGGACACTTAGCTTTTTCTGCAATCTTAAAAGCACCAGGTTTAAATTCCTGCAGCTGACCATCCTGACTTCTTGAACCTTCCGGATAAATTCCAACAGAAACCTTGTCGCTCTTAATTAAATCAATTCCACGCAAGATTGCTTCAAGCCCCTGTCTAGGATTTCCACGAACAATAGGAATATAAAAACCGCGTCTCATAAAATGACGGCCGATTGGAATTTTAAAATTTTCAGGCTTTGAAACATAAGCAATCTGAGTTCTTTTAAGAACGGCACACTGAATAAAATTATCAAACTTTGAGCAGTGATTAGAAACAAGCAGGAAGCGGGTTCCAAAAGGAATCTTTTCAAGCCCGGTAACATAAAGCTTTATTCTTGCCACCCTGATTATATAGCGGTACCACAGAACAAATGCCCAGTTATAAAACTTAGAAGGCTTTTCATATTCTTTTTTTAGACTGATTGTAAGACTAACAAGAATCCAAAATAGCCACAAAAGAATGTGCACACTGAGCCAGGCAACAATAAGACCAACAATAGTAAACAATATAAAAACTTTGATATAAGGTTCATTCATAATAAGTAATTATACCATTGATTTTGAATTTGCGGTAGTGAAAAAATGGCATTATAATATACTTAAGTCATTGCGAGGAACGTAGCGACGCGGCAATCCATAATTTAAAAGGCACGAATATGAAAAAATACATTCTATTCTATATAATAATCCTTTTTCTAACCCTCCCCCTTTTTGCACAAGCCTCAATTAAACTAAAGGCAAGTCAGGAACTATATTACACCGAATACGAAGAAGCAGTTATTACCCCTTCAGATAACGGAATATATCCGGTACGGCTTACTGTTACAGTAGAATCTGCAGACCGCACTCTTTATGTAAAAATATACCGTTCTTCAAATGCAGCAGGACCTTTTACACTTGTTATAGATTCCATGCAGCCAAACTCAGAATATTTTAATTTATATGATGCAACTCCAATGCAGCCAGGTACAAAATATTACTATCAGGCAGTTCTTGGAAAAGAAAACTTACAGACAGCTTCACCTGAACAAAAATCAAATGTTTCAACCGGCTGGGGTGCACTTACACACGAAGCCTTTTATGTTTTCTTTAATACAACAATAAAAAAATCCTACAAAAAAATGACGCTTATGAATAATCCAAGTGCATTCAAAAAACTAGGAACAGAAGAAACAACCGGCGACAAGTCCGGAAAGTTTTTATACAATGCAAAAATCAAAGGCATTGGTGGACTTGCAACAATGACATACCAGAACTACAGCGATGATAATCTGGTCTTTTTTACCGGCGACATGATTACCCAGGCCGACATGTTCAACAGCGGCAAGATGGATGGTTCCATGCAAATGACAGGCATGTACAACGGCACCATTTATTTTGACAAAGTCACCATCAAAGAAGCCAAAGCCAATTCCGGCACCTACGGCATCAAACCCCAAAACGCCCCCCGCAAAGAAATAGAATACAGCTGGAATTTTGTAGAATGATAAGGAGGGCGGAGCCCCGCCCTACGCCTCAAAGCAAAGCTTTTCGTCTACCCCACCCAACGGGCTCAAACGCCGCCCGTAACGCCCGCTTCCCGTCATTGCGAGCGAAGCGTGGCAATCCAGAGTAAATGATCCAATCCTGCACTCGCGGCAAAGAAAGGAATATTAATAGAAACAT
>JAFZLJ010000107.1 GCA_017551545.1 Treponema sp. | reverse complement strand
TACATTCATACCTGAGAAAAACGGAGGATTTGCATCAGTCGTTTTTAATAGTTATGATAAAGACACAGGAATCTATACTACCTATGTCTATAAAGGAACTAAAGTAGATAGATAAAACCTAACATGCGCTTCAAATCGGATTTTGCGGTCAAGCCGCAAAACCGTTTAAGCGCGTAGTTAGGTTGATGGCGCACTGCGCCACTTATCGTTGATAAGAAAATCATCCAACAGTATTAATATATTAGGAGTATAAAACATGATTATTGGAATTGTTCAAATTGTTATTGGTGGAATTGTATTGGCAATTAGTTTATTTTCTGGTCCAAATGGAGCTATTCAGCAAACTGTAAAAGCTTTATGGGCATTAATAGGTGTCATTTTAATGTGTTTTGGGATTTTATCTATATATATAATTAGAATTCTTAAATATTTAGAACAACTTTATAAAAAATCCGATAGCATTGATTATATGTTATCAGAAAGTGACTTTGATACCGATATTTCAGCGATAAAAAATTCTGTAAATAACATAGAAATGAAAATCTCAAAATAATTATATCTATCTAATTGAATTATAAACGGCGGGTCAAGCCCGCCTTTTTTTCTTGACAAATATAGGTTTTAACCTATATTATTAAAATATGGAAAACAAGTTCACAGTTGAATTCTATGAAACTGCAAAAGGTAAAAAGCCTTGTCTCGATTTCCTTAATACGCTCGAAGTCAAGCTTCGAGCTAAGGCCTTTAGGGATTTAAATCTTCTGCAAGAAAAAGGAACAGAACTTCGTTTACCATATTCAAGACATCTTGATGACGGGATTTTTGAATTAAGAACTATACAAGGAAATAATATAATAAGAAGTCTGTATTTTTTCTTTGTAGGCAGTAAAATAATTGTGACGCACGGGTTTAGAAAAAAAAACGATAAAACTCCACCAGGAGAAATTGATCGGGCAAAGGAATATCGTAAAGATTATCTGGCAAATCATCCGCAAAAGGAGGAAAAGAAATGACATTAAATGAAGCATTAAACGAACAGATGAAAGATGAATCTTTCAAAAAAGAATATGAGGCTCTTGCTCCTGAATACGAAATTATTTCCTCTTTAATTGATGCAAGGAAATCTTGTAATATAACACAGAAACAACTTGCAGAAACTACAGGAATTGCTCAGTCTGATATAAGCAAAATTGAAAATGGTTCCGGGAATCCTACAATAAAATTACTCCAGCGCCTTGCAGAAGGTCTCGGCATGAATTTAAAGGTAGAATTTATTCCAAAAAATCAATTAGCTATGGGATAATGCAACCTAACATAGGTTCGTAGCCGACAGCGGGTCAAGCCCGCTGCGGTACAACCAGTTGTTAGGTTGATGGCGCTTTTCGCGGCACTTATCGTTGATAAGAAAAATCATCCAACATTTTTTCATATAAAAAGATAAAATCGTTGGAGGATTTTATGAAAAAGAAACTTTTTTGTTTTCTAATTACAGCATTATTATCATTAAATGTATTAAGTGCTCAAGCTGCTGGTCCTGTATCAAATTTTGATGAAACAGGAATTATTATTTGTTTAGCTTTCATCATTTTACTAATTGCAATTTTATTTATTATGGCAAAAAAAATGTGTGAAATCGCTGAATTAAAAGGATATAATGCTAAAGAAAAGCACATTTTTGCAATTTGCTTTTGGCTAGGTTTTCTAGGCTATTTATATACTATTGGCTTACCTGATATAAAGGTACAGGAACTGTTAAAAGAAAAATTTGATAGCAATATATAGAGAAAGAAATATCTATATTGTTTGTATACGGCGGGTCGAGCCCGCCTTTTTTTGTTGACAAATATAGGTTTTATCCTATATTATTAAAATATGGAAAATAAATTTACGGTAGAGTTTTATGAAAAGGAAAATGGCGAAAAGCCATGTCTGGTTTTCCTCAACACGCTCGAAGTCAAGCTTCGAGCTAAAGCTTTCCGTGATTTAAAGTTATTGGAAGAAAAAGGTACAGAACTTCGATTACCTTATTCAGAACATCTTGATGATGGAATCTTTGAATTAAGAACAAAACAAGGTACAAATATTGTACGAAATCTGTATTTTTTCTTTGTTGGAAACAAAATAATTGTAACACATGGTTTTCGAAAGAAAACACAAAAAACTCCACCAGGAGAAATTGATCGGGCAAAAGAATATCGCAAGGATTATCTTGCAAAGCATCCGCAGAAGGAGGAAAAGAAATGACATTAAACGAAGCATTAAATGAACAGATGAAAGATGAATCTTTCAAAAAAGAATATGACGCACTTGGACCAGAATATGAAATTATTTCTTCTCTTATAGATGCTAGAAAAGCCTGCAACGTAACTCAAAAGCAGCTCTCAGAAACTACAGGAATTGCTCAATCAGATATAAGTAAAATCGAAAATGGCTCTGGTAATCCTACAATTAAAATATTGAAAAGATTAGCTGAAGGTCTGGGGATGAATTTGAAAATTGAATTCACACCAAAATCTCAATTCGCTATGAATTAATCACACCCTAACATGCGCTTCAAATCGGATGTCGGGTCTGCGCCCGCCACCGTTTAAGCGCGTAGTTATGCTCACACGCCACTGGCGTGGTTTTTAAAAAATTAAAAAATAGAAATTTAGAGTTTAACATTTTCTCCAAAACTACAAAAAAAGGAAAAAAGAAAATGGAAACTCAAATTGCTGAAAAACAATCTTTTCAGATTTCAGAAGAAGATTCAAAAAGAATTACAAGCCTACGCTTTTTGCTAATTGTATTTGTCGTGTTCATACATGCAAATCTAACTCCGGATGATGCATTGAATTATTATCATTACGATTTTATCCAACCCAAATGGATAGAAGTTTTTAAGAATTTTATTTGTAGTACACTTGGTGGAGCTGCCGTACCATTGTTTTTCCTATTTGCTTCATATTTGCAGTTTTCAAAAAACGATTCATATCCAACTCTTTTGAAGAAAAGAAGTAAATCATTGCTTTTACCTTATATTCTTTGGACTGTAATAACGGTGATACTATATTTTATTGCGCAGTCAATTCCTCAGACAGCTCCATATTTTCAGAATCCAATAAATATTGTACGAAATTGGAAAGTTTTAGATTGGATTAAAATATTTACCTACCATAATCTTGGTGAAGGATTACAAACACCTCTAGTTTATCAGTTCTGGTTTATAAGAGATCTTATAATATTAATTGTTTTGTCTCCTGTTCTTAAATTTCTATGTAGAAGACTTCCTGGTTGGACATTAATTTTTGTTTCTGTTTTAGCTTTAAAAGGAATCCCTGTTTTCTTTGTAAATACAAATGCCTTATTCTTTTACACTGCTGGATATTATTTTGCAACATATAAAATATCATTCTTTAAAATTGCAGATAAAATTAAAACTTATGAATACACCGTTCTTTTAGCCTTGACAATTCTATTTGATTTATTGCTTGAAGGCAAATACAATTTTAGTTTTGTAAAAACAATACTATCATGCTTGTTCTTTTTGAAACTTTCAGCAATTTTTATAAAACATCAAAATCTTTATGGTAAATTAGAATATCTAGCAGGATATTCATTTTTTCTTTATGCAGTTCATACGCCATTCCTTGGTACAAGTATTAACAAAGTTACACAAAGAATAATTCCATTGCATGGTATTCTTTGCCTCTTTCAATTTTTACTGGCAGCATTGCTGACAATTCTTTTTGGAACTATTTTCGGTATCTTGCTAAATAAAATTTGTTCTCCTATTTTCCGAATACTTAATGGTGGTAGAAAATAGTACTTGATTTCTGAATTGGACTATGTTATATTAAAGCCATAAGGATATCGCGCCTTTAATCGCGAAATTTATACGGCCGGAGCAGTTTTTATTGCTTCGGCGCTTTTTTTATATGGCAAACTTAGAAATCTACGAAATTGATTCATCTTATATAGAATATCTTTCAAACTTTGAAGAACATCTTTTTAAGAATAAAAAGATAACTCAGGATTTTTCTCGCAAATATATTGGTATAATTCTTGAAATAAATGGGTTTAAGTATTTTGCCCCGCTTTCATCTTTCAAGCCAAAACATAAACGACTTTGCGAAACTGTAGATTTTATAAAAGTTGGAATTTACGCTGTTATAAATCTAAACAATATGTTTCCGGCTCCACTAAACCTTTGTAAGTCAGTTAAGATTGGAAACATAAAAAACGAGCATTACCGAAATCTTGTCAGAGCCGAATATCGTATCATTAAACAAAAGACAGAACAGATTATAAATAATGCAAAAGACGTTTATAATCACAAAATGATAAATGATGGTAAATCTAAGCTGAGTCAGCGTTGTAATGATTTTAAGAATCTTGAGGTAAAATGTAAGGAATATAAAATTCCGAGCAAGAAATAAGAAAGCATAACATTGGTTTCAAATCTGACAACGCGGTCAAGCCGCGTTGCAGTTTAAACCAGTAGTTATGTGGACGCCCGCACTGGGGCGCATTTGGAGGAAAAAATGGTACAAATCAAAACAATAAAGAAAATAATTATAAATTTCATTGTTTTACTTATTTTATCACTTATAATCTTTTTTCTTTATTGGAATCTGGGACATGGTTATGAAAAACATGCTAAAAAAATAGGAAATCAAATTATAGAAAAAATAGAAAATTATAAAGACCTTAATGGGAAAACCCCTGCTTCTTTCATTGATTTGGGCTTAGATCCAAATGAGCTGTGGGGCGGAATTGGAACAAAATACAAAGGAATTCATTTCTGGTACGATAGAATCTCAGATAATGATTATGAAATATATTTTGACTTATCAGTTGGAGAAGCTCTATATTATCATTCTTATACAAAAAAATGGGATATAAATTAATACAAAAACAACAGTTTTCTGTATTCTTGGATTTTGTAACTTGACAAAAAGAATATACAATGTATATACTAAAAATATGGAGGTACATTATGCAGGCAGTAGTTCAGAAATGGGGTAACAGCCTCGGATTTAGAATTCCGTCACTTTGGGCAAAAGACAACAACGTAAAGAGTGGAAGCAAAATAGAAGTAATCGCTGAAAAAGGAAAGATGATAATCCTTCCGCAGAAAAAAACTCTTGATGATATGCTGGCTATGGTTACTCCAGAAAATATTCATTCAGAAATATCAACAGGCAGTTCGGTAGGTAAGGAAGAATGGTAAATTCAAATTATGTTCCAGAAAAAGGTGATTTAGTGTGGCTTGATTTTGACCCGCAAGCTGGACATGAGCAGAAAGGTCGCCGCCCGGCAATTTGTGTTTCTCAGAAAAAGTATAATCAGAAAATTGGTCTTGCCTTATTCTGCCCTATTACCAGCCATGTAAAAGGCTATCCCTTTGAAATTGTATTAGACAAGCATTCTATAAATGGCTGTATTTTAAGTGACCAGATAAAGAACCTCGATTATAACCAAAGAAATTGTACTTTTATAGAAAAGGCAACTGATGAAGAAATAAATTCTGTTATAGATTATATAAAACTGTTAATAGAATAATCACATAACATTCACTTCAAAGCCGACAAACCGGTCAAGCCGGTTTGCGGTTTAAGCAGTTGTTATGTGGACGCCCGCACTGGGGCGCTTGTTTAGGAAGGAAAAAGTTGAAAAAAATAGTTTGTATTTTACTTTTATTTACTTCATTAATAAATTTCATATTTGCCAGTGGGAAAAAAGATGTAAAGAATTTTTCTATTATTTATTTGTTCAAAAAAAGCAATTATTCAATTTATAAAGGGGAAGAATTACTTTCTGATTTGAAGTGCTTAACCGATAGAAAAATCCTGGAAATAAGATTTGACAGGAACAACAAAGATTCTGTTTTATTTGCAGAACAAATTGATAACCTGTATCGAGTAATCAGACTTAATTATATCACTAACACAGAAACTGTTTTATTTGAATTTGAGCAGGAAATATATTACTTCACAGCTTTTACGGAAAATACATTTTTCTGGTGTGAAGATTGTGAAAAAAGTCCTGAGCCTCACATTCTCTATGAATATGATTCAAGAACAAAACAGATAAAAAAACTTTATGAACTGGAAGATTTCCGTAAGAGTCCGGAATATGGCTGGGAGCACAGATATATCGACGATCTATATGCCGACGATAATTTCATCTATTTTTATGTCGATGGTGGATTTGTTGGAGATTCTGGATATTATGTGCTTAATCGTTCAACAGGAGAAGTTCAGATAAATAAAAATCAGTTAGGATGGTCTTATCCTGGCGCAAAGTATAACAATAAAATAATCCGGGAAGGAGCCGCTGTTATCAAGGTTGGAAATATATCATACTGGGAACGAGACGCAAACAGCTGTGTTATATTTGATTTAATGACTTCTGAAGAAATTACATGTTCTTTCAAACAAAGGTATCAAGCAATGGCAGGCCATATGATTCTTCTATCTGACGATTATTTCTTAGTTCCGCTTTGTATCAGTCCCATAAAAGATTCTATCCGCAATGGCCTTTTCGGCTATAACTGGACGGTCTGTTATAAAGTATTTGATATTAAAAACAATAAAACCATATTTGATGGAATTACAACACAGACATATACAATGAGTTTGGTAGATGCAGTTTTAAGTGATTAAAAATATACTTTTTGAGTTACAATTCAAATTTTAAACTAAAAAACAAAAAATATGTTATAATTAATTAATAATATAGACTGGAGGATGTAGTGAACTTTTCTTTTTCGGGACATGTTTTTAAACGAATGGCAGAACGAAGATTCTCGCCGGAAATGATAAAATCTGTCATAGAAAACGGAACTGTTATAAAGTCTTATCCAGATGACACACCATATCCAAGTCGTCTTATTCTTGGATTTGATGGCCAAAGACCTGTTCATGTTGTTTCTGCATATAATTCAGAAAATGACACCGAATATGTAATTACTGTATATGAACCTGATGCATTAAAATGGTCAGATGATTTTACGGAAAGGAGATAAATATGAAATGTCCTATTTGTAAGTTTGGAGAAATGAAAGAAGGATTTACTCAAGTTGTTTTAACAAGAGGAAATGCCACAGTAATTTTCCGTAATGTCCCTGCCCAGATTTGTGATGATTGCGGAGAATATTATTTAGACGAAGAAACCGCACAGGATATTTATAAACGAGCAGAACAATGTTTTTCTTCCGGCCAAGAAGTTGCCATCATGGAATACAAACAACTCATTCCTGCGTGAATCTCACATAACAAAGGTTCGTAGCCGACAGCGGGTCAGGCCCGCTGCGGTACAACCAGTTGTTAGACTGACACGCCACTGGCGTGATTTTAGAAAAAGAATTTTAGGGCTAGGACGAAGAAGCAGAAATAATTAAAGCTAGCAAGGAAGTTTTTTTATAGAAAAGCAAAGAAGCAATAAAAAAGAATATCTTTCAGCAAGTCAAGCTTGCTGAAAGATAAGGTATAAAGTAAATGATAAAAAAAATATTTGTTTTAAATCAGTTCATCCTTGGATTTATATTAATTGGTCTTTTAATTTTTCCAAAAATTTTTAGTTATGAAAAAAGTAATAAATTTCTCATAAGACAAGTCACAAATTCATATGATATTTATTTAGTAAATAATACATATATAATTTCTGATTTCCAAGGAAGTGGCGGTTTTATACTCGGAGGCTTAATAGCTGCTGATAAGATTCCTGATATTAATAAACTAAATAATGAAGAAATAAAAAAAGTAATTGATAATAATTTAGATTATATATTTCCTTCTAACGGTTATCCTGATAATAGTTTATATATTGGAAATTTCGATTTCGATAAAAACATAGAAATATTTACATTCGGATTCCTTGATACAAGTTTTATGCATCCAATAGAAATAAGTAAAAATGGAGAAATAAGAAAAGAAAATATTTTTACTTATGCTTTAATATATTTTCTTGCTTCTTTCTGGATGTTTCCAAATTTTATCATTTGTATAATATTTCTTTTTTATTATTTAATTGTATGTATAATATATGTAATAGTATTTTTGTCCAAAAGAAAAAAGGCAAATAAAATTATTACGAATATGTGAATATAAAACAGTCTAACAAAGGTTCGTAGCCGACAGGCAGTCAAGCTGCCTGCGGTACAACCAGTTGTTATACGGACGCCCGCACTGGGGCGCTTTCGGAGGAGAAGAAATGAAAAAGTGTTTTTTCATTTTTAATATTTTACTTTTATTTGTATTTAGTTCATGTTTATCTACACAGGTCTCAAATTCTAATTCTTTTGTTACATCCGCAAAAAATAGACTTGGTAAAAAATTTGTAAAATTTGAAGAGTTAAATAATTGTAATTCCAAAGAAGATGTAGAATTATTAAAAATATATACAGTTACAGATGTAGCTTTAAAAAAAGAAACCGATGTTTTGTATAAGATTGAATATTCGCTTTCTACAGATTCATCCAACATCGAAACATTCGTAGAAATTTATGATTATGAAAATGACAGATTAAAACTGAGTTGGGACAGTAAATCATTTACGAGTATCTATGCAGAATATGGAACAACAATTGATTATAGAACAGAAAACAAAAAATTGTTAAGGGGAACCAGTAATTATACAACTGTTGAAATAGATCTCGATAGTGCTAAATTTTTTGTGCAAAATTCACTTAATAAAGAAGTTATATTAAAATATAAAATTCAAACGAAAATAAATGCAGAAAATAACGATGCTTCAATTTTTACGTCGGTTGGAAACAACATTTCAGGAACATTGTTATATAAAAATATATATTCTTTCAGTCTGAATAACTCAAAATGTAATGGATTTTATGAAGGTAGCAGCAAAAATATAAATGTTATAGAAGGATCTATTACATTCTATGGAGATGCAGTTGATTATATTTATTCAGCAATTCAAGATTTAAATTCAGGGTCTTTAATAAATGTAAATCTAAATGATATTATAAAAGGAAATATAATTATTGGTGGAGAAAAAATAAAAGTTGCATCTGAAATAATAGAAAACAAAATAAAGTATTATGTTTTTCCAAGTGAGAAATAACCATGGCAAACACATCCTACTTTCTAGAAATTGAAGAAAAATATCGAAAGAAATTATCTAGCAAAAGTGAATATAAAGGATGTGAAGTTTTAAAAGAAAAAGTTCCATTGTCAAACTGGGGAAACTGTGGATTTTTTGAATGTGATGTAGTAATAAAGAAAGAAGGGAAAATTATTGAAGTACAATGCTTGTCATGTTCAGAATATAAAACAAAAAATGGAAAGGCTGGAAGTGGCAAATTATTGAAAATCAAAGCAGATGCATTAATGCTTTCAGGAGTTAAATGTAAGAAGAAGGCATTAATATTTCTAGGTAAAACAATGTATGAAAAAATAAAAAAAGAACAACAAGGTGGTCGTTTTCCAAAAGACATTGAATTAAAGTTAATCACTTGTAATAAAGATGAATTAAGAGAAATAGAAAAAATAAGAGAGGATTGTTCCTCTGAAATGATAAAATAATACGTATAACATGCGCTTCAAATCGGATGTCGGGTCTGCGCCCGCCACCGTTTAAGCGCGTAGTTATGGCGACAGCCCACTGGGCTGCTTTTTAAGAGGAAAAATGAAAAATAAGATTTATTGTATCCTTTTTCTTGTATTTTTTTTACTTTCAAGTTGTTCACAGACTTATGGTACTTATAGTACAGATTACAATTCAACATTAGATTACAATGGTCTGTTTGATATATCGGAGACATCTATTTCAACATCTTCTGTCAATCTTGGTGATGGAAATTGGATTTTTAAGAAAATATATGTGGGAAAATCTCATCAACCGATAGAAAGTACATATACATTAGGAAACGATAGCCTTACTTACGCTTTCTTATCATTAAAAATAGTTGATATACAAGAATTAACTGTTACTGGTGGATATATAATTACAACATCACAAAAACATAAATCTGAGACAGAAATGGATTCTCAAAATAAACAACGTTATGATTCTTTTGCAAAAGCCCATGGGAAAAATATAACTTGGAATGGAAATACTTTAATAACAGAATATTCTTCTTCATATGAAACTCTTAATAATTTGTGGGTTACAGATGCATTAAATCTTGCAGAAGCATCTTATGGAATTGCAAAAAAGAACAGTAGCGGAACTAAATATTTTGTTACATATAGAAACGGAGATAATGACAATTACTATTTTGAAAAAATAAATTAGAAATTCAAGCAAGGCCAAGTTGCTTTATGAAATGAAATTGAACTTTATGGCGAAGCAGGTAGCGGTAATACGCGGCTTTACGCCGCTTGAAAATATAAAAAAAGAAGCGTTGCTTCTTAAAAGAAATGTATTAAGAAATCTAATTTTGTATAAGAAATATTTAAGCCATAACATGCGCTTCAAATCGGCTGTCGGGTCAAGCCCGCCACCGTTTAAGCGCGTAGTTACATGGACGCCCTCATTGGGGCGCTCGTAGGGGGAAAAATGAAAAAATTAATATTGGTTTTATTGCCTCTTCTAATTCTATTTACTTCATGCGAAACTTTAGACAGTATAAGTGATTCAATTTCAGATTTATTTTCTGGAGACAAAAAATCTGAAGAAACTTCTGATTCAAAAGGAACAAAAATTTCAACTCCAAAATATAAACGTGAAAACATTGATACAACAATCTGGGATTTATCTATTCTGGATACAGCGCGTGATGTTGATTATATGGACGATATTGAAAAAGATGTTGTTCTTGAAATGAACATGGCTCGTTCAAATCCGAAAAAATATTCTGAATTATATATTGAACCAAGAGTCAAAAAATTTAATGGTAAATTGTATAATGGAAATCTGCAAACTAATGAAGGTGTAACTGTTGTAAATGAATGTATAAAATTCATGAACAATCAAAAAGCCCTTCCTGTTTTACTTCCTTCAAAAGGTCTTACCCTTGCAGCAAAAGATCATGCTTCTACACAAAGTTTAACCGATAAAACTGGCCATACAGGAACAGATGGAAGTGACCCATTCAAAAGAATGAAACGTTATGGCTCTTATAAAACTGCTGGAGAAAATATATCTTATGGCTCAAAATCTGCAAGAGAAATAGTAGTAACTCTTTTAATTGATGATGGTGTTAAAAGCAGAGGTCATAGAAAAAATATAATGAACAAAGATTTCAGCACTACAGGTATTGGTTTTGCAAGTAAGCATAAATTATACGGCTGTGAATGTGTTCTTGATTATGCCGGTGAATATATAGAAAAAGAATAAGAGAAAAGATATGGAAAGAAAATGCTGGTTTTGTAAAAATACAGAAGAATTCTTCATTAAAGAAAAAGAAGAATTATTAAAAACTGTTGAACATGAAATTTCTGAATGTGAAAAAATTGAAAAATCAATTGTTGATATCACAAAAGAAAAACTTGGTTTTACAGACGAAGACAAAAATAAAGTAAAGAATATACAAGAAGAATATTCTAACATGACTCTAAATGCAGTTTTAGAAAATAGTTCAAGTTTTATAAAACTCGAGCCCAATTTAAATATCGTGTTGGAATACTATAAAAAATATGGTAGCCGAAATTTTAGAACTGTAAAAGAAGTAATAAATCAATTTTTATCAGAACCGATAGAAAGTCGTTATTCACATGAACTTCGAAACAATGAATACAAGAAAAAAGGACTTTTAGAGAAAAAAGAAAAACTTGAAAATATAAAAACTTTTTTTGTAGAAAAAGAGATTACTCCTGAAAGTATAGATTCTGGAATCACACAATTAAAAAATAATCAAAGTGAATTCCAGAGAATTTCGGGAAACTATAATTCACGATATCAACAAAATCTTAATATTCAAGAAAAAGATTTCAGTTTTTCTTACAAAGGATTAGGTTTTAAATTCTCAAAGAAAATTTTAATATGCCCAGTTTGCCTTTCTCTTTTTCTAGAATCTGCAAATGCTTCTCTGGATATTATGAAAGCACAAAAAGATGCACAAATGTCCGCAGACTGGGATGATGACGATGATGATTTTAAATAGAAAAGTGAAAGTAACATCAAGTCAAGCTTGATGTTACTTTTTTATAAGAATAAAAAAAGTAATTATAAATTATAATAATTGACATCCCCAATAAAATGGATGTTATAAAATAAATCATGTAACATGGTTTTCAAAGCAGACGCACGGTCAAGCCGTGCGCTGTTTAAAACCTAGTTATGTGGACGCCCTCATTGGGGCGCAAAGTAATATAAAAAAAGGAATAAAAAAATGGAAATTGACTCCATCGTGAATAATTACATTAAAGCAAATCCTGAAATCAGAACACCTTTAACAAACATAATAATTGGAAAAAGAGTAAATTCAGGAGGAACTGCAATTGTACATGAGGCTGAATTGAAAAATTATAACGGAAAATTTGTTATAAAATTATTTTTGGAAAATATATCAGATAAAGAAAGTTCAGCATATAAAAGATTTAAACATACATTTATAAATCTTCAAATAGTTCACGATTCAAATATATTTATGCCACAAGTATATTTTTACACAATTAATATTTCAGAAGAGTTGTGTATTCCTTTCACAATAATGCCGCATGCAGAATACACTCTTTCTTCATATGTAAAAGATAAAGAAATGACTTTTGAATTATGGTATAATATTTTCAACGATCTAGGACAGAAAATTGAGAAAATGCATAATTTGAAAATCATTCATAGAGATTTAAAACCACAAAATTTATTTCTGCTAAATGGGAAATTGTTGATTGGAGATTGTGACATAGCTTCCTTTGATAAAGAAAAATATATAAAACTTGTTGAAACGAAACCTTCAGATAGACTTGGAAATTATTCATTTTCTGCCCCTGAACAGGCTGATAAGAATATTGACGAAATAACTCCGGCAGCGGATTGGTATGCCTTTGGGCAAATATTGTATTGGCTAGTTCATCAAACAACAATTAGAGGATTTCAAACAATTGATTTAAAATTCAAACAACCTATTTATAACGAAATCATCAGTAAATTATTATCACAGAATCCTAATGATAGGTTTCAGAATTTTACAGAAATTCAAAATGCTATTACTGCATATCAAAAAAAACTCTCTAAACAAAAAGATTTTGAAAAACAATATTATCATGCTATTCAGACCACGGAGTTATTTGATGAAATAATTTTTAAATATACTTTTGAAGTTAGTGCATCAATGCCTTGCATAAAAAGTATTTCACAAAGAAATGAAATTGATGATATAATTCTTTTTTTACAAAATAATTGTGACAGATTATCTCTTTGGATTTCACAAGGTCATTCAGATTTAAATATAAAAAAGATATCTTTTAATAGTACCAATGAAACATATTCATTTGATTGGTATGAAATGAAAATCGAGAAGTTAATTATTTTTAGACTTGGAATTTATCCTGGCGGATCTCTTATAATGATTATTACAAAAAATCAAGAATCCGTAATATCTCCATCAGAAAATATCTATGAAGATGAAGAAGTTTGTTACTATAAGGATAAAATTATCTCTAGACCTGAATATGATAATGGGTGGACCATAATTGATGGACAAAGAATTCAAATAAATAGTGATGATACTGAAGTAAAAATTCGTACACTTTTAAAAACTGTATATTTCGTTTCACCGCAAAATGGTTTATTTCTAAAAAACATGGAAATATTTGAAACAATCCATAATGCTTTTCTGAAAGACAATACACTTGATGAAGATTATTTTTTTGAGTTATTAAAAAATGCAAAGAGAGCTGATATAGTTAAATTATATGATTAAAAAAATAGCACATAACATGCGCTTCAAATCGGATTTTGCGGTCGAGCCGCAAAACCGTTTAAGTGCATAGTTAGGCGGACGGGCCACTGGCCCGCTTATTGTTAATAAGAAAATCCTCCAACATTTTTTCATAATAAATTAATAAAAATCGTAGGAGGATTTTTATGGAAGAAGAAACAAAATTTTGTAAATTTTGCGGAGCAAAGATACCAATGACAGCGGTACTTTGTACTGCATGTGGTAGACAAGTTGAAGAATTAAAATCGGCTGAATCATCACAGCCAAATATTGTGATTAACAATTCAAACAACAATACAAACACAAATGTAAATGCAGGCATGGCTGGCGGAAGAATGAAAAATAAATGGGTTGCCCTTTTATTATGTTTCTTCCTCGGTGGACTTGGTGCACACCGTTTCTACGAAGGAAAAGTTGGTACTGGTATTCTTTGGCTCTGTACAGCAGGTCTCTTTGGAGTCGGTTGGGTAATAGACTTCTTGATTTTACTTTTCAAACCAAATCCATATTATGTATAAGAGGTGACAAAAATGTTGCTTACATATATTTTATGGTTCTTAGGTATTGTTTGTGGTTTAATCACCGCAGTTGAAATTGCGATTATAATTTACCGACTTTACAATAAGAACAAAAATGTAAAGACAAATATATGTTCGGGTCAGGCGAAAAAAGCCACTTAGCGCCAATCAGAAAAAGCCAATTTTTGACAAACGAAAAGAACCAAAACTACCCGAATCAGACCTCCTTTTTAGAGTAATTCAGGCTGTTCCATCACAGGAGCAGCTTTTAT
>JAFZLJ010000106.1 GCA_017551545.1 Treponema sp. | reverse complement strand
ATCATCAAAATAGAAAAACAAAACTGAATCGTTATTCAAAGCGGATTACAGGAAAAGCATCCTGAATCAAACACATATAGTCAGTCACCAAAAAAGGTGCAGAAGAATTTCATCGGTACCCTGTTAAGCCTGAAGCAAGAAATAAGTGGTAGCTAAAGCTCCGACAGTTATATAAGCAGGTCAAAACAGGGACAGTCTGCTTTGTTATTTCAAATCAAAACAAAATATAAAAAGGACCAGAACGGAGTCTATTCATGCAGCCAGGAAGTCACGGCATGTAGTCAGAAAGTGTAAGGCTGTCAGGCAGCATATAATTCACTTTTTTCATACGACTCACCGTTTATTGCTTCAGTTATGCGATGGGCTCTCCGTTCTGTCCTGTTAATCCCCATAGAATTTATCCGGATTAAAAGGCTCTTTCCGCTTGAGCATATAGTAGACCGTGCGTCCAAGCTTCTGGGCAATCAGGCTCATGGCTTTTGCCTTTCCGTATCTGGATACAAGTTGTTCATGCCATTTCTGCCCGCGCTCATTACTGCGCAGGAAAAGAACAGCTGCCTCGGAAAAAGCCCATTTGAGATGCACGTTGCCGATTTTATTATGCCCTCCCTTTTCCTTCTTCCCTGCTGATTCGTGAGAACATTTTACAAGACGGCAGTATGAGATAAATTTCCCGACATCAGGAAAACGGTTTATCGTATCAATTTCATAAAGGATTGTAAGAGGAAGAATGAATCCAAGTCCGGGAATTGAACGGAGCAGGCTGAACGAATACGGATCCTGAATTTCCATACAGTCCTCAATCTGAAATTCAAGTTTTGTGATTATATCGTGATATGACTGAAACATAAAAAGGTCGGCATCAATCATTTTTAATACCGCAGAATCTCCAAACTTTTGTGGAATGGTATTTCTGTAAGCTTCGCTGCGCATCCTGGAGGAAACCAGAGGCTCATTGATATTGTACTGATGATTTGTATTCTGGAGGTGAACGGAAAGCTCGGCTCGCTGTCTTACAAAATACAGTCTTCGCCTCAGCAAATCTCTTACAGCACGTTTTTCTTTCGGATATGCATAAGCGATTGGAAACATTCCTCCGCGGAGCATATTCGCAATTTTCTCAGAATCGATTTTATCAGATTTTGTTTTTCCGCCATGAATTGCTTTCATGTAAAGGGCATGTCCTAAAGCAAAATCGATTCCACGTTCTGCACAGAAATCTGCAATCCAATACCAGGTGAAAATGCATTCAACGCCGATTACGATATCTTTCCCAAATGTGTTTGTCACAAGTTCCAGGTTGTCTGTCGAACATTCCATGTTTTTATGAAAGACTGTCTCTCCCAAATTGTTGATGACACAGATATACATTGTTCTTGCATGCAGGTCTATTCCAATGTAAAATTGATGCTGGTTCTTATAGAATCTCATTAAGGTTCCCTCCAGTAAAAGTAGGATGTCGTGCCCGGATGGGCTTATCTATCTTAGCACGATAAACCTTGGGGCCTTAATGATTTTCATGCACTTCAAATCGGACGGCAAGTCAAGCTTGCCGTTGTTTAACTGCGTAGTTACACGGACGCCCGCATTGGGGCGCTTAAAAGGGAAAAATGGAAATAAAAATCGTAACTGAAAATGAAATCCCTCTTTTAGCACAAGTCATGTCAGCATCATATTCTGAAGCTCCCTGGAATGAAAAATGGACAAAGGAGAAGGCAGAAATAAGAGTAAAAGCGATACTCTCAAACTATGAAGGAATGGGTCTGGCAGCTTTTGAAGGTAATGTTGTTATTGGCGGACTTTTAGGTTATATAGATCCGTACTCTGAAGAAGATTTCTTTTTCGTTTCCGAAATATTTGTTATTCCTGAAAAGAAAAAACATGGAATTGGAAAAAAATTAATTTTTGAATTAGAAAAAGTTTTATCTCAGAAAAGAATACATGTCATTCAGTTAATCTCAATAAACGATAATGAAGCCTTCTATAAAAAATGTGGACTTGAACGAGATAGTGTTTCTGTTCAGTACAAAAGATTTTAATTAATAAATAAAAGTAAAAAGAACTTGACGATTAAAGTAGCATATCAGATAATACAATTCGTAAAATATTACGAACTTTATTGAGGTAAATATGTTTTCAATAAAACCTGTTTCAGATTTACGAAATTATAACGAAGTATTACAGGATGTAGCAGATGAATCTCCTGTTTTTCTCACAAAAAACGGAAGAGGAAGTTATGCTGTAATCACTATTAAAGATTACGAAAAATTAACTGCCACAAAAACTTTATTTGCTGAACTTAAGAAAGGCGAAGATTCAGCAAAAGAAAAAGGCTGGCTTAGTACAAAAGATGTTCGCGCAATGGTAGGTCTTTAATGTTTACAGTAAATGTTTCTCCTCAAGCAGCAGAAGATTTACTCGAAATTAAATTCTATATAGAAAATGAATTGCAGAATCCTATTGCAGCTCATAACACCATTGAAACGATTGTAAATACCTAT
>JAFZLJ010000105.1 GCA_017551545.1 Treponema sp. | reverse complement strand
GGTGAAAAGTTTTCCTGGAAGCCTTTATACGACGAAAACGACTGTGTTGCCGCTGCAAACCAGATGGTTTCGCTTTCTTATAACCGAAAAATGTATATTTCGCCTGATGTTCAGCTGGAATTTTTTGATGCAGGACACATTTTGGGTTCTGCTTTTGCCTATATGACAGTAAATCCAAACCCCAATGAGCCCGAAAAAGAAACCCGCATTCTTTGTACAGGCGATATCGGCCGAAAATGTAAGCCTATTATCCGTAATCCTGCAACAAATATGCCGGCTCCGGACTATATTTACCTTGAATCTACCTACGGAAACAAGCTTCACGACAATCACGACCTTGCTATGAAGGAACTTATCCGAATTGTGCGCGATGCCTGCTCTAAAAAAGGTAAAATTATTATTCCGTCTTTTGCAATTGAACGTGCCCAGGAGCTTGTTTTCTATTTACATCTTCTTACAGACCAGAAAAAGATTCCTGTTGTACCGATTTATGTAGATTCGCCTATGGCAAGTAACGCAACTTCGGTTTTCCGTGTACACCCGGAATGCTACGACGAAAGTGTAAACGAAGCCTTCTTAAAGCATCATAAAAATCCGTTTGGTTTTAATTCGCTCACCTTTACAACAAGTGTAGAAGATTCCAAGGCCTTAAACGAAAAAGAAGGCCCAATGATTATTATTTCTGCCGACGGTATGTGTGAAGCAGGCCGCGTTCTTTATCACCTTGCAAACGGCATTTCTAACCCTAAAAATACAATTATGATTGTAGGCTACATGGCAGAAGACACTTTAGGCCGCCGCATTTTTGAAGGTCAGAAGGAAGTAAAGATTCTTGGTGATATTTACAAGGTAGAAGCCAAGGTAGAAAAGTGCAACGGCTTTAGCGCCCACGCCGACTACAGCGAAATGATTGAATGGCTCAAGGAAATTGACACCAGCCGCCTTAAGAAAATCTTCCTTATCCACGGTGAACCAGACCAGCAGCAGGGCTTTAAGGAGCATCTTGCAGAGGCAGGCTTCCCGAATGTTGAGATTGTTTCTCCGGATAAAGAATACGAATTATAACGAATTCGCTTGACATTTTTGTAATTTGTAATTATTATAAAGTTGTAATAAGTACAAAAACTTGTAATGCCGGGGGCATTACGGGGGTGTCCCCCGTTAGAAGGGGTAGCGAGCAACAAAGTGCGAGCGAGGGGAAGGCTTTCCCCTCCTGAAACCTAAAATTCCCTTGAAGAAACACAATTTTTGTACTATTATATAAATTCCGATGCGGAAAGTTTTTCCATGCTACATCGGGTTATTTTTCAATATCCGACGGGACTCACACTCCCATAGGAAAAGAGGTGCTTTTATGGCTTTAAGACCAGAATGGGAAGGATTTAATCCTGACGGTTTATGGACTAGCGAAGTAAACGTTCGCGACTTTATTCAGGCTAACTATACACAGTATGATGGAGATCAGTCTTTCCTGGCTGGTCCTACTGCAGCTACTAACAAGCTTTTTGATGAGCTTCAGAAATTACAGAAGGCTGAACATGACAAGGTTTCTGTAGGTCTGGATGGAAAGGAAAGAAGCGGTGTTCTTGATATGGATACTGATGTTGTATCAGGTCTTACATCACACCCAGCAGCTTACATCTGCCCAGAAGGAAAAGATTTGGAGCAGGTTGTAGGTCTTCAGACAGACAAACCTTTGAAGCGTGCATTCATGCCATTTGGTGGAATTAATATGGCAGAGCAGTCTTGCGAAATGTACGGCTACAAGAGAAACGAAGAACTCCACAAAATCTTTACAGAATATCACAAGACACATAACCAGGGTGTATTTGATGTTTACACTCCGGAAATCCGTAAGGCTCGTTCAGCTCATATTTTGACTGGACTTCCTGATACATATGGACGCGGTCGTATCGTTGGTGACTACCGCCGTGTTGCTCTTTACGGTATTGATTACCTTATCAAATGCAAGGAAGAGGATAAGCTTAACTACGGTAACGGAACAATGACAGAAGACATTATCCGTCAGCGCGAAGAGCTTACAGACCAGATTAATGCTCTTAAGGGTATTAAGGCTATGGCTGCTCTTTATGGTTATGATATTTCTAAACCAGCTACAACTGCTAAGGAAGCTTTCCAGTGGTTGTACTTCGGATACCTTGCTGCTATTAAGACACAGAACGGTGCTGCTATGTCTGTAGGTCGTGTATCTACATTCCTGGACATCTACATCGAACGTGACCTTAAGAAGGGCATTCTTACAGAAGAAAAAGCACAGGAACTTGTTGACCATATCGTTATGAAGTTCCGCATGGTACGCTTTGCTCGTATTGAATCATATAACCAGCTCTTCTCTGGTGACCCTGTATGGGCTACTTTGGAAGTAGGTGGACTTGGACAGGACGGACGTTCTCAGGTTACAAAGAACGACTTCCGTTTCCTCCATACTCTTGAAAACATGGGACCATCTCCTGAGCCAAACATCACTGTTTTGTACTCAAAGAGACTCCCGGAAAACTTCCGCCGCTATGCTGCAAAGATTTCTATTGATACATCTTCTATTCAGTATGAAAACGATGATATCATGCGCCCAATCTGGGGTGATGACTACTCAATCTGCTGTTGTGTATCTGCAACTCAGACAGGTAAGGAAATGCAGTTCTTTGGTGCTCGTGCTAACCTTGCTAAGGCTTTGCTTTACGCTATCAACGGAGGTAAGGATGAAGAAGCAGGTCTGACCCCTGGTGTACAGGTTGGTCCAGAAATTGCTCCAATCACATCTGAATATCTTGACTATGATGAAGTAATGAAGAAGTACGACATCATGCTCGAGTGGTTGTGTGACCTTTATGTAAACACATTGAACTTGATTCACTACATGCACGATAAGTACTACTACGAAGCTGCTGAACTTGCTCTTATTGATACAAACGTACGCCGTACATTTGCTACTGGTATTGCAGGTTTCTCTCACGTAGTTGATTCTCTTTCTGCTATCAAATATGCAAAGGTTAAGGTACTCCGCCGTGATATTAACATCACAGACAAGAAGGGTAACAAGATTTTTGCTCCTAACATGGCTTATGACTTCCAGATTGAAGGTGACTTCCCACGCTATGGACAGGATGATGACAGAGCAGACGAAATTGCAGTATGGTTGCTCAAGACTTTCATTGGTAAGGTAAAGAAGCACCCAACATACCGCAATGCTGAACCAACAACATCTATCCTTACAATTACTTCTAACGTTGTATACGGTAAGGCTACAGGTGCTCTTCCTAACGGACGTCCAGCTCACGCTCCATTCTCTCCAGGAGCTTCTCCATCTTACGGTGCAGAAACAAAGGGTCTTATTAAGTCTTTGAACTCTGTTGCTAAGGTTCCATACAAGTACTCACTTGATGGTATTTCTAACACACAGACAATCAACCCTTCTGCTCTTGGACACAACGAAAAAGAACAGATTGACAACCTTGTAAATATCCTTGACGGATACTTCACAAAGGGTGCACACCACCTGAACGTAAACGTATTCGGCGTTGAAAAGCTTAAGGACTGCCAGGCTCACCCTGAAAAGCCTGAATATGCTAACTTCACAGTTCGTGTATCTGGTTATGCAGTACGCTTCATCAACCTTACAAAGGAACAGCAGGACGATGTTATTGCACGTACCTGTCACGCAAGTTTGTAATCACCGGGGTCCCTGAGCTTGTCGAAGGGGCCAGTTAAATAGAAAAGCCACTTCATAAAGAAGTGGCTTTTTTTTATGGATTGCCACGTCGCTGCGCTCCTCGCAATGACGACAGGCTCTCGAAGGGCTCCGTCATTGCGAGCACGAAGTGCGTGGCAATCCACTTAAACTTCGTTGTTGTAGTTATTCTTTTCAATATCCTTGAAATATTTTACTGTGCCTACTTTAAGCTCGTCGGTGGCATCGTCGTCGCAAACTATAACTGCATTTTCGTGCATCTGAAGGGCGCTGACTGTCCACATCTGGCTGATTCCTTCTTCTACTGCGTGCT
This sequence comes from Treponema sp., assembly GCA_017551545.1. Lineage (GTDB taxonomy): Bacteria > Spirochaetota > Spirochaetia > Treponematales > Treponemataceae > Treponema_D. Next base: position 7,385 of record JAFZLJ010000105.1, on the reverse strand, counting down.
TGAGGGCTACTGCCTTGTTGTGGCCTGTAATCAAAATCATAACTTCGTCTGAGTCGCAGACTGTGCCAACTCCAACTGTAAGAGCTGTTTTTGGAACCTTGTTTACATCGTGGTCAAAGAAGCGGCTGTTTACAATGATTGTATCCTGTGTAAGTGCCATTTCGCGGGTGCGGCTTGCAAGGGAAGAGCCCGGTTCGTTGAAAGCAATGTGTCCGTCGCAGCCAACGCCACCCATAAAGAGGCGGATTCCACCGGCAGCCTTGATAGCCTTTTCGTATTCTTCACATTCCTTTGCAAGGTCTGGAGCGTTTCCGTTAAGGATATGAACGTTTTCCTTTTTGATATTTATGTGGCTGAAGAAATTGTCCCACATAAAGCGGTGATAGCTTTCAGGATGATCTTCTGAAATGCCAACATATTCATCCATATTAAAGGTAACTACATTTTCAAAAGAAATCTTGCCTGCCTTGTAAAGGTTGATAAGTTCCTTATAAGTTCCAAGCGGGGTAGAACCGGTAGGAAGTCCGATTACAAAAGGCTTGTCTGCAGTTGGATTAGCTGCAATGATTTTCTGAGCAATATGATTTGCTGCCCATTTAGAAACCGAATCATAGTCCGGTCGGATTATTAAACGCATAAAGATCTCCTGTGCGAGGTCATCTTTGACCATTTTTTAGTATGTAAATTCAATTATACGGAAAAAAAATTTAACTGTAAAGAAAAAAAGTTTTTTTCATGCTATAATAAGTCATGGCATTCATAGAAATCCTGTACATAGATCAGTATCTCGCCGTGATTAATAAACCTGCGGGGCTTTTGAGTGTGCCTTTCCCGGGGTTTAAGGGGAAGACTGCGCAGTCTGTTTTAGAAGATATTTTACGAAAGCAGGGTAAGGCAAATTCTCATCATAGGCCTTTTGCCGTTCACAGACTTGACCGTGATACAAGCGGCGTTATGATGTTTGCGCTTTCTCAAGTGGCGCAGAAAAAAATAATGGACGGTTGGCATAAAATTGTAACTGAACGCTTGTACCATGCTCTTGCAGAAGTGCCTCGAGCCGGCAGTAAGTTTCCGTCGCTTCCGGAACCGAATGAAGGATGGATAAAGGATGATCTTTCGTTTAATAAGCATCATGTGGGGTATGTCCCTTCGACAGGCTCAGGGACCGCGGGTCGGCAAGGGACCGTGGGGCGGCAAGGGACCGCAGGGCTGCAAGGGACCACGGTGGCTAGAACGCATTATAAAATTATAAAGCAGGGAAGCAGGTACGCTTTGTTTGAATTGTCTTTGGATACAGGAAAGAAAAATCAGATACGCGCGCACTTAGCAGCTTACGGGTATCCTCTGGCGGGCGATAAAGAGCATAGAGCGTATACCGACCCATTCAATCGTTTATGTTTGCATGCCTGCTCGCTGGAGTTTGTGCATCCTTTTACGCACGAACAAATGAAGTTCGAAGTCCCGGAGCCTAAAGAATGGGAATTAAGAGTGTAATTACGTGCAATCTGGTTTAATATAAAAAAATTGCACGTAATTAGAAGCCCTTTTTTTTATCTTCTACGTGCATATTGCCTGGAAATCGTAATTTTGCACGTAAGGTAAACCTTGATACTTTTTTAGTTACGTGCGTTTTCTTTGTTTTGGAGAGATTTGCACGTAGTCCAATTTATTAACATGTTTTTGCTTACGTGCGTTTGATGCAAAAAAAAAGAATTATGCACGTAAGCAAAAATAAATCCATGAAAAAGTATACGTGCGTTTTGAGACAATGTGAGAAATTTGCACGTAAGTCATAACAGATCATGTAATTCATTACGTGCATTTTTGACCATATTTCTTGAAGTGCACGTAATCATAATAATTACTTACAACTAGCGTCTAAGAGTCAATTACTGTATAATTGAAAAATAACAAGAAGAGGTTTTATATGAAAGGTTACATTCACCAGCTCGAGAGTTTTGGATGCGCAGACGGCCCGGGCAGCCGTTTTATTATATTTTTTGCAGGCTGTCCTTTACGCTGTCTTTACTGCCACAATCCCGATACCTGGAAGATGACAGACGGAAAGCAGTACACTGTAGAAGAACTCCTTGCCGAAGCAGAAACCTGCCGTGCCTACTGGGGTAAAAAAGGCGGAATTACAGTTAGTGGTGGAGAACCTTTGTTCCAGCTGGACTTTTTGATTGAACTCCTTACTGAATGCAAAAAGCGCGGAATTAATACATGTATAGATACCTCTGGTGCAACTTTTACAAAAGAAGGCGAGTGGTTTGAAAAATTCAAAAAGCTTATGGAAGTGACAGACCTTCTTCTTATGGATATCAAGCACATAAACGAAGAAGAACACATAAAGCTCACAGGTCAGAGCGGCAAGAATATCCGCGAAATGTTTGCATATCTTGATGAGATCAAAAAGCCTATCTGGATCCGCCATGTTCTTGTTCCGGGCATTACAGATAACGATGAATATCTTACACAGACACGAGACTTTATCAGAACTCTCAGCAATGTTGAACGCGTAGAGATTCTTCCATATCATGGTCTTGGCGCAATGAAATATAAAGACTTGGGCATTGATTATCCGCTTAAGGATCTGGATAGCCCGACTGTGGAACGCGTGGCTAATGCTAAGAAGATTCTTGAGTGTGATAAGTATACTGCTTGGGAGAGTTAGGGGATAGTAAATAGGGGATAGGGGATAGTAAATAGTAAATAGGGGATAGTGAGAGCGGGGTTTTAGGGGTAAGACCCCTAGGAGAGGGGGTAGCGGAAAACCGCAGGTTTGGAGCGAGGGGGAGACTTCCCCCATCACTATTTACTATCCCCTATATATTGAGAAACCCCTTTTTTTACTATATAATGGTTCTATTATTCTAAAAGAGGATTCAAATGATTGATAAGTGGGAAATTGTAATTGGTTGCGAGATTCATACACAGCTTTTGACTAAGACTAAGGCTTTTTGTGCCTGCGAAAATAGATATGGCGGAATGCCTGACACTCGTGTTTGTCCTGTTTGTCTTGGACTTCCTGGTGCCATGCCGCGTATTTCAAAAGGCTATGTAGAGCTTGGTGCAGTTGCAGGACAGGCTTTGAACTGTAACATTGCGCGCTACACAAAATTTGACCGCAAGCATTATTTTTATCCTGACCTTGCAAAGGGATATCAGATTACTCAGTATGATATTCCACTTTGTACAGACGGTTATGTTGACCTTCCGCTTACTCACTATCCAAAGGATGAACAGCCGGGTGGAGCTAAGTGCCGTGAAAAGAACTTCAAAGGCGATGACTGTATTATTGACGGAAAATACCGCCGTGTTCGCGTAGAACGTATTCACCTTGAAGAGGACGTTGGTAAGTCACTTCACCTTCAGGGTGCACACTCTTATATTGACTACAACCGCTGTGGTACACCTCTTATAGAAATTGTAACTAAGCCGGATATGACGTCGCCGGAAGAAGCAGCCCTCTTTATGCAGACTGTTCAGGAAATCCTTCGTTATGTAAAAGTAACTAACGGTAACCTTGAAGAAGGTAATATGCGCTGCGATGCCAATATCAACCTGAATGTTTGGGAAGACGGCAAGCTCTGGCATACACCAATTTCCGAAATTAAAAACTTGAACTCTTTCCAGAAAATTAAGGATGCCTGTGCTTATGAGGCTCAGCGTCAGCTTAAGGAGTTCCAGGAAGACAGACAGGAATTCAACCCTGGCTTTAAGGTAACAATGGGTTGGAACGACGAAGAGGGTAAGACTGTTGTTCAGCGTACTAAGAACTCTTTTGTTGACTACCGCTTTGTTGTTGAACCAGATATCAAACCGTTTACTGTAAGCGAAGAACTTATTGCCGCTGCAAAAGAAGCTGTTGGTGAACTTCCTGAAGCTAAGCGCGTTCGCTACAAGGCTCAGTACGGAATGAGCGACTTTGACGTAGAAACTATTACAAGCTCTAAAGACCTTGCTATGTTCTTTGAAGACGCTGCTAAACAGTCAAAGAATCCTAAACGTGCAGTAAACCTTATTCTTGCAGAGCTCCTTGCAGTTTTGAATGAGAAAAAACAGACTATAAATGATGTTTCTATAACACCAGCTCATATTGCACAGCTTGCCGATGCTCTTGAAGATCAGAAAATCACTTCTAAGCAGGGTAAGGAAGTATTTGCAGAAATGCTTGCCTCTAACAAAATGCCTGCAGACATTATAAAAGAGAAGGGCATGGAAGTTGTAAGCGATGCCGGTGCAATTGAAAAGATTGTTCAGGATGTAATTGCTGCAAATCCTAAGGCTGTAGAAGACTACAAGGGCGGAAAGACCAATGTAGTGGGCTGGCTTATGGGACAGGTTATGAAGCAGTCTCAGGGAAAAGCTAATCCTAAGCAGGCTACTGAATTACTTAATAAGGCTTTGTCGGCTCTTTAAAAATATATACAAAAGGAAATTGTATGAAGTACGGTTATTTTGATGATGAAAACGCTGAGTATGTAATTACTCGCCCGGATACTCCTACCAGCTGGAGTAATTATCTTGGTTCTACTGTATATGGTGCAGTAATTACAAATAATGCCGGTGGTTATGGTTTTTATAAATCGGGTGCACAGGGACGTTTCCTTCGCCTTCGTTTTAATTCCATTCCTATGGATCAGCCTGGCCGCTATTTTTATCTGCGTGATCAGGAAGACGGTGACTTCTGGTCTGCTTCATGGCAGCCTGTAGGTAAGCCGCTTGACCAGTATAAGAGTGAATGCCGCCACGGTACTGCATATACAATCATTACTTCTGAATATAAGGGAATCAAGAGTGAAACTAAGTACTATGTTCCTCTTGGACAGAACTTTGAATACTGGCGCCTTAAGGTAACTAATACTTCTAACAAGGCACGCAAAATCCGCGTTTTCTCTTACTGTGAATTTACTAACCAGTGGAATACAACTCAGGATCAGGTAAACCTTCAGTATTCTATATTTATCGTAAAGGGCGAAAAGGTTGGCGATAACCTGTTGCGCTATTCAATTCAGGATAACCTTTACATTCAGCATCCGGAATATGAAGTTGGTGGTGCTTACATGAGCGAATGGGTTGCTCTTATTGGTACTCCAATGACCGGTTTTGATACAAGCCGCGAAGCATTTATTGGAACTTACGGCAGCTACGAGCATCCAAAGGTTGTAGTTGATGGTGCATGTACAAACTCTGAAGCATTTGGTGATAACTCTTGTGGTACTGTTCAGGGTGATTTGGAATTGCAGCCTGGTGAAACTAAAGAAATTATGCTTATGCTTGGTATTGGTGATGCCCGCGCTGTTGGTCAGAAAATTATAAATGAATTTGGTAACTTTAAGCGTGCCGATGAAGAATTTGATAAGCTTGTTGCCGCCTGGCATGCAAAGCTTGGTTCTTATAAAGCAATTACTCCTGATGAAGACATCAACCACACAGTAAATGTTTGGGGACTTTATAACTGTTTGATTACATTTGCGTGGTCGCGCGCCGCTTCTCTTGTATATAATGGTGAGCGTGATGGTCTTGGTTACCGCGATTCTGTTCAGGATATTCTTGGTGTTTCTGCTGCAATTACCGAAGAAGCAGAGGAGCGCCTTGTTAGAATGATAAGCGGTCAGTGCCAGAATGGTGGTGCTGTTCCAGTAATTTCTAAGGATTTTAATGCGGGCCACGAAAAAGCTCCTGCTCCAGACCAGTTCCGTTCAGATGACTGTGAATGGTTCTTCAATGCTATTCCTTGCTATGTTGCAGAATCTGGTAATTTTGATTTCTACAATAAAGTAGTACCTTATGCAGACGGTGGTGAAGCTACTGTTTACGGTCACTTGCGCCGTGCACTTGAATTCAATCTGGAACGCATGGGTGCAGACGGACTTCCTTGCGGTTTGCTTGCCGACTGGAACGACTGTCTCAAGCTTGGTTATCACGGTGAGTCTTTGTTTGTTGCATTTCAGCTGCGCCTTGGTCTTACAACTTATGCAGACATCAGTGAACGTTTGGGCAAAAAAGACGAAGCTGCATGGGCACTTGCTCAGCGCGACACCCTGGATGCAAACATTCAGAAAAAATGCTGGGACGGAAAATGGTTTATCTGGGCCGTTGGCGAAGACGGAACTGTTTACGGAACTCAGTCTATAGAAGAAGGTCAGATTTATTTTAATACTCAGGTTTGGGCTGTAATGTCTAGTGCAGCTACTGCAGAACAGGCCAAAATCTGTATGGAAAGCGTAAAAGAAAAGCTTGCAACTCCATACGGTCTTATGCTTTGTGCGCCTCCATTTGTAAAGACCCGCAGCGACATTATGAGCTCAGTTGTGTTCCTGCCAGGTATTAAGGAAAATGCAGGTATCTTTAATCACACACAGGGCTGGGGTATTATTGCAGAAACTATGCTTGGAAACGGCGACCGCGCTTACGAATACTGCAAGGCTGCCATTCCTGCCGCCTACAACGACAAAGCCGAAATCCGCCAGAGCGAACCTTATGTAGTTGGTCAGACAACTTACTCAACCTTCAGTAAGCGCCCTGGAAATACTCGTGTAAGCTGGCTGTCTGGTGCCGGAACCTGGAGCTACTACGCAATTACTCAGTACATGCTTGGTATTAAACCACAGTATGACGGTTTGTTAATTGATCCATGTATCAAACATGACTGGGACGGCTACACAGTAGATCGCCGCTGGCGCAAGATGAACCTCCACATCGAAGTAAAGAACCCTGAGCACGTAAGCAAGGGTATAGAATACCTCGAAGTAGACGGCAAACGCATTGACAGCGCATATATCCCTGTTGTCGAACTTAAAGATGGCTCTAAGATTGTGGCTTATATGGGTAAGAATGCAGTAGCAGTTGCTCCTGAAAGAGTTTAAAAACAACCCGTCATTGCGAGGAACGTAGTGACGTGGCAATCCACGTGCAAAAAGCAGCTTGTCTAAAACAGGCTGCTTTTTTTATATAGACAAATATGGAATGTATGGTATAATAATATTATGCCAACAGTTCTTAATGAAAAAGGGTACAGGTTTTTCATTAATAATGCCAAGGCTCAAAAGGTTTGGTTTGATAATGAGAATTTGTGGTTACTTCTTATAGACGAAGACAGCTTTCTTTGCCTCTTGCTTATTTTCCTACACTTTTAAATGCAAAGCCCGAAGAACGCGATGTTTGTGAATTAAGTGGTGGCGGAATTGGTATTCATTGGGATAACCTTGATGAAGACTTGTATGTTCCTAATTTACTGATGGGAATAACGGATATTAACAGAAAGAATAAAACTGCGTAGATTTATGAAAGATATTGCGATTGTAACAAAAGATTTCAAATTGACTCTTGACATAAACCATCGAAACCGACACGCTCAATCAATCAATCAATCAATCAAT
>JAFZLJ010000104.1 GCA_017551545.1 Treponema sp. | reverse complement strand
TCAAAAAATTCCAGCTGAACATCAGGCGAAATATACATTTTTCGGTTGTAAGAAAGAGATACAATCTGGTTTGCAGCAGCAACACAGTCATTTTCATCATAAAGCGGCTTCCAGCTGAACTTTTCACCCTTTTTGCGAGCCTGTTTAGCAAGGAATTCAGCATCGTGAGCCTGAATGCGGGCACTATCCATCATTACAAGGTTTGCAATGTCGCGGGTAGCAGGAGTTGCGTAGATATTTCCACGGTAGCCTTTGCGTGTCAAAAGCGGAAGCAATCCACAATGGTCAAGGTGACCGTGAGTAAGGATTACACCCTCCAGTCTTTCATGATCTATATCAAAATTACGGTTTTTTTCGTCAGATTCCTTTCGTTTACCCTGAAAAGAACCACAGTCGACCATATAAAACCGCCCGTTTATATCAAAAACATGTTTTGAACCAGTAACTTCTTCTGCTGCACCTAAAGAAAACGCTTTTATGCTCATATATACTCCCTACCGCGGTCCCTGAGCCTGTCGAAGGGTGACCCGGTAATCTCTCTTTACCATCTATTTTAACCCTGAAATTGGGATTTTACAAATAAAATTTCACCCGTCATTGCGAGGAGCGTAGCGACGTGGCAATCCACATATTAACAGGCATTCTTGTACATGGATTGCCACGGCCTTCTGCCTCGCAATGACGATGTTGCACAAAAAACATTGAAACTATGGTATTCTTGATTTATAATAGAACAAATGTATTCAAGAAGTTTTAGTGCGGCACCTAAGAAGATTGTTGAAAATGGGAAGGCGCACTTTGGGACATATAGTGGAGTTTCGCAGCGATTTGATATTAAAGGGATGCGTGCGCCTTATGCCGGAGTGCCACTACCACCTGTTATTTCAGACATCCGAATAAAAAGCCGCTTGAACTATTACTTCTGTATTGAAAAATATATTGGACTTGTAGAATTTTTTGATTTCAAAATAATCGGACTTGCAGAAATCTGTTTCTGGGACAAAACAAGTGGGAAAAAATATGTTTATCATTCAATAATGCCAACCCGCCGCCGCTTTATTCCTAAAAATACAGATAAAGGAATCTGTGCAAGCTACAGAAAATCACGCTATATAAAAATATCATGGGAAAAAGCACACGCAAATAAAAGCATGCGCTTTCATGTAAGGCATAATTCAGGCTGGCCAGATTCAGAAGGCTGGTTTCATTCAATTCATGAAGATTCTATGCGCGATGACATCAGTTTTGTATGCCCTTCCCCTACTACTTCACGCTGCACTGCTCTTTGGCTTTCTACAATGAAAATAAACGGACATGTTGCAATAAAAGGAACAGAACCAGACAATTCTTCGGGACTTGCATTAATGGCAATGAACCGTTTTTATTCAAAAACAAGAAGTCTTAGCCTTAGAATGTGCGGAATGGGAAACATCGACGGAAAAGACATTATTTTCTATATAACAACAACTTCGAGCGACGCCGCAGATCCAGACAAATACAATTCAAATATCCTTGAAATTGACGGAGAACGTACAGCGCTTCCTTCTGTTGTTGCAACACATCCGTTTGGACTTAACAAAACCTGGATTATTCAGGATACAGAAAGTATGATTGACCTTACCTTTACTCCTTCTTCGCTTTACAAAAGGTCGCTCAATCTTATTGCCCTGCGCACGGCAAACTGGCATATATACGGAACTTTCGAAGGCGTACTGCTCGACAAAGATGGAAATAAAATTCAACTCAAAAGCTTTGCAGGCATGTTGACCCGAAGTTCCTTGAGAATATAAAATAGAAGAAGATAAACCTTATACAGGAGATATCGTATGGCTGATGAAATTAACAGAACTGCAGACTGGGAACCTGGCACCTTAGACAAGACCCGCAAGAACATTGGACTCATCGACGAAAAAGAAGCTGCAACAATGGCAAAAAAGCTTGGCGGTCAGGTTATGTACGAACGCACAACTTCAAGCGGCAGCGGTAGTTCACAAAATCAAGGTGGCAAAGGAACAGGAAGAATCATCAGAGCTTCAGACGGAGGAAAAGGTGGTTCAGGCAACTCTAAACCAAATACAACTTATCAGGCTCCACGCCGCCATATCCGTGAAGATTTACCTCAGGTAAGCAAAAAATTCAACAATGCAGTAGACAAACTCATGATGTCTCCTGAATATAAAATCAAACCAAACTACGGAATCTTTAATTTTATAAGAACTCTCCAGAAAAACGGAACAGAAAAAATCCTTCCGGAATTCTATCAGTATAAAATGAAAAAAGATATTGAACACATGGAGTCGTTCATTACAGTTATCAAAACACTTATTCAGATTGCACCGGCCACATATAAATCAAAAATCGTAAATGCCGGCGACGTAAAGTTTAAGTTTTTGCGAATGATTGCTTCATGGGGAATGGCTGGCATTAAAGCAGAATATGCAACACTCGAAAATGCACCGGGTCCAATTCTTGCCTGCGATTTAATTCAGTATACAAAGGCAATCTATAAACCAATCATCACAGTTTATTATTATGGAAACAATAAAATTCCAAAACTCATAAAAGAAATTTACAACGACCAGGTGGCCTACCCTGACTCTCCAAAAGACAAGCTTTCCACAATGGCAAAACAGGCAATTACAGAATGGCTTTACATAGATACAGAAATCATTAAGAAAATGTATCCGCTTATTATGCGCATGTGTTCAGACAGCTTTGAGCCATACCCGGATTTCTTTTCTGTAAAGGTTGCCGAAGTTTTAAAATTTACAGGCCTGCACAAGTTTGACCTTCTGCTTCCGGATAAGCCAAAAGAAGAACAGAAAGAAGCTCCAAAACAGAAATCAGCTCCTCCACAGAAGGGCGTAAAAGATCAGACAGTTATTACAGGATTAAAGCTCTTGAACCAGATGTTCCCTCAGGCAGGCTTTGACAAGCTTGACGAACATCCCGATTTATATCCATACTTTCAGCCGCTTTATAAATTCGAAGACGGCTTTAATGTTTTGTCACCGGAAAATCCTGTTCAGGTAATTATGGTTCTTCAGCGAATAATTGAAGACTGCTTCCAGGGCTGCCGCAACATTAAGTTTGCTAATACCGAAAGCGTAAAAGAAGGAACAGATACAATTACCGCAGTTATGGATGACTGGTCTGCCTACCGTGAAGAAAATTTTGACCGTCTTTACTGTGAACCGCTTCTTGACCTTGTAAATTCAGTTTATTCTCAGCCCGATTTTGACAAGTCGCATATTGGTAAAAGAACAATCACTTCGCTTTTGTGGCAGGTAACTTATCACTTTATGCCAAACTTTAAGTTTGACCAGCTCATTCTTGAACACCCAAGCGACGAAAGCAAATACCGCCCTCTTTTCCACAGAACTGATTATGCAAGAAAATATCTTACCCTTGTAATAAATGAATGCGACAAACAGGCAAGTGGTCGTGGCCCTGTTGGAATGATAGAAAATCCTTGGGAACACTACAAATTTGGAATTCAAAATGAAGTTTCTAAACGACTCGACGTATTGCTCGGTGCCCAGAACAAAACAGCAAACACAAATGCAAACAATGCAAACCTTTTAAAGTATACACTCTGCTTTATTTCGGTTCTTGACTGGTGGATTAATAATCCGGGCAGCCCTGCTTATACAACAGATCCAATGCACATCTACCGCATTTCTCCAAGCGACGGAAAACCATTATTCACAATTCCATTGCGCAATGACCAGAACAAGCTGTTCATTGAAGCAATCAAGGCAAACTATCAGAAAAAAGCTGAATAGAAAATCAATTAGTTTTTTGTGATAAAATCCTTCAGGATATTCTAACACCCTGGAGGATTTTTTTATGACATACGGATACATCCGCGTAAGCACAGACAAACAGACAGTAGAAAATCAGCGCTTCGAAATTTCACACTACGCCGAATTAAAGCAAATTCGAATTGACCGATGGATTGAAGAAACAATCAGCGGAATAGTTTCATTAGACAAACGAAACCTAGGCAAACTATTAAAATGCGTAAAACCAGGAGACTCTATTATATGCTCCGAATTGTCACGACTAGGCAGATCCATGTTTATGATAATGTCAATCCTGAACAGTCTTATGGAACAGAACGTAGCCGTTTACACAGTTAAGGAAGGCTACAGGCTGGGTCAGGATTTACAAAGTAAAGTCCTGGCTTTTGCATTCAGCATCTCCGCCGAAATTGAACGAACGCTCATAGCCGAACGAACCGCCGAAGCCCTAAAACGCTGCAAAGCCGAAGGCATCACCCTAGGCCGCCCCAAAGGAAGAAAAAACACCCGCTACAAACTAAGCGAATACGAAAGCGAACTACGCCGCATGCTTGCTGAAGGCTACAAAAAAATTGATATAATCAATTATTTTGGTATAAGTTCCGCCACATTGTACAACTTTATGCGCCGGATGGGTATTAAATATTGAACTTAGCGCAACTTAACGCAACTTACGGAAACTTAAAATCAAGGTAATTTTCTTAAAAAATGCCTAAATTTGGGTCAGTTTGACCCAAAAAACACTGATTCAGGGGTTAGTTTTATTAAACTGCGCAAGTTACTGCAACTTACTGCAACTTAAATTATGCCCATTCAGGAATATATTTCATATAACGAGGAGCTTGATCTATATCTACGGGTTTTATTAAATTTGCATTCATTGCTTCTTTAATGATACGTGAAATTAAATAATTTGTAATTTCTTCATAACTGAACGTATAACCTGAAATAAACTCCTGTTCTCTGATTGTTTCAAGTCGATTATTATTTTTATACCAGATAACTCGAACTGATTTTTTACCCAGATTATCAAACTTCTTAAGATCCTTTCCAATCAACAGCGCTCCCATGTTTGTAATAGACCATGAATTTGCCTGTGATTTTTTTAAAAATTTCTCATTAAGAAAATCAGAAATGATATCGCTCCGATTTCTTGGAACAGGTATCCCCATTTTATCGTAATACTTTGAATAATCTAATAAAGCAATAATCTCATCTTCAGTTTTGTTTTCTGAAGCAGACTTTAACTCAAAGGGAATAGTATCTAGAACTTTCCATAGTTCGCGTTCTTTGTTTGGAAATTCCTTTAGATTCTTTTTATTTGAGCCAACCCGAATATACCGTTCACCAGAAAACATAGTTGGTTGTGTCTGGGCACAAGGTATCTCCAATAAAACAACAAGTCCTTTTTCAGTATCTATATTGTAAAAACGAAAATTAACTTTTGGTTCACAAAGTCTATTTAACCATGCTTCCAGTTGTTCATTTCCCTTTTTTGCATTCTGCCAGTCAAAGTTTGTCGAGCAAATGTCATGCGTTTCATTATCAATTCCCCAAACAATGTAAGCATAAGGCTTTTCACAAAAAGCAGCAGAATTACTCATGGCAGAAATATACTCACCTATTAATTGAGGATTTTGATTATTGCATTTAAATTCCACCCATTCTGTCTCTACAGGGAGCTTTCTAAATTCACTTACAAGACTTAAAAGATAATCTGTTGTTCTCTGTGCCATAGAAACAGTATAACACATATTATATTTTTTTTACAAACAATCCTTTTAAAAAAAACGGAGGATTTTTTAAATGAAAAAAATCGTAGGAATTATAGCAGCTCTTGCTTTGGCAGGATCTGTATTTGCTGGCGAACCTAGCGTAAGTCCAGTTATTGCAGAATTCACTGGAGACGCTTCACTTGAATGGATTGCAAACCTTGATA
>JAFZLJ010000103.1 GCA_017551545.1 Treponema sp. | reverse complement strand
TAAAGTAAAGAGTTTCTGTTATATCCGTGTATTTATTTGTTCTTTTTCCATCATACGCCGCTTCGCGTCGTTTGCATGAGTGGAAATTATTTAACTCGTCGCTCTCGCGACTTGCGCATACGTCGCTTCGCGTCGTTTGCATTAGTAGAAGTTATTAACTTGTGCGCTCCCGCGCACGATGCATCCCATGTAAAATTATCTGGCGGTTGCCTGCCTTATGGCAGGCCGGGCTTTCCGCCGTTACGCGTCAGAGCGCTTCATTCGTCGTTCGTTTTACTCACTCCGAACGCTTCGCGCGGCTGCAATCGCTAACCGGTTTTCATAATAAACCTTTTCTTTCTCCTGCAAATTTTCTGGCAGAAAACCGTGAAAACACATCGATTTTCACTGTTTTCTGCCACTTTAACACCATTTTTCTTTCTACCCAAGTCAATTACTATTTGGGGGAAGGAAGAACTATGTTTTAAGATCTATTATTGTATTTTTCTTCCCTAAATATAAAATGATCTTGTTTTGCTAATGTAAGAAAACAATCATCATAATTAAACACCCAACAACCATTATAGATTGATATTTCTTTTACATATTGTCCTTCAGCTGCTTTTTTATTTATTGCATCAACAAATTTTTTCACAGCAGTTACAGATTGTTTATCAACAAATAAAAAATCAAGTCCATCGTTTTCTCCTATATATATCTTAAAGTCAGAATTTTCTTCATATATGAAAATAAAATTCATTTGATTAAGATTTGCTTTAAGTATTTTATTAATATGCAAATCTGTTGAAAATTTGTATTCTCTGGGGAATAATAGGGAAAAAAATGAAAAGATCGATATTAAAATATTTTTTTTCATAGTTAGGAATCTCCTTTATTGTTTTGTAAATTTTGTTAATTTTTTTCCATTATTACAAACGAACCATGCCTTTTTTACATCTTGCGGAAGTTTAGTTAATATATCGTTATCAGTCGGTAGTCGTCCATAATGTCCTAGGACAGGATCGGCCGTCGCAAATGAATAATAATCATATCCCCATACGGTTGCTCCCGTTTCATTTGCAAAACTTTGAGCAATACATGGCAAATTGTATTTTGCCATCGCTTTGGCGTTTCCAGCATTACATCCATAAAGATATATATTTGAATCACTATTAAACTTAACTCCACTTAAACTTAGAATCCAAGCATCTGCATCATCTCTTTCATTTCTAGTTTCATCATCGGCTTGTGTAGTTAATCCATCTGCATAAGAATGGCCAAAATAAACAAGATTATCTATTCCTTTCTCTCCGTATGCCTTTTTTATATCATTTACTAAATCAGTTGCGTTTTCATAATCTTTAGCATGGAGAATTATTACAGAATCTTCATTGCTAACATTTTCTTCAATCCATGTTCTACCAGCAACCTCAAAATTATCACCAGCTCCACCTGGCTGTCCAATAACAACAACAGTATTTTTACCACTTCTTCCATCCGGGTCTGTATACTTAACCGGATTATTCCCAGCATAATGATACAAATTGCCATATGTAAGACTAACCTGCCAGATTTAGCTCAAAAGCACTTTTTTTCTTTCTTTTTTCCTCCGTTGAACACATTATAACGCCGATTTTTGATTTTTTCATCTGGGAAAATTTCATGTAATCAGAATTTTCTCCTGATTTTTAATCAAATTCAGCGTTTTTAAGCCTATTTTTTCCTCCCTTCCATCAAATCACAATTTGTGGGAGGAAAGAAAACATCACTATATAATACTCATATATGTATCAATTATCCTCTTTAGTTCTTTACTAGAACAATCTTTTAACATTTTATACAGTTGTTCATTATCGTGTAAAACCTCAAGAAACCCAGCAACAACTATATTTTCTTTACTGTCCTTGTCAAAAGATAATTCTAAAAATAAATTTAGGATGTAATCGATATTTTTCATATCTATTGAATTACTGTTATTTTCTATGTAGCATGCAAAATCTCCAAAAAATAAATATGGTAATTCATTTATATCCCATTCAGTATTAAACTCTGGGAATAAGTTCTTTAGCTCATCTAAAAAGTTATTCATCTCTTATTTCCCATTAATAGCATTTTGCAAATCTTGAATCAGAAATTTAACTATAGCAGTATCTTCTACAGATAAATTCTGTGTTTCCAACAAATTACTTAATCCCACCAAAGCCTCTTTCCCTTTTTGTAAGTGACCATTAGGAGAAAGTAAATTTCCCGTTTGTAATTCATATCTTATAGCATCAGCTGTACTACCAGATCCAATTTTTGCTCCAGCACGATACAACATATTTATAAAATTTTTTAACTTTGGATTCGATACGGAATTTAATAATGAATCACGATTATTTAATATCTTCCCGATGATAGGTGCTAAGACAGAACTTAATCCTGCTATAGCTTTACCTTCAACAATGGTTACAGCTGCAGAAATAGTATATGAATCAGCAAGAATTGTTGCTCCAGTAGCACCAGAGGCAAGAAATGTAGTACCTAATGAAACGGCAGCACCGCCACAAAGCCCAATTGCTCCACCAATTAATGCATCTTTACCTACTTCTTTCCAATCAACAGAACCAGTCTCTTGATATGATTTGCATGCGCCGTAAATAGCTCCAATGGCAGCGCCCGCAAAAGCAGTCACTACTAAGAAAGGGCACCTTCCATCCGGGTCCGAATACTTAACCGGATTGTTACCTGCATAGTGGTACAAATTAGCATTGATGTGATTAAAAATACCGCCCATGCCAGGCAAATTGCCGTTGTGCTGCCGTGCTTCGTCACTTGTCGGTGCAACTGGAAAGTATTCTCCCGTATTCATCGCAGGGTCACAACTTATCCATCTTGAATACTTCGGGTCCAGGTATCTTGCTCCGTAGTAGTAGAAGCCGGTTTCCTTGTCCAATTCCTTTGCGCTGAACATGAAGTTCATCGGAACCTGTTCAACTGCCACCCTCTTTATGTCTACCCATGTCTCACCGTATGGCGTGTACTCAAGCCTCTGGTATTCATCCCCGTTGTGGTCTGTTACAAGCTGGGCACTTCCCAGGTGGTCTGAGTGGTAGAAGTAGATGTGGTTCTTTTCTGTTCCGAATGTCTTATCCTCAACGTTCCTGTAATCGTTTATTACTGTCGCAAGCCGTGTTTCTCCAAG
>JAFZLJ010000102.1 GCA_017551545.1 Treponema sp. | reverse complement strand
GGTTAGCACCTTTACCACCGAGTTCGGCGCGCATTGATTCATCACCGTCAGCGTCGCCGTTGCCAAAAAAGTAAACATACTTTGTAGCCATTGATTTACTCCATATTAAAAAAAATTTTTTTCGAGTTAAGTATTACTATATTACAGTTTTAATTTCATATGGTCAATTATATAGGTAGACATCTTACTTTCTGTAGGGACAAGACTCCGAGCAGGAAGAGCAATCCTTTCTCTTTTGTTTTATCATTTTAAAAATTATGAGACTTACAATTGCAATTAAAATTATACTGATGATTATTGTTGCCACCATGACAGCCTCCTTTTTTATTATACCACTTAATTCTGATTAGCCAATATCATTGCTAATTTTTAATTCCTCGTGCTATACTCAAAAGGCATGGGAAAAATCATGAATAAGATTTTAATAAAAAAAGGCAGCTGCGCCCTTGATTTAGGCGATGGCAGTGAACGCGGACTTTACGTTAATCAGGATTATATTTTACAAAAGCTTCATTCTGTTCATCGTGGCATCAGCCTTATGTACACATATTATCCTAACGACAAAGAATGGCCTGTTCGTGCCTGCAATATAAAAAGAGAAGAAGAACAAAAGTTTGCCTGGGATTCTCCTTACGAAAATTATTTTCCTTATCGTGGCGGGCGTGAAGGTCTGCTTGATGATGAACCTTTTAATTTTATGAATGATATCCGCCGTCATGGAATGGATGTTGTGCTTACAATTACAATTGACCCTTCCCTTACAAAAGAAGATATAATTGAAGTTGCAAAGGATCTGCGCCCTTATGGACGAGTGCTGCTTCGAATAAATCATGAATGTACAGGAAGCTGGTTCTGCTATACACGCCGCGCCACCTACCAGCAGATTGCAGATTTTTTTGTTATGTGCTGCAACGTAATGCACGAGTATGCACCAAATGTAAAAATGGTTTTGTGTGCCGGATTGTTTGATGACGCAACAGGCAAGCTTGAAATGGAAGACATTTTTTTAGAAGCACACAAGGCGTGTGATATCTGGTCAGGAGACAATTATCTTTCACTTCACTGGGGCTGGCCGAATGATATTGCAACAAAAGGAAAAGCTTCTTTCGGCTCTTTTGATAACAAAAAGGTTTACCAGAAATTTAAGAAATCAGTAAAGCGTTTGCAGGAAATTACAGGCCAGAAAAAACCGATGGTGCTTAGCGAAATGAATGCAGACGGTGATGTAAACGGTCCTTATGACCAGGCAAAAAAGATGAAGGATTTTATGGACTGCCTTGAAGCAGACCCGGAAAAATGGCTCGACGCTTTTACGCTGTACCAGTTCCGCGATGACGGACGACTTGGTCTTGAAGTAACAGACCCTAACAATAGTGACGTTGGAATTGAACAGCCTATTCTTGCAAGCTACAGAGAAAGCTTACACAGGCCGTTCTTTTCTAAAAAGTTTGAAGCTGCAGGAGACGTTGAGCTTCCGGTAAAGCTCCGCTGGTCAAATGCAGAAGATGCAGAGGGAATTGAGATTCCTGTTATGATTGAGAAGAACCCGCACTTTGCAGAGCTATATTTTAAAGATGATTTGATTAACCAGAACCTTATGCTTGAGTTTGGCGGCTGGTGGTTTTATAAAAAGCCCGGCGTAAAATGCATAGACTTGATGAGCTGGTTTTTTGAAAATAAAATTACTGCGCCACAGGAAATGAAGCTTCGTATTTTTGCGCCTCCTGCCGACGGAAAAAATCATCCGTTTGGAAAGGACGGACTTCCTGACTTTAGCATAAACGGAAAAGCCTTACGCGAAGTACCCGACGGAGAATGGATGAACAATTATTACGCTGTGCTTTCTTCTGTGCCGGAAATTAGAATTGAATATGAACCTGTTGTAGGAGCTGATGATGAATATAAAATTGACTGACCTTAAATGGTACGGAAGAAATTTTGATTATAACAAAGCACGCTATTTTAATTATTCGTGCAGCGGTTTTGAATTCTGTATGACAGGTAAAAAAGCAGTTGCCACAATTTTGAGCGACCCGGGAAAACAGAAAAAAGCAGAACGCGGTGTGATTGGCGTTTATATTACAGAAATAAAAAAAGCCGGCGATTACAAAGGTGCCTCCTTCTGGGAACACTTTTCTGAAGAAGAACCTGTGCGCTTTGTACTTGATGCCCCGGAAAAAGAATATGTTCTTTTTGAAAGCCCTGTTGAAAAAACTGTAGTGATTAAAGTTCTTAAGCTGAGCGAGTGCGCGTTTGGGTATGCAGGACTTAAAAAGTTGGATCTTAAAGGGGTGCTTCGAGGGCCTCAGCAACCCCGCGGGGTCCCTGCGGTCCCTGAGCTTGTCGAAGGGGTCGAAGGGCGCACAAAAAGTCGCCCACCTCGCATCGAATTCATTGGTGACAGCATAACATGCGGCTATGGGCTTGAAGGTATCTGGGGCAAAGACACTTTTAAAACTACACAGGAACGCCCAGACAAAGCATATGCCTTCTTAACTGCCAAAGCCCTTGGTGCAGAGTTTCAATTGTGCAGCTGGAGCGGTATTGGAATTACTTCTAATTATGTAGACCCCGAAACTATATTCCTTCCTGAAACAAGCTGGCTTATGCCTGCATGCTGGCCTTACACAGACAAAAAAGGTCAGCTCAGACTCAAGCTTGAACCAGAGGTTTGGGACGCTTCAAAGTTCCCGCCTGACATTGTTGTAATCAATCTTGGAACAAATGATATTAGCTGGGTGCGCGGAAAAGAAGAAAGAAGGCTTGCATATGTAGCAGGACTGCGCCAGCTCATAGAAGCCGTACACCGCCGAAGCCCGAATGCAAAAATCTGCTGCTGTCTTGGCATAATGGGTCAGGAGCTTTGTGATTCAGTTAGTCAGGCATGTAAATTGTTCAGCAAAGATTTTCCGAACGTAACAATAAAAGCCGTTAAGTTTGACATGCAGAAAGAAGAAGATGGAATTGGCGCAGACTGGCATCCATCACCAGTAACACATAAAAAAGCGGCTAAGAAATTAGTGGCTGCACTTAGGGAATGGACGTCATTGCGAGCGTAGCGTGGCAATCCACGAACACAAAGGCTTTTTCATACATATGGATTGCCACGTCGCTGCGCTCCTCGCAATGACGTATTATTTCAATCTATAAACCTTAGACCCGCGCTCAGGCGACCAGAGCTTCTTTCGCTCATCAGGAATCGAATCTATTTTATCCTCTGCAAATCCAATCTTTTCGAACCAGTCGCTGGCTTGGGTTGTCATTATAAAAACAGATTTGGCCCCGCAAGACTTTGCTTTCTGCACAAGGCTTTCTACAAGCTTTGGACCAATTCCAATGTGGCTGTAAGCTTCATCAACTGCAACTGCTGCAATTTCAAACTGACCGTCATCATATTTATGCAGCGATGCACAGGCACGAACCCCTCCATCAAAATCATATACATAAAAATCTTCAAGCTTAGCAGCAACATCTGCTTCGGTGCGAGGCAATAACTTTCCGGCTTCAACAAACGGGCGCATAACTCCAAGAACACTTGGAATATCTGTCTGCTCCATCTGGCGGATTTTTCCGTAGTTGTTTGTATAAATCATTGTGCCCGAACCAAGGTCACTGAATATTTCTGTAAGCAGAACTCCGTCTAAATTTCCATCAAGAATGTGCGAACGATTTACTCCATTCAAACAGGCAGTCTTACTGAGCGCAAGAAGATTTTTTATCTGTTCGTCATCGGCGTGGGCAACAACATAAGAATCAAGTTCTTCTATATTCATTGCAGGAACAATTTCGCCGTCCTTCAAAATAGGAGCCTGATCACCCATTACAAAAAAGAGCTTATCTGCTTTAAGTTCAACTGCAACCTGCTGTGCTAAAACTGCAGAAGAAATATTGTAAGGCTTACCTGTAGCGCTCCAGCCAATGCAAGGGAAAATCGGAATAAAGCCGTCATTCAAAACTGTGTTCAACGAAGCTGTATCAAGTCTGTCAATTTCACCGGCAGCTCCAAAATCAAAACCTTCAAGAACTCCCTTTGCACGGGCACGCACCCAGTTACCAATTACGGCAGTAATATTATTTGCAGCAAGGTTTGTCATTACAGTATTTGAAACATCGAACGCAGCCATTTTAATAAGAGGCATTGCCTTGTCGTTTGTTACGCGGATATTGTTTTTATAAGTCCAGTCAATTTTTGCTCCCTCAAGAACTTCATCAATTCGGGCACGGGCACCAGGAATAATTACAACCTTAAGGCCTGCCTCATGCAAAAGAGCAATGTCGCGGATATGTGAACTGAACAGCGCAGAAGAAATTGTCTTGTCATCCAGATAAATGACAATCAAAGCGTTGTGAAATTTTTTGAGATATCTGATTACGTCACGAACGTTTTCTGCTTTTTTGTTTGATATTTGATTCATAAGCACCATTATACATTATTATTAGATTGTCGGGTCAAGCCCGACAATGACGAGGTTACTTTTTAATTTCCAACCAGTTCCAGAATTCGGGGTCTTCCTGGCCTACACGCCAGAAACCAATTTTTTTAACACCTGCTTCCTTGTACATTCGCAGAAGTGTTACATCGGAATAAGCATCATTAAAGTAGCCGGTAACATCAACCTGAGTTGTGTACTGAACCTTTGGAATATCATCCTCGTAGGTAATTTCTTCAACACCATTTGCAATCATCATTCTGTTCAGGCGCGAAAAATAATATGCTCCCTCTGTTGCCTGTGCTGCCCAGAAGCGTCCATAAAACGGAATGCCCATAATCAGCTTTTTTTCGGGGATTGCTTTGATTGCATATTCCATAACCTTGCGGCTCCATTCTACAGAAGCAACAGGCCCCGGCGCACTTGTAGACCAGTGTTCATCATAAGCCATAACAAAAACACGGTCGCTGTAGCTTGCAATATCTGAATACGGATAAATATCATCCGAAAGTCTTTTAAAACGAGCAGGCACGCACACAGTAAACCATTTAGCCTGACCTAACATATAGCGAAGGTCTGCAAGGAAAGTAAGGAAATGTTTTCTGTCGCGGGCAGGCACAAGCTCAAAGTCAATCTGAACGCCGTCATAAGGAACAGCGGCTTTTACAATCTGTTTGAGCAGATTTTTACGAACTCCATAATCCGGATTAATTACAAAATGAGTCAATGATCGGCTGTCGCAGACAATTACAAGATGACAGCGTGCCTTTCCTGTTTTAAGCTTTGAACGAACAGGAACAGAAGTAAGTTCACCGTAGCAGTTGATTTCTGCACTGAAATAACAGACATCAGTAATCGGCAGACTTGAATCATACTCATCTTCGCGGCCGGCACTTACATAACCCCAGGTTTCTGCAAAACTTACCGGCTCACCCTCTACCGGACGCAGAGTATACAACTGAACAGGCTCTTTTTCTGTAATATCTTCTTCCGGAGCTTCTTCTTCAAGTAATTCTGTTTCTTCTGCAAGCTCCGAGGTTGTTTCACTTAATTGTTCAATATCGCCTTTACCTTTTGCGGACGCCAATGTGCACAAAAAAAACATAAAAAATATGATAGCTGTCCACTTAAAAATCTTCTTTGCCATAATTTAATTATCGGTATAAGTTGAGGATTTTTGCATGCTATGTTATAATTTAATACATCATGAAAATTGGTTTTGACAACGATAAATATCT
Organism: Treponema sp.; assembly: GCA_017551545.1. Lineage (GTDB taxonomy): Bacteria > Spirochaetota > Spirochaetia > Treponematales > Treponemataceae > Treponema_D. The sequence continues at coordinate 6,812 of JAFZLJ010000102.1, read as the reverse complement.
GAAAATTCAATCGGAACACATTAAAAAACGGATTGCAAAATTTGGCGATAAACTCTATCTGGAATTTGGCGGAAAGCTGTTTGATGACTATCATGCTTCGCGCGTTCTTCCAGGATTTCAGCCCGACAGTAAACTAAAGATGCTCATGCAGCTTGCTGATGTTGCAGAAATTGTAATTGTAATCAGTGCTGTAGACATTGAAAAAAATAAAATCCGTAGTGATCTTGGCATTACTTACGATAAGGATGTTCTTCGTCTGCGTGATGAATTCCAGAACCGTGGACTTATGGTTGGAAGCGTTGTCATTACTCATTACACTGGTCAGGAAGCAGCAAAGCTTTTCCGTTCAAAGCTCAAGAAAATGGGAATTAAATCATACTATCATTATACAATCCCAGGCTACCCTTCTAACGTTGCACTTATAGACAGTGATGAAGGCTACGGAAAAAATGATTATATAGAAACTACACGCCCGCTTGTTGTAATTACAGCACCAGGACCAGGCTCAGGAAAGATGGCAACCTGTTTGAGCCAGCTTTACCACGAAAATAAACGCGGTATAAAAGCAGGCTATGCTAAGTTTGAAACATTCCCTATCTGGAACCTTCCGCTTAAACATCCTGTAAATCTTGCTTACGAAGCAGCAACTGCCGACTTAAACGATGTTAACATGATTGACCCATGGCATCTGGAAGCCTACGGCAAAACAACAGTAAATTACAATCGTGATATAGAGATTTTCCCTGTACTTGATGCAATCTTTAAAGGTATTTACGGAAAGAATCCTTACAAGTCACCAACAGATATGGGCGTTAATATGGCCGGTAACTGTATTATTGATGACGAAGTTTGCCGTGAAGCAAGCCGACAGGAAATAATCCGACGCTACTATGTAACACTCAACCGCTACATGGACGGAGATGCTTCGGAAGAAGAAATCAAGAAGATTGAACTTTTGATGCAGCAGGAAAAGATTTCTACAGACGAACGCCGTTGTACTGTTGCCGCAAAAGAACGTGCTGCCAAGTCTAAATCTATCTGTGCTGCTATTGAACTTGCAGACGGAACAATCATTACTTCTGAAACTACAGAGCTCCTTGGTACAAGTGCGGCTCTTATTCTTAATGCAACTAAACATTTGGCCGGACTGGACCACAAGCTCAAGCTTATTCCAAAAGAAATGATTGAGCCTATCCAGAAAATGAAGGTAACCTACCTGAGCGGAAACAACCCTCGCCTTCACACAGACGAAGTTCTTGTTGCCCTTGCCATGCTTTCTAAAGACGACGAAAACTGCCGCCTTGCAATTGCACAGCTGCCAAACCTCCGCGGATGCCAGGTACACACAACAGTTATGCTCAGCGAAGTTGACCGCAAGATTTTCAAGAAACTGGGTGTTGACCTCACCTGTGAACCAGTAAGCAAGAAGCAGAAGCCTCTTATTGGCTAGGCTGGATTGCCACGTCGCTGCGCTCCTCGCAATGACCGTCATTGCGAGCCGAAGGCGAAGCAATCCATTTGACATATTCGCGCGTTTTTGTCATAATCGCTTCTAATTTAAGGAGTTTCTTATGGAAAAAAATGTTTCGCTCACTCGTAAATTAGTATTAACCGCTGCTCTTAGTGCTCTTATAATTGTTTTAGGTATTACCAAGCTTGGTCTTATTCCACTTGGACCAGCTGCTTCTATTACAATTCTTCATGTACCTATTATTCTTGCTGCCTGTCTTGTTGGACTTCCTTCTGCTCTTTTTACAGGTGCTGTTTTTGGAATTATGTCACTTGTTCAGGCTGCAATGAGCCCAAGTGGTGTTCTTGATCCATTTTTTGTAAATCCGCTTGTTTCTGTACTCCCACGCGTGCTTGTTGGCCTGATTGCCTGGGCTTTGTGGGTTGCTTTCAATAAAATTCCAAAATTTCCTAAAACTGTAAGCGCAGGAATTACAGCTTTCCTTTCTACAGTTTGCCACACTTTACTCGTAATCGGCAGCCTTTACCTTTTCCAGGGCGCTGCAACACGTGAAGCAATGGGCGGAATGGGATATTTTGCCTTAATTGGAGTTCTTGCTCCACAGGCCGCTTTGGAAGCCGCTGCTGCAACAATTATCTGTGTTGCCGTATATGTAGGCCTTTTCGTATCATCTAAACGAAAATCAAAGCTTTCGTCTGAAGAATAATCGTCATTGCGAGGAGCGTAGTTCCGTGGCAATCCACATTTTAACAGGCATTCTTATAATGGATTGCCACGCTTCGCTCGCAATGACGGCGTATTTCGTTAATACTTCCCTATTCCCCAAATTGTGATATAATAATCTTATGAAAATAGTAATCGTAGGAGCTGGCTTTACTGGGATTCAGCTGGCTAAGCTTCTTATTAACGAAAAAAACGAAGTAGCAATTGTCGATAATGACGAGCATACAATCCGTCACGCGCAGAACATTCTTGACTGTACTGTTGTGTGCGCCGACGGAAACAATCTTGAAACACTTGAAGAGCTTGGTATTGCAAAATCAGACGCTCTTGTGTGCGTAACTTCATCAGACGAAGTAAACATGATTACCTGCTCTCTTGTAGATGCAGTGTACCCTGACGTTCTTAAGATTGCCCGTGTACGCAACTATGCCTACTATGTAAATACAGCAAAAGCCGAAAAAAAGCATTCCGGAGAATTTGGCGGTAAACATCGTCCACTTTACGGAATCAACTATATGATTCACCCCGACGTAGAAGCCGCAGATGCAATTGTTCAGGCTGTAGAAAACGGTGCTGTAGGAAACGTAATCACCTTTGACAATTCCGGCCTTGAAATTGCAAAAATCCTTGTAAATAAAGACAGTGTATTTGACGGAATCACCCTTAAAGAAGTTCGTTCTAAAACAGACGTGCGCTTCCTTGTAAGCTACGTTGAACAGAACGGTATAACTTCGCTCCCAACTGGTGACACCATTATAAATGCAGGCGACACTCTTGGTGTTCTTGTAGATAAAGACGACATTAATGATGTTCTTGAGCTTTGCGGTTCTGTCCAGAAGGAACTTAAAAAGGTTGTTCTTATTGGTGCAGGCCGTATTGGTAACATTATTGCAGAAAAGCTTATCCAGAAAAGGACAAGCGCCTTTGCAAGATTATTCAGTGGTGCAAAAGCAAAGCACACACAGGAATTTGTAATTATAGACAGCGACGATATACTTGCAAAAGCAGCCGCAGAACGTTTCCCGGATGCCCGTGTTCTTTGTGCAGACGCTTCTGATGAAAACCTCCTTCGCGAAGAAGGCCTTACTTCCTTTGATTTAGCCATTTGTGCAACACATAATCACGAATTAAACATGATTCTTGCTGCATACCTGGAATCACTCGGCGTTGGTCAGTCAATCAGCCTTGTAAAGAGTCATGATTTTGTAGAAATCAGTGAAAAACACTTGGGCGTAGATGTTGCAATCCCACTCAGAGACAGTGTAGTAGATTCTATTATGAGTCATCTGCGCGGAAAATCTGTAAAAGAAATACATACTGTAACAACAGGCGAGCTTGAAATTGTAGAATGCGAAATCACTTCAAGTTCAAAAGTAACAGGAAAACCTCTGCGCGAAATTGCAGATCCGGGTTCCTTCCTTGTACTCCTTGATAAAAAGCTTGGTGCACAGCAGTATGCAATTCCTTCTGGCGACACACAGATTACAGCAGGCGATCACGTAGTTCTTATAACAAAATCAGAAAACAGCAAAAAGATTTTGTCTTATTTTGCAGGAAAGCAGTAACGGGAAGCATTTTATGTTTGTTGTGACCTTTTTAAAAATCAGTTCAATTCTTCTGGCACTTGTAGGCGCTCTTTTCTTAATTCCAATGGGTGTTGGAATTTACTGCCACGAATATGAAATGATTCTTCCTTTTGTAATTCCGATGGTAATAAGCTTTGTTTTCTGCTTTATAGTTAATCTGACAACCCGCAAAACCAAAGTTTCAATGTCTATAAAACAGACTTTTGTAATTGTTGCCATGTCATGGATTGTAATGTCTGTTATGGGTTCTGTTCCTCTTGCTTTAAGCGGATATTTTAATAACTATGCCGATGCCCTTTTTGAAAGTGTAAGCGGTTTTACCACAACAGGAGCTACAATCCTTAGCGAAGTTGAAAATCTTCCTCGTTCAATAAACATGCTTCGTTGTCTTACTCACTGGATCGGCGGTATGGGAATTGTTACTCTTACAGTTGCACTGCTCCCTCTTCTAGGTGTTGGCGGATTTCAGCTTATTAAGGCAGAAACAACCGGCCCCGAAAAAGGCAAGGTAACAGCCAGAATTACAACAACAGCAAAGGTTTTGTGGGGAATTTATGCCGGATTTACACTTGCAGAAACAATAGCCTTGAAGCTTGCCGGTATGGATTTTGTAGATGCACTTTCTCATGCCTTTGCAACTCTTGGTACCGGTGGATTTTCTACAAAGAACGCTTCTATTGGAACCTATAATTCGCTGGCTGTAGAAATAATAATTACAGTATTTATGTTCCTTGCGGGCATAAACTTCAGCCTTTTTGTATATTTATTCCAGGGAAAAGTAAAAGATTTCTTCAGTAATGCAGAATTCAAAGCCTATATAGGCATTCTTCTGGTTTCTTTGATAGGAATTACCGTTTCAATTATCCCATATTACGGCGGATTTGGTACAAGCCTGCGATATTCTTCGTTCCAGGCAGTTTCTATTATGACAACAACAGGTTTTGGTACTGCAGATTACCTTCAATGGCCTGTAATTGCCCAGTTCTTCCTGTTTATGCTGTTCTTTGTAGGCGGCTGTTCAGGTTCTACTTCCGGTGGAATTAAGGTTGTACGCTGGGTTGTACTTGCAAAACAGCTTAATAATGAAACAAAACGCATGCTTCACCCTCACGGAATCTTTACAATCCGTCTGAATGGAAAAGTAAGCAGTAAAGATATTGTTCTTAGCGTAACAAGCTTTATGTTTTTGTATTTTGTAGTAATTGCCATAACATTTTTTGTCGGCTGCCTTGGTAAGCTTGATGTTTTAAGCTCTCTTACAGGCGCCCTTTCAATGGTTGGTAACGTTGGTCCGGCCTTTGGTTTGCTTGGTCCAACTGCAAATTACGGAGCATTGCCTGTTTTTGTAAAGCTCTGGTACTGTTTTGCCATGCTTGCAGGCCGTCTTGAGCTTTATACAATGGTAATCTTCTTTATGCCAAGCTACTGGAAAAAATAAAAGATTGTCGGGTCAAGCCCGACAATGACATGTCATTCCCGGGCTTGACCCGGGAATCTGATACAAAAAGGGAGTATATATGTCTGATTTAACAATCCGCTTTTATTCTACAACATTACGTCGTGATGTTTCTTTTTTAATGGTAATTCCAAATGATCTTCGTATGGATTACCCTCGCCAGGATCTTAAGCGCAGCGACCGCCCAATGAAGACTTTATTCCTGCTTCACGGCTACACAGGAGCTGCTTTTAACTGGATTCCAGGTAATCTTGCAGAACAATATAACTTTGCCATAGTAATTCCAAGCGGCGAAAACGGATTCTGGCTCGACGGCCCTGCAACAGGCAGACAATTTGCTACTTTTGTAGGCGTTGAACTTGTAGAATATGTTAGAAAAACCTTTAATCTGGCAATGACAGCCGATGATACATACCTTATGGGCTTTTCAATGGGAGGTTTTGGCGCTTTACACACTGCTTTTGCCTACCCTGAAACCTTTGGTAAAACAGCAGCCCTTTCTTCTGCCCTCATTCACAATGAAGTTGCAAAAATGCAGCCGGGACAGGGAAACGATGTTGCAAACTACGATTATTACTATATGTGCTTTGGAGACCCTGCAAAACTGGCAGAAAGTGACAATAATCCTGAATTTCTGCTTAAAAAACAGATTGCAGCAGGCAAAAAAATCCCTGAAATCTTTATGACATGCGGAACAGAAGACTTTTTGCTTGAACCAAACCGCGCTTTCCACAAATTTCTTGAAGAACAGAACGTAAAACACACTTATTGTGAAAGTTCAGGCATTCACGACATGAAATTCTGGCAGGAATATGCAGAAAAATTCATACCTATGATGTTTTAACCATTTTTTCTAACAGATTCCCGGGTCAAGCCCGGGAATGACAAGGGAGTCATTGTCGGGCTTGACCCGACAATCTTTCTTTATATTTCTCTTGTTATAAACCTCTTTTCGAGTTATAATAATATTGTGTCAGTACTATATATTGTAGGAACGCCCATAGGGAACTTGGGTGATATCACTTTGAGGGCAGTTGAAACGTTTAAAAGCGTAGATTTTATTGCCGCAGAGGATACACGCCATACTCTCCAGCTTTTAAACCATCTGGAGATAAAAAAGCCCCTAATTTCCTGCAGGGCACAGAATGAACGTGCTGGAGCAGCCAAAATTGTTGAGCTTTTGAAGCAGGGACACTCTGTAGCTTATGCAAGTGACGCCGGAACCCCTGGAATTAGTGATCCTGGAGCTGTTCTGGTCGATGTTGTGCGTGATGCAGGCTTTCAGGTAGTACCAATTCCTGGAGCTAGTGCATTTGCAACCTTAATAAGTGTTGCAGGCAGTGGTGGAAAGACATTGATTTTTGAGGGTTTTCTCTCGCCAAAACCTGGTCGTAGAAGAAGCCGCCTCAAGGAATTGATGCAGTCCGGAGACGCTGTAATTATTTACGAATCTCCGTTCAGAATTACTAAACTTCTTTCTGATATTGCCGATATTGACAGTACAAGGCGCATCGTTGTAGGACGGGAACTGACTAAGCTCCATGAGGAGATTACAAGCGGTTCTGCTGGCGAATTG
>JAFZLJ010000010.1 GCA_017551545.1 Treponema sp. | reverse complement strand
GCGTTGCTCACAGAAAAACAGGACTTTGATTCAAGCAGGATGTTGGGAAAATACAAACCAATGAGTCTTGTTGATCAGGCTCTTGCTGCCATCCATTAAATAGCGTAGAAAGTTGACTTGTTCGTTGACTTTTTATGGGAGTCCTACTATGAACGACATTAAAGATGTTTGCGATTTTATAAAAAAATGCGGAGTTTACTACCTTGCAACAGTAGAAAACGATCAGCCAAGAAACCGTCCGTTTGGAACAATCAACCTTTTCGAAGGAAAGCTCTACATCCAGACAGGCAAAATCAAGGAAGTTTCAAAACAAATCCAGAAAAATCCAAAGGTAGAAATCTGCTGCTTTGCAGGCAACGAATGGCTCCGTTTAGCCGGCGAACTAGTCCGCGACGACCGCCTCGAAGCCAAAGAAGACATGCTCAACAACTACCCAGACCTGAAGAACATGTACTCTGCCACCGACGACAACACTGAAGTTTTGTACTTCAAGAATGCCACCGCAACTCTTTCAAGCTTTGGTGGCGCTCCTCAGGTGGTGAAGTTTTAGTTAAACAAAAAAACCACGTCATTGCGAGGAGCGCAGCGACGTGGCAATCCATTTTTATTTCTTTTGGGCTGTTTCTATGTAGCCGGAAGCGCCTTGGGTTATTGCATAGCCAAGAACAGGGTTCTTTGTCCCATTTCCGTAGACCATACCATAACTTTCTACATCTGAATTTGCGCCTGGTTGGAATGAGTTTTTTCCTATATTGCTTGCTCCTGGTTCATTTCCATCTGTTGTAGAATAAGTCAGCTTTCCATTAGCATCCTTCCAAGTTCCGATGTTTATATAATCTATAGAAACTTTACTTGTAGTTGGTAAAACAGTTACTTCCCAAGCCTTTGTGAAAGCATCTTCAAAAGCACCTGATCCTTCTTTTTTGTTTAAAACTGTTGTGGAAAGAGCTTCTTTTCCGACCCAATATGCCATCTTTGGTTTTGCACAACTTCCTGCATAATAGCTAATATACGGAACGGGCTTATTGTTATTATCTTGTACAACATCTATATTTATTTCTGTTCCTATAATTCCATAAGAATCTATTATACATTTTCCTATATTCTCTGTGTTATCAAATTGCGGAATATAAGCATACCAAAGATCACCATTTAAACCATCGTAAGCTGCAATGTGAACACCTTTATTTTTATCAACAGTTATTTTACAATACTCACCAATTCCATTTTCTTTTCCAAAAATAGCCACTGGAGAACTCCAACCAGTATCAGCTTGTTTATATGTTCCAGCAGTTATTGATGAAGGATTTTTGTTGAAAGAATACAAAAGCTGATTATTTGTTCCATCCCACCATACTGCTACAACTGCATCATCTGTATCATTTTGTCCTTTTTCAATTGCTGCAATACTAACATATTTACCGGCATAAACAGGTTTTCCATCTGTTGTAATAACCGCTGTATTTGCAGTTGTTCCATTTGTTTTATATACTTTGTTTTCTGTATGTCCTGCCAATAAAGAATTGTGGTTAAGATGATAAATAGAATATGCAGAAGCCGTATGATTAGCATCATTTACAATATCTTTACCTCCAGCTTCTGATTTATCTTGACCATTATCATGGTCTTTACCATAATAATCGCCAAAAAAAGTTGCAGCACGCGTATCAGCATTCCACGATGTTTTCCAAGTTTCATCCTTTGTAGCACCAAAATTTCCCCATTTAAATCTTATCTCATCATTTATTTCATCATAGTATGCAATATAAACCCTTGTAGAATTAGCAGATGCATTTGTTGTAGCTATAGAAGGGGATCTTATTCTTTCCTTATTGTAATTACCATAAGCGTAATATGTATTTGAATTTTCACTTGTTTTTTCAAAATCTGCTTGTGCTATCATTTCTAGTCTTAATTGATTTCTACCATCATTATATCCATCTCGATGAAGTCTTCCTCTTCCCCAACGACTAGTGAATATTCTAAATTGATCAGCAACACTAGCGTTTATATCACCACCTGCTGTTGTAGCATACGAATTTCCTAAAGAATCATAAGCTAAACCGATGCTGGTCCAATAATCTATACCACCAATCCAATAATCATAGGAATGACCTTTTCCTGGCATACTGAAAGATAGCGCTCCATTAACAAATGCAAAACCAATATCATGATTAACTGGATTAATAGCCATTACAGGTTGAGAAATAGTTCCTTTCTTTGGCTTAACCGCCTGAGGATCAATCTCCCACACATCCAATTCCACATCATCTGTCAACAAATTATTGTTATCACCGTTCGGCTGGCGGTTGTAATAGTTGTCGTAAACTGCTTTATCGCCGGTTGAACTGGTTGTTATGCCCTTATATGAGCCTTTTGCTTCGGAATTGTTGTAGTTGTTCAAATTAGGAACACTATTTACAGTGAGGTTCAGGCTGCCGGATGTTGTCATATTGCTTACCGGGAAGGTTACTACATCATAAGAAGCATAAGCTGCACCCGAATAATATACTGTAGCAATTGGATCGTCTGTTGTTCCAAGGTTGGTAACACTTCCGTTTACAGGGGCTGCGAGCTCGGTTACACCATATTTTGGTTTATATGTTGAGTTTCCAAGATTAAAGCCGTACAGATAGATTGTTTCATCTGCTGCAACAGGATAATGACCCAAAGCAGTTCTGTTATATACAGACCAGTTGTTACTCTTTAGTTTAGCAAGTGAAGTATAAATTCTTGCGATATAAGGAACAACATCCACCTGGTAAACAGGCTTGTTATAAGCAGTGTCGTCTGTTGAAAGTACAGATTCTGCACTTTCAGTTGTTACAGAAACTTTACTGCTTGAATCAAGAGAAATAACTGTAAACTTTTTATCAAGGCCTGTTACTGTAGAAATCCTGCTTGTGTCTATGCTAAGGTACCAGTCTATCTTGTGTCCTGACTGATTAAAGTAATTATCTGTTACTCTGCATTCCCAGCCATCTGCTGCCATTGTTGCAGGAGCAGGTTCCCAGGTTGCTGTAGAAGAATTATAATAAGCGGCCTGTGTATAGCCTGATGTTCCTGTCTTTCCAGAATCACCGCCGGCTTTTCCGTTTGCAGCTGCAAAGCCTTCAAATTTAAACCAGATAGAACTTAAACGTGTATTATCATAAGAGGTTCCGTGAATTGTTATCTTTCCAGAAACCTTAGGATCTGCTCCAAACGCTGTAGCCGGATTTCCAGCTGTCTTTGTTTTAAGCGAGTCTGGTAAATCTTCTTCAAGTTCTATATGACCGTTTGCTGTGCTTGCGCCATAAAGACTGTTGTTTGGAGTAATTGTAATTGTTGTTTCGGTAGTTATTCCGTCTGTTGTTTCTGTTGTTGTAACAGAACCAAGAACATCATCAACACCAAGCGTATCGAGTGTCTGGCCAACAGGTGTTTGTGTTATTCCGTTTACAACAGATACCGTAGATTTTGTATAACCTGTTCCGTTCCATTCAAACGGCTTGATTACAGAATTAGGAATTACGTCGTCTGTTAAATCCTGACGGATATAAGCATTCAAAATTGTGCTTCCTGTATCAAGACCAGGAGTTGATTCTTCTGTTGAATCCCAGAATGAGAACGTATATACAACTGCCGGATTTGTTTCTGTTCCATCGCCGGCTTTTGCGTATTCACCTGTTGTAGTAACAAGAGCAGAATTATTAAGTGTTAAAGAACCGCCAGTATTTGAACCGCTTGTAGAAGTACCATATGTCCAGGTTGCATCTGTACCCGCAGCTCCTCCTGCTTTGATCAGATTATTTGCTCCTGAATCTAACAAAACAGGATTGTTTGCCTGATTATTTGAATATACAAAAGTTTTAGGAGCAGTTTTAATGTAATTAGAAAGCTCTTCTCCCTGAGCTGGTACACCCTTTTCAAATACATAATAGAATGGACCTGCTCCTCCAACAAATTCAGGAATTACAGCCATTCCGTTTTTAACTGTCCAATAGTTTCCGTTTTCTACAGATGTATTTAATGTCCATACGGCATTACCCTTCTTGGTATTACCATATCCGTAGTCATCTTTAAAAGCATAGAAGGTACTGAACTCATCTGTTCCGTAATCGTATACACCGTTACCGTTAAGATCTGTACCAAACAAAACCTTTGTAATACGAGGAGCATTGTTGCTTGCCTTTGTAGTTAAAGATCCCCAACCTATGTTTCCTGCTTTATCAAAAGTAATAACATAAACTTCTATAGGACCATCCGGAATATTTGCAGAGTTAAAGGTTGCTTCCCATCTGAAGTTAGCGGTTGTACTTCCCGAATATGATTCAAGCAGGCCGTCACCATCATCAAAGTCTACTCCGCCAGAACCGTTGTCGCGTTCGCCGTTATGGTCTACAACAAGCGCATATACAAACTCTGCACTTGTATTCGCAGTTGGAGCTTCTGGTTCAAAGGTGATTGTTCCTGTTACACGGTTTACTTCTGTAATAAGTCTGTAAAGGCCTCCAATATATACAAGGCCACCAACACGAATATTCTTGTTTGTTTTAATTTCATCATTCTGTGCTGTTTCTGTAGTACTTCTTGTTACTGTAAGAGCACGAACAGGCAGCTTATCGTCATTTATATAAATTGGTTTTTCTTCAGATGTAGAATTTTTGTTTGTAGCAATATTTGTTCTGTTGTTCAGATTGTCTGTACCGTGTACTTCCATTGGATTATAAACACGTTCTACTCCGTCTGAACCTGTTCGCATAAAGTAGATTACAGCTTTATCAAAACCACTTTGCTCTTCAACAATTTTTCCGGCAAGTGTAAACTGAGCTCCGTTTGAATTTTGAATAAAATGATCTGGTCCAATCTGTGTTCCACCTGCTCCATAACTGTCCTGATAAAGCACAATCTTATTGTTTGGTTTATCTGTATAATCTGCAAAAGAAGGTGCTGTATTATCTATATTAATTTCCGGAGTTTCGCTTCCAAGGTGATTTGAATCATCTGTTGCTTCTATTGTCACTTTGCAAGTTGTTGATCCGGTAATAGGTATTTTAAAATCTAATGATCTATCATCATTGTTATTGGCAAAGGAAATTGTTACATTTGCCTCATTTTCTCCGCTTATTTCTCCCTGATGGGTATCTGTTCTTTCCCAAGTAGTGGTCTTAGATTCTCCGTTATTTACATTAATAGTCATTCCGCTAAGGAAATTTGAAGAAGGTGTTGTAAATCTTCCTTCAAGAATCCAGTCGCCTTTTATATAAATATTCGGTTCGTATTTCTTTTCTACAAGAAGGGTTGTTCCATTACTATCGTACTGACGCAGATACATATCACCGTCAAGATAAGGAATTGTGTTATTTACCTTTATTTTAAGAATATCTGACCAGGCACTTAAGAGGTTTGTATCATTATCTTCTGCAATGGCTCTTACCTGAACGATTGTTTCATCATGGAAGATATTTTTATCTGAAACATCATATGTATAATTCCAGTTCTTTGTATTTTTTGCAACAAATCCATATAAATCGGTTCCTGGAATCTGAACAGCACCTGCAGCAGAAGAATCTGTCCAATCACCTGTACCAACTTTAAACTGAAGATATACAGCTTCAATACCTTCATTATCCTGTGCAGTTCCAGAAATCTTAATTCGTCCACCCTTTTCTACAGGAGCTCCATTCGACATTTCTGGATCGGTTATATAAACCTTAGGACGATCTTCATTAGGGTCATAAGTAATTTCATTATCTGTTATATAGCCAACATTACCAACAGAGTCTGTAACCTTAAACCAGACAGGAATCTGATAAATATTTTCACCTATATTGTATCCGGCAAAATTTGAATCTACTGTTACTTCTGTTCCGTTTGTAGCATAATTTAGAATATCTGCATTAAAGTTATTAAAATCTATAGACCATTGAATTGAAGTTGCGCTTGTGATGTGTATAAAGTCTTTACCATCAAGAAGTGTTTTTCTATCTGTGTCATTTGCAGCTGCAGCCAGAGCTGTGTTTTCTGAATATTTTGGAATATAGTATTCCACTTTTATTACATTTGATTCAGCATCACTTACCTGTCCACGATAAGTAAATTTACCAGAAGTAATTTCGTCTTTTGAAGGAGAAATATTAGATATTGTAATATTTGCATCATTATCAACTGTAATGATTTTTTCTTTTGTAGCAGGTTTATTGGCAACATCCCTTGTTGTAAACTTAAGTGTTAAAGAAGCTGCTGTTGGCTTTTCCGATAAATCAAATGGTCCAAGATAATAAATATATTGATTGTTATCAGGACCTGATGAACTTATTTCTACAGCACTAAGATTTTGATAATAATCAAGTGCAATTGGTTTTTCTTGATGCATGCCTGTTTTTTCTGTAACTATGACTTTTGCATACATAAGAGCATAGTTTTTACCAAATACAATATTATTTGCCGAATCCCATTCAAGATTCAGATTTGATACATAATCGGCAATTTCATTTGCTGCATAACGTGTTTGAGTTCCTGCATTTTTATATGTATTTGTTGGAAGACGTAAAAGTTCTACCGAATTAATTTCCGGTGATTCTGTATCGTATTCAAAAGAAACACCATTTGTATTTGATTGTTTTGTAACATCGCTGTAAGTAATATATGGCTGCTTAAATGCAGAAGTGTCTTTTGTCCAGAACACAGTATTATTTGCATCTGCAAGAGCCCAGAACCATGTTGTTAATCCATCTGTTTCTTCTGATTCTATCTGCCAGTTATTATTATCAAGAGTGCTGTCAGTTCCAACTTTTCCAAATTCAATCCAGCCGGCTGAACCTTCTGGAACTTCAGGAAGTGTCCAGGTTTGACCATTATCGCTTGTTGTTGGTACAGCTGTCGGTTCAACATTCTGGTTAAGTTTCTTTGACCAAACCCAAAGCTTATTAATAGTTCCATCATCATCTTTTACAGAACCAAAAACTGTTTTTGATGTAAGGTATCCAGATCCATCAGACTTAACCTGGTTCATTTTTATTATTGGGCGGTCGGTGTCTTGTTTTACAAATACTGTCTTAAGGTCAGAATAACCTGTATTTCCGGCTTTATCTTTAGCAGCAACAGTAAAGCAGACTTTTGTTCCTTCTGTAATTAGTGAATTATCTGCTGCTTTTAATAAAGTTGTATCTATTCCGCTTATTTCCCAGTTTGCTGCATTTCCTGGAAGACTTATTCCTTCTACTTCTTTCCAGCCGTTTTCAGATATATCTGTGCTAGATTGTGGTTTAGATGGAGTAGCCTCGCCATTTTCACAAGCATAATAATAAATGCCAGTAATAGCACCAACACCATTCGGATCTGTTGCTGTTCCAGAAAGGTTTATTTTTCCGTTTACCTGAATACCATCTTCTTCTGTATTTGCATCAGAAGGAGAGTTTGAATCTATTATTACTGTCGGACCATCCAAATCTATTGTAATTGTTGCAACAACGGCAGGCGTTGAGTTTCCTTCTCCTGCTGCATCAGTTGCAGTTGCAGTTATCGAAACAGTCCTGCTGTCATTCGGAAGAAGACTTGTTACATCTGCCTCCCATATTCTTAAGGTCGGATCAATCTCTGCCAGGTCTTGTATATCTTGCGGATCTGTATTTTTTACTTCACGCAAGGCTGCCTTAATTGTTGTATCAACTCCATCTCTTGTAAGAACAAAGCTTGCCATACCGGCAGAAGCTGCGCTGTCAGATTTATCGGAAACAGTACCCCACAAAAGCGGCATATCATTACCGTTTGTATAAATAATTCCACTTGATGTTTTTGTTGTAATATCTGATGGTGGAGTAATATCAATGTTAATTGAATAATTAATAAAGTCTGTAGGAGTACCTTCAAAGTTAACGGTTGTTTTTATAACCGCAGAGTTTCCTACATTGTCTTCTGCTACAAAAATAAGATAGTTATTTCCTTCACTTAATCCTCGGATTGTATCTTTAAAGGTCGAAGGAACTGTGTTGTAATACTTGAAATAACCTTTTGTATTAAGATCATCTGAAAGCTTTGTGCCATCAGAAAGACCTGCGGCTATAAACTGATTTTTTATACGAGTAAGTTCTTCTGGATCTGGTTCTGCTGGTTCTACAGGATCTCCGTTTTGGTCAAGCTTGCGGCTTACATTGTAGAATACACGTTTTTCTTCAGAATTATCCAATGGTATAATATAACCTGTTGGTTCTGCCTTGATACTTTCTACTAAGTTATTAAGATATTCATTTCTTTCATCTTCACTACCCGAAAGCAGATGTTCATCCGGGAAGACCTTGTAATAAATCTTTGAAAGACCGCTTCCACCTGTGTTATCTGCTATATTTCCACGCAACTGAATTGTTGTTGTATTACCAAAGGTTCCGTTTCCGTATTTACCACCAACATTTGTGTCCAGACTGGTGTCCCAAAGAGGGTTTGTAGAATCTATATCATTATTATTTGCCTGACCAAGTCTTATTGTTAAATTCTTTGCACTTGAGTCTATTATATCCAAAGAAGATGGTGGTGTTGTATCAAAAGAAATCTTTAATGTATAAGTGTTCTGGTTTCCGGCTAAGTCTGTTGCTGTTATAACAGCATTTACTGTTCCGGTTAGAGGATTATTATCACTGCCTTTGAATTCAATTTCTTCGAATTTAAAACGGCTTTCATTTTCAACAGTTTTTGGTGAAAGTCCTGGAACATTCAAAACAACACTTTCAATTCCTGTATCATCTGTTGCAATACCACTTAAATCAAATTTTGATCCAAGAGAATTGTTTACAAAGTATGTAGATGTTTTCTCATCATAGTAGGCATCTTTAAATATTATGTTTGAAATATCTGGTTTTACAGAATCGTATTTTAAATCTATTGTTGCGGTTGTAGAAACAACATCTCCGTTCTTTTCCATTTTGTAAGAAATAGAATCAGGAAAACCAAGAGTCTGTAGTTTAGAATATGTAAATTCTTCAGATGCAAACCATTTACTTTCGCCATTTATAACAGTTTGATTTTCAACTGTTATAGGAGTTGAAACACCATTTCTGTAAATATAGTAAGGTGCTTCTCCTCCTGTCCAACTTAATTCTGCATTAAATTTTTCGTGGAAACCTTTCCAAGCAGCAGAATCCTGAGAAATATATTCCGGAACCCCTTTTCCCTTAAGCTCTATTTTTTCTTCATTAGAGACAAGTTTAAATCCGTATTTTCCATCAGAAATAATGCTTCCGCTTTCAACACCCTGGGCATCACAACCATCTACAACGACTAAATAATATACCCCAGTATTAACACTATAATTATTCTTGTGTATAACCTTTGATGTTTTAAACTTATAGGTGCTTCCTGAAACACTGTATATTCCATAACCACTTGCAAAAGTCTGACCTTCTGCTTCTTCCTGAGCTTTATGATATTCTGCACCCTTGTTTATAAGCCAGATCTTTTCATCTGAAATTTCTTCTCCATTTTCGTCACATCTAAGAAGATAAACACCAACAGAATCTGGATCAATTGCATAACCATCAAGACCCGGAGTTATTTCAACTTCAATATATCTGTTTCCGGCTGTTAATTGATAATCAACATGATTTAAATCTTTTCCTGCTTCAAGAACGCTTCCAGAAGAAACAATAAATCTCGGATTGTTTGCAGGATTAATAGAAAACTTGCTTTTTGTTACTTCATGAGATTCAAGAAAAGAAAGAACATTTTCTGCTGCTGCTGTTCGCCCGGCATCTGTTCCATAAGTTCCATTTTTAATGTGATACAAATCTGTTATTTTGTATCCGCCTTGAAGCAGTGTAGAAATTTCAGAGTTCATATAATAAACTTCTGTACTGTTTCCTTTTTTATCTGCTTCTGTCTGTTCACTGCCATCTATTGGATATCTTTCTGCACCATCATAAATTACAAATGTACAATAACGCTGTTCTGTATCTTTACTATTCGGAAGAATTATACCATTTTCATCTGTGTGACCATAAATTAATGCATAATCATTTGCTTTATCAGCAGCATAAATGGCAACATCCTGTTCAATTGTTAACGGAACACTCGAAAGTTCAACAATCTTCAAAGGTTCTGTTGCACTTTCATTTTCAAATACTTTTACTTCTATAAGGCTTACATCATTGTCATCAGAAGCTTTTCCCTCGAGCGTAAAACTTCGTCCATAACTATCAAAACCCATTTGTCCAGCTTTAATACTAGGTCTTGATACAACAAGAACAGGCGCTGTGTTATCAATTGTAAATGTCGTACTCTGCGAAGTCTCATGCTTACCGTTATCTTTTGCATATACGGTTGCCTGATACGTTCCATCTATAATGTTGTTTGCCTGATAGTCTACAAGTACCTTCCAGGTTCCTTTTTCTCTTTTATCTTTGTCGGTTTCAAAAGTTCCTTCTAATCTTATTGGAGTTCCTTTTCCGTCTGTGCGCTTTAATTCGGCTTCTACAGAAGTTATAGAGCCGTCGTCGGTCCAGGTTCCTGTAATTGCAAAAACATCCCTGATTACAGCATCAACCTTTGGACTGTCTATAATAATGCTAGGCGGCTGAGTATCTACGGCTCCACCAAGACCTATTTCGCAAGAAATTATCGAGACTAAAAATAAAAAACTAAAAAAACATGCCTTCGCAATTCTTTTCTTAAGCATAATTAAACCTCGCTACACACACTCTCTGGCACTTTTTTAAAAATCTTTTTACCTTTTATTTTCGGCAAAAAAAGGTGAATCCTTGAGAAAATGAACATTTTAGAGAATAGTTACATTGAAAAAATAGACTTTATTGTGACGTTTTTTGTAATATAGTCTATTTTACCGCATTTCGTACGTTTTTTGCAAATTCTGCAAGACCTGCAGGGTTTCTCTGGTATACAGCAAGGTACAAATCTGGAAGAGCACCACCCGGACAAGATGCAGCCCAATAGCGGACATCATCTGCCTGCTTGTCGTAAGCCTGTGCATGTGAATGAACCGGAGCAAGCATAGTAAGATTCGAAAGCTCTGTCTGTGCGTCTTCTGTAAAGAATTCAGCCAGATATCGTTTGCTGTTTGAGTTCTTTGATAAGAGCATACACGAAATTGCCGGAGCTATAATTCCATATTCAGTTGTAGAAGAAACAGGCGGCATTACAAACGATTCAAACTTTCTGATTGTTTCATAAGAAATGTTTCTGTGATCTTTAAGAAAAGTAAGGAAAACTCCAACCTGATCATCATGTGCAAAATAAACTAAATCACTCTGCTGGCCATTAAACCAGGAAGGGTGCGTAATTCCTTCTGCAGGCCACGATTTAAGCATATCAAGAATAGATCTTAAAGTAAAATCTGCAGAACAAAGTTTTTTATCAAGTAAAACATCAAAGCTAGTTCCGTCTTTAAGCTCTTTAATAAGATTGTTGTATGCAGTAACTCCACCGTTTGCTTCTACAAGGCAGCCGATCAACGCAGCAAGAACTCTGTCATCGGCACCGGCACAGAAAAACGGACTGAACACATAACTTTTTGCCTGATTCAAATAACTTAAAAATCCGGAAAAACTTGCAGGAACATTTCCTGTTGTTTCATCAATAACAGCATTGCTATAAGCAAGCTCACAATGATCCAAAAGAATAGGCACACATTTTTTATTTCTAATGCTCGATGGCATTGTTTCAAGAATCTTAGAAGATATTTCTTCTGCAGAAGCTTCAAGCATATCTGTAATTTCGCCGCGCCAGGTAAAAAGCATATCATACTTACCCTTTATGGTAGCAAGGTCAACTTTACCTTCAGATAAGATATCGCACTTCAAAGTTATTTTTTCTTCAACAGGAATTCTATCTTTTAAAATTTCAACATATTCTTCCGAAAGTCCATAAAAAGCAATCCGAACAGTTTTTTCGTTCATCTTCTGTTTTACGCTCGAAACAGTTGCCATAACTCCGGCTGCAACACCACAAAGGCCACATATAATTGTCACAATCAAAAGGATTTTTTTATTCTTCTTTGCCATAAATTGATTATCGGAAGATTTTATAGTTTTTTCAAGATTTTACATCCGTTCAAAACCATGTTATAATTATCTTTTATAAGTTAATAAAAAAAGGAGAAATTTTATGGAAAATGAAATCAAACCAAGAAACTCCTTCACAGGTTCACTTGGTTTTGTACTCGCAGCAGCAGGTAGCGCAGTTGGCTTAGGAAACATCTGGCGCTTCCCTTATCTTGCAGCAAAAGATGGCGGCGGATTATTCCTTGTAGTTTATCTCGTGCTCGCAATCACCTTTGGTTTTACACTTCTGATTACAGAAATCGCAATTGGTCGTAAAACTCAGGAAAGCCCTCTTACAGCTTACAAAAAAATCAATAAGAACTGGGGCTTCCTCGGAATCTTCTCATTTGTAGTTCCTTTTATTATCTACCCTTACTATTGTGTAATCGGCGGATGGGTAATTAAGTACATGGCAACCTACCTTGCTTTCCAGGGACAGGCAGCCGTTCAGGACGGCTTCTTTGGCGGATTCATTACAGCACAGTGGCAACCAATCTTCTTTACAGTTTTGTTTGCCCTTCTTTGTTTTGTAATTGTTTACAAGGGAGTTGAACAGGGAATCGAAAAGTATTCAAAAGTTCTTATGCCAATTCTTGCAATCATCGTAGTATTTATTGCTATTTATGCCTTGTTCATTAAGTACACAGATCCTGCAACAGGCGTAACAAGAACAGGTCTTCAGGGAGCCGCAATTTACTTTATTCCGGACTTCCATGGTCTTACTGTTAAAAAGTTCCTTACAGTTTGTCTTGATGCAATGGGACAGCTTTTCTACTCTCTTTCTATTGCTATGGGTATTATGGTTGCATACGGCTCATACATGAAAAAAGATGTAAACCTTGGAAAGTCAGTAAACCAGATCGAAATTTTCGATACAGGTATTGCTATGCTCGCAGGTCTTATGATTATTCCTGCCGTATTTGCATTCTCTGGCCGCGAAGGAATGTCTGCAGGTCCAGGACTTGTATTCGTTGCTCTTCCAAAGGTTTTTGAATCACTTGGAAAGTTTGGTGAATTCCTTGGTCTGATTTTCTTTGTAATGCTTTTGTTCGCTGCCCTTACTTCTGCAGTTTCTTTGCTAGAAGCAATTACTTCAAGCATGATGGACAAGTTCAAGTGGAACCGCAAAAAGTCAACACTCGTTATGGCAGGAGCTTCTGCAGTTGTTTCTTTGATCGTATGTCTTGGCTACAATATCTTCTACTTTGACCTTACACTTCCAAACGGTTCAGTTGGTCAGATTCTCGATATCCTTGACTATGCAAGTAACAACATCCTTATGCCACTCGTTGGTATTCTTACTTGTATCCTTATTGGTTGGGTTGTTAAGCCACAGACAACTATTGATGAAATCACTCTCAATGGCGAAAAGTTTGGCCGCAAGACCCTCTACGTAGTAATGATCAAGTTTGTAGCCCCAATTTTGTTGTTCGTAATTCTTCTTACAGGATTGGGAATTATTTAAAAGATTGTCGGGTCAAGCCCGACAATGACATATACGGGGTCCCTGAGCTTGTCGAAGGGGCCCCTTTTGTTTATCTATTCATCAACCCAGAACAAATCATTCAAGGTAACCCCCAGCTCCTTACAAATTGCAATGCAAAGGTTTATAGACGGATTATAGTCTCCTTTTTCAATTGCATTGATTGTCTGGCGACTTACACCTACAGCCTTGGCAAGATCATCCTGCGAAAGGTCTTTAAGTGCTCTGGCAGATTTTAGCTTTAAGTTTTTCATAACAAGCCTCCTCTGCCTTATTCCTCAATTTCCTTTGTATCTGCTTTGTTGTTTATAATCTGCTTAATGATTATGCTTGCCATGGCAATTGTAATAAAGATACCAACGGCAAGAATCATAATCTTTTCCCTTTTGTTTTTTGATGTAAAGAACTGCAGATAGTATGTTGCTGCAAGCAAAAGCATAATCAAGCACCATGATTTCTTAAAAGGCTTCCCTGTTGGAAAATAAGCATCTGTAAAGATTGAATACTCAAGATAAACAAGTAAACAAACAAGCATTTCAATTACTTTTAAGGTTCCAGGGCTAAAAGGCATCAAAGGTTCGCCTGTAAAAAGCTCTATGAAGAACTCTACAATTTCCCAGGCTATAAAAGTACAGAATCCTGCTTTATATGCTTTTCCCTGAGCTGCAATCTGACGCTCGTCATATTTGCAGTCCTTATTGCTTACTTTGGCAACAATCCAGATAAGTAATCCAACTAATAAGGCACATCCAAGTCCAATTCCCATTGCTAATGTCATATATCTACCTCCTGACATTTCGTTTGTCTTTATGTAAAGTATATACGACATTTTGTATTGTGTCAAGTATATTTTACAAAAAGTTATGTCATTGCGAGCGAAGCGTGGCAATCCAGAGATTTAAAATGCCTACAAGGCGGCCGCACTGTAGAGTGTTTTTGTATTTGCATTTCCCATTCCGCATTTTTTTTCAGATGATATCATATAAAACATCCTGTCTCGTATACATAACTATTTCTTATACTTGCCCAACACAAATAATTCTCTTATACTTTCCATATGATAAACGAAAAAGAACTAGCCAAAAAAACAATATTTTCTTTTGAAATTTTCCCTCCAAAAAAAGATATGCCGATCGACACTATTTTTTCTACACTCGATGAGCTTAAAGGGCTTAATCCGGATTTTATTTCTGTTACTTTTGGAGCTGGGGGTAGTTCTAACTGCGATAATGCGCTTGCTATTGCTAAACGTATTAAAAATGTTTGTAATGTTGAATCTGTAATTCATATGCCTTGTATTAATATGACAAAGGCAGATGCTGCAAAAACTCTTGAACAGTTTCAGGCTGCCGGGGTTGAAAATATTCTGGCACTTCGCGGAGATAAAACTCCTGGTGTTGAACCTTGCGGCGATTTTAATCATGCAAACGAGCTTGTTTCTTTTATAAAAGATTTTGATTCAAAACGCACAGATGGCAAAAAATTCAATATTCTTGCTGCCTGCTATCCGGAGCTGCACCCGGAATCTGATTCTGTTTATGACGACATAGACTTCTTAAAAGAAAAGGTAGACGCTGGTGCAGATCATCTTTTGTCACAGCTGTTTTTTGATAACGAGCAGTTCTACCGCTTTTTGGAAAGATGTAAGATTAAAGGAATTAATGTGCCAATAGAAGCAGGAATCATGCCTGCTACAAATAAAAGATCAATTGAACGAATGGTAAGCATGACAAACGCCGTGCTTCCAAAGAAGTTTACAGATATGATGGACCGCTATGCCGATTATCCGGAAGCAATCCGTGATGCAGGAATTGCATACGCCATAGATCAGATCATTGACCTGGTAACCCATGGCGTAAAGGGAATCCATCTTTATACAATGAACAACCCTCTTGTAGCCCGCAAAATCTACGAAGCTACAAAAAGCTTGTTTGATGTTTCCCCTCTTATCTAAATATTCTATTCGATATCAAGAACTTTAATAGCAAAACAGATATAGGCGTTGCCCGGAATAACTCCAGGGTAACCCTGTTCACCATAGGCGAGTGCCGGAGGAATAACAATCTTTCGAACCTCGCCTTTTTTCATGTCCTGAACCATATAATCAAAACCAGGAATCATCTGTCCGGCTCCGGTTGTAAAGGTTAGCGGATCACGTCCCTGTGAGTGGAATTCTTTTGAAGCATCAAATATGGTTCCGTCAACAAGGTAACCCATATAACCAACAGTTACCTTTTTATTTTTGCCGGCTTTTTCTCCACTACCTGCTTCTTCAATCTTATAGAAAATTCCTTCCTTTGATTTTTCATAACCCTTAATTCTTTCTTTGAGCTGTTCTTCTGCTTTTTTAGCTTCACGTGCAGCCTGTTCTTCTGCGAATGTAGCAGCTTTCTTTTCACCTTCTGCCTTGAGCTTATCAAAAATTTCCTGAGTTACAGTAAACTTTTCTGCTTCTGCACCCTGGCGGATAATCTGAAGGTTAAGAATATGATCGCCCTGAGCAACTGTATCTACAACGTTCTGTCCTGTTACTACCTGACCAAAAATTGTGTGCTTGTAGTTGAGCCAGTCTGTTGGAACGTGTGTAATAAAGAACTGGCTTCCGTTTGTATTTGTACCGCTGTTAGCCATAGCAAGCTTTCCAGGCTTATCAAAAATCAATCCGTCTACAAATTCATCGGCAAACTTATATCCAGGGTCTCCTGTACCGTTACCTTTTGGATCACCACCCTGAATCATAAAATCAGAAATTACACGGTGGAAAATAAGTCCGTCATAAAAAGGTTCACCCTTTGCAGCATCCAATGTTCCTTCTGCAAGACCTACAAAGTTTGCTACTGTCATAGGTGTTTCTTTAAAGAACAACTCCAAAACAATCTGTCCTTTTTCTGTTGTAAGAACTGCAAATACGCCTTCTTTACCCTTTAACGCTTCCAATGTTTCTGCGCTCATTACTACATCCTCGCTTTTTATTTTTGTTACTTTTGGTTTTGTATCTTCTGCCTGTTTTATTACAGTTTCAGTTTTTGCTGCATCATCATAATTTGATTTTGCTGATTTTTCAGCTTTTTTATTACTACAGCATGAAAGACATGTAAAAGCCATACATGTCAACAAAAGTGTAATTACTTTTTTCAAAATATCCTCCTTTACATCATAGAGACGAACCAGCTGCTTATTGCATCCATTCTGGCTGTCATTGATTCCGTAATTTTTCCTCGTACACCAGGCATCTTTTTACTATCCAAATCGGCACAAAGATATACAACCATTCCGTCATCGCATTCCTGAATAAGAAGATTGATAACAAGATCCTTTGGCATAATAGCTCTGATTGGGCCAAGACCCATGTCATCTGTATTTCTGAATACCTGAAGGAACTCGTTTGACGATTGTATAAAATCAAGACGATAGTGTGTTACTCCAAAGCTTGCATCATCCATAAGACAGTAAAATGTTTTTCCGTCGCTGTTTCCGTAATTAACATCGGCTATAGCTACATTAGAATTTTCACCTTCTGTCATGTATGCTTTTGGATAAAGATAAGTAATCTTTCTTCGTGTATTTGAATAATACTTAACGTTAGTCATTTTAGAAATTGAGCGGGCAATTTCTGAAGCTCTTTGAACCGAAATTGTTTCCGGCACAAAATAAAGAGCTTCGTAAGTATAATAAAAATGCTTTGGTTGTTTTTTTATAAGACTGTTTACTATTTTTGAAGCATAAGCTGTTTTTGGCATGAGCTTAAGGTTTACAACCTGATCTTCATGTGTAATAACAATCTTTCCGTCGCGTTTGAGTGCATCAACATATTTTGCATCTACAATATCGCTGACCTTTCCAGATGTTTTATTCTGCGCAAACATACTTGTACAAACTCCGAGTAAAAGGAATGTCATCAAAAAAACTGTCTTTTTCACATTAACTCCTTAAGAGTTTGTACTCCGCATGAAAGCCCGCTAGCGAATACCCTTGTACAATACTCTTACCTGTTTATATAAACCATCGCCTTCGCTTTTGGTTTCAACATCAGGAATCTCGTTGAGTGTTGTATGAATAAGGCGGCGTTCAAAAGGATTCATTGGCTCAAGCAAAATTGAGTTGTGGCGTGAACGAACCTTATCTGCAGTTGTATAAGCAAGACGAACAAGAGATTCTTCACGGCGGATACGATAGTTTTCTGTATCCAGAATTACGCGAACTTCTTCGTGTCCAAGGCGTCCTGCATAAATGTTTGCAAGCAGCTGAAGAGCATCAAGGTTCTTTCCCTTGCGTCCAATGAGGATTGAAGAATAAGATGAATCCATCTTAATTCCAATCTTTTTATCTTCACGGTATGAAACCTGAACTTTTACATCGTAGCCCATCTTTTCAACAATAGTTGTGATGAAAGCAATAAGCTTTTCTTCAAACTCACCCTGTGGAAGTGGATCTGCAACAAGGCGTGTGTGCTTTTCTTCCATGTCGCGGTCTTCAAACATTGCGTGAGAAGGCTTTACATCATCAAGAGTGTGAACTCTGATTTTTACATATCCTTTTTTGAAAAGTGAATTTTTCTGTGTTTCAAGAATTTCAACATCGAACTGATCTCTTTCAAGACCAAGCTCTGCTGCTGCCAATTCAATTGCTTCTCTTTCTGTTTTTCCTTCATATTCGTAAGTCATATATTTCTCCTATTTCATAGATTGTCGGGTCAAGCCCGACAATGACACAATTTGTCATCCTCGGGCTTGACCCGTGGATCTTTATTTTTTCTGTTTAGCTTTTGCCTTTGGTGGAAGATTTTTTGGCACTTTTGGTGTTTTTTCAATTCCCACTTCTGCGCGTTTTTTTGCCATCATCTTATTTATGATTGCCTGCTGACCCAACTGCAAAATGTTACTTGTAAGCCAGTAAAGCAAAAGTCCGGATGGTGCATTATAGAAAATAAAGAAGAACATGAACGGCATACCGTATGTCATGAACTTCATTGTTTTTTCACTCTGTCCACCAGCTCCACCAGGGTTCATACTCTGTGTAAGTTTTCCAGATAAAATTTGAGAGGCAACATAAATAATTGGAAGAACTCTCAAAGTGTTTCCAAATAAATTGCTGATTAAAGGAATGCTCTTTTCAAATGTATAAACAACATCACCTTCAGACAAATCCGGAATCCATTTTGGAATGAACATAGCTCCACGGAATTCAAAGTAGTTGTTGAACAGGTTATACATTGCAAAAATTACAAGGAACTGGAACAACATAGGAAGACATCCGCTTGCAGGATTATATCCGGCTTCCTGATAAAGCTTGCTTGTTTCCTGCTGAAGCTTCTGCTGATCCCCTGCATACTTCTTCTGAATTGCCTGAAGCTTTGGCTGAAGTTCCTGCATTTTAAGAGAGCCCATAGACTGCTTCTTTGAAAGAGGGAACATCAACATCTTAAGAATAATTGTAATAATGATAATACAAACACCCCAGTTAGGAATTACCTTATGAAGAATTTCAAGTCCCCACTTTAAGATTACTTCGAGCCAGCTGAGCCATCCGCTTGTAGAAAGAGCTTCTGTAATTTTGTATCCGCTGAAGCCCCATGCATTTTTGTCGGCTACATTATAAACTTTCAGACTTTTTTCTTCGCGAGGTCCAAAGTATAAATAATAACTGTCCGAAATGTCTGTTCCGGAATAAGACTTGCGTTCTATCATTGCCTGAGCATTTGCATAGTCGTTTTGCTCTACTTTTGCAGAATAAGTTGGTTTACCAAGAATAGAATAATCTGTAGGAAGTACAAGTTCCATAAAGTATTTACTTGCAATACCACCCCACAAGAAATCCTTTTCATATTGCTTAACAAGGTTGCTTGCAAGATTTACTTTCTTAACTTTCTTACCGTTGTAAGCAAGGAACTGTCTGTATTCATAGCGGCTCTGCTTCTGATTATAGTGTGGTCCAATCTGTGGTGAAGTTCTAAGTGTATAAGCAGTACCATTATAATTAAGACCAGCAGCATCTGTGCCGTGAATCATTACATCAAGCTTGAACATATATTCATTAGGCTTGAACGAATATTTTTTTCCGATTGTATAAGAATGTGCTTTTCCGTTTGAATCTTTAATAGAAAAAGTTTTCTTGAACAAAATTGTATTAGCATCAAGCTTTTCATAATTAAAGATTTCATTGATGATTTTACTTTCGGCTCCACCAATTGCAAGTGCACAGGTTCTGTTTGTTTCACTAATGCTGTCAGAAAGCTGAACAAAATCATTTGTATCTTTATCGTTATGACCAACAAGCTTGTAACTTACAATATCACCACCTTTTGTTGTAAAGATAACTTCTGCAACTCCTGTGTTGATTGTGATTTTTTCTTCTTGTGCAGGAACAACATTTTCTTCTTCAACTTCTTCTGCTTCAGAAAGAAGAGCTGTTGTTTCTTCATCAAACATTGTATCTGTTAATATTTCTGTCTGATTTGTTTGTGTATCTTCTGCAGTAATTTCTACAGCTGCTGGTGCTTCTGCTGTTTTCTTTCCAAAAAATCTTGGCAACAAAAGATAAGAAGCAACAATTACAAGTGTAGAAAGAACAATGGCCCATATGGTGTTTTTATCCATTTAGATTTCTCCTATAATGTCTCAGGGACCGGGTCGTAACCACCTTCGTGAAAAGGATTGCATCTTAGGATTCGTCGAATGGCCAGAAGCAGACCTTTGAAAGGTCCATGTTTTTGAATTGCTTCCAATGCATAAGCGGAACAAGTAGGCGTGTACCTGCATGTCGGCGGAAACAAAGGAGAAATACATTTTTGATAGACGCGAATTAAAAAACAGAAAAACTTAGTTAAAAAATTTTTTAACCATTTTATCATTATTCTTTTAATAATCCTGCCTTTTGGCACAAACTACGAATCTGTTCACATC
>JAFZLJ010000101.1 GCA_017551545.1 Treponema sp. | reverse complement strand
ATCAAAAACTGCCGTGCACACAGCCGCAATTACAGCTATAATTGCTGTAAGCGGATACCATACAGACATTGTGCTGTATGGATAGTGGAAAACGAGAGGCAGAATAATTGCTGCAAGAATAACAATAATGCTGATTGCAATGCGTACAATACAGGCTCGATTAGATTTTTTATTCCAGAATAAAAGAACAAAATAAATCAGTAATAGAACAAAGATAATACACAAAAAATCACCAATTCCAAGTAAATCAAAATGAAAGCCTATTTTAATAGTTTCACCAAGAAGAATTCTATAAATGCCGTCAGCAGTCATTGTTGCAGAAGAGCCGGCAAGATTTGAGAGTACAAAAACTGCCTGATTTCTTTCTCTGCTGATAATCACATGCGAACAAAAATTAGGATTGTTTCCGCCGTGGCTTATAAAATCCTTGTAAATGTACCAGCCGCCAAAATAATTAGCGGATTTAGAGACATCGTGCTTTAGGACGGCTTTTACCAGACCAGAACTATCATTTGAGCCAGTTCCCCAATACTTCATCCATTTCATTAAATCTGAAGTTGAAGAAACAAGATAACCTGCGGCAATGTTTCCATAATATGACGGAGCATTATAGGAGTGTGCTTTCATAAAAACAGTTCTGTGTCCCTGTACAATTTTATCTGTGCATTCATCATTTGTTCTAAAAAATGAATTATGCATATCAAGCGGCTTTAATATATGCTCTGTGACATAATCTTCATATTTTTCGCCGGTAATTTTTTCAAGAATCAGCGCAAGAACATCATAGTTAATGGTTGCATATTTATGTTGAGTTCCAGGCTGAAAATCCAGTTTCACGTCTTTGATGTTCTGAACGGTTTTTTCTAATAAGCCTTCATCACTTTCTGTGCCGGCCGGAATTGCGGAAATTGTCCATGCCGGGATTCCGCTTGTGTGGCACAAGAGATTTTCTATTGTGATGTTGCAGACTGATTTTTTATAAGTCGGCTTGAACCATGGAAGATAATTCGAGACTGAATCTGTAAGCTTCAGGCGGCCGTCTTTTTCAAGCTGCATGACAGCCAGTGCTGTAAAAGCTTTTGTTGTTGAGCCAAGCTCAAAACGGCTGTTTTCATCAATTGCCTTGCCGTTGTCATTCCCGTAGTTTATAAAGTATTCATTTTCGCCGTCTATAATTGCAGCCGACAATCCCGGAACGCCATAAAGCCTGCACATTTTCTGGACATAAGCTTCGAGATTATTTCGTGTGTATTCCTTGTTGTCATAATGACTTGCGAAAAATATGATTGTAATTGCAAGTATTATTGCTAAAACAATTTTTCGAAAGATTTTTGTTTTCATGATTATTATCCTATTGTGCAAAGCTTTCCGCGAAGAATGTAGCCTAGCTTTACATAACACGCATTTGAAGCAACATAATCTGCATCGGTGTAGAGCATTGGAAGATAGCCCTGCTTTGCGGCTTCTTTTGTTACTTGATACACAAGATTTTCTGCATAGTGCTTTCGGCGAAAATCTTTAAGAGTGAAAACAAGACCAAGACTTGCCATATTGTTGGTATCTCTAAAATCACAGCTTGCAACAAATTTTCCTTCTGCGTTTTTCCAAAGGTACATGTGACCATCTTCAATAAGAGCTTTCGAAGAATTTCTGTAGCCTTCGCGGTCTGTCATATCAAGCTGGAGTTCGGTGTGGAATTTTTCTTTAAAATCAGTAAGTTCTTCCAGATCTTCAAGAGTGCAAAGGTGAAGTTCGCCGTCGACCTTTGTAAGTATTGCTTCATCGGCAAGCTTTGGACAATCATAGGCAAACATATTTTTAAGGATAGAAAGCTTTTTGCCTTCGTCTGCGGCACGATTCATAAAATATTCAGCAAGTTCATATTTCATGTTTATGCCGTGGTTTCCGTCCAAAAATCCGTGTTCATTAGAAATATTGTAGGCGTTTTCCATTTCCTGTGAGGTTGCATCATCGGCTGTCCAAATCCAAACAGGAAAAGGACTCTGCGAATAGCAGATAATTATGTGGCTATGGTCGCTCAAAAGCAGTTTACAGTTTTGGGTCATAATTCGGGAGAGTACAAAGAAGGTGTACTTGTCGGCTTCAAGAATTTTAAAATCTCTTTCGTCTATAAAATTGTCCATTTGCTTTTCTCCTGTACTAATCATAATTATTTTCCCGGATAGCTGATTTCATTCCCCCAGCTTTTTACTTCTTCAAAAAAGCCGGGAATCTGGATAAGACCGTAGCCCCATAAAAAGGCGCGGTCTTTTTCGGAAAGTTCGTCCAGAGCCAGCCACAAAACTTCTTTAAGCGGCGGATTTTCATTTCCGGCTTCTTCGGGGTCATAGCCTAAAACCGGCTCCTGTTTATTGGGAACTTTTACTTCAAAGACGTATTCTGTTCTGTTATGATTATATAATTCGGTGAGCTTCCGCACAATTGTTCCGTCGAGGCCGCATTCTTCTTTTAGCTCGCGGATTGCTGCCTGCTCCGGAGTTTCACCGGCTTCAATTCCGCCGCCTGGAATGGAATAAAAATCGTCTTTACCTTCGCTCGGATAATTCAATTTTTCCATAAGAATCTTATTATTTCTGATTACAAAAACCACACTTCGGTCTCGCATTTTATTTTCCTTATTTTATTAACTATAGTATAATTTTTATTGTTAGACTATGGAGAAAAACATATGGAACTTTGGGATGCATATAATTCTGATTATGAAAAACTTGACGGCGTTACTTTAATTCGCGATGATGAAGCTAATTTCCCGGAAGGTGCATATCATCTTGTGTGCGAAATACTTGTTCGTCATGTGGACGGCACTTATCTTTTGATGAAGAGAGACCCGACTAAACCTTTATATCCGAACATGTGGGAAGCAACTGCTGGTGGCTCTGCACTTAAGGGAGAAACTGATATTAAAGGTGCTCTCCGGGAACTTCGAGAAGAAACCGGTATTGTTGCAGACAAACTTGAGTTCCTTAGTAAAGACCTTGGCGGACATTGCTGGCATGTAAGATTTTTATGTATAACAGATTGCGATAAAAATTCTATTAAGCTGCAGGAAGGGGAAACCTGCGACTTTAAGTGGGTTACAGCGGAAGAAGTATTGTCTATGTCAGAAACAGAGCTTGTCGGCTGGCAGATGAAGAAGCATATTAAATAGATTTGTGTAAAGAATGCTTATAATTAATCTCGGTATATAAAGGGTGTGGGAGTTAATATAGAATCTCTTTTGTAAGGTGACGGTATGAAGTACAGAAATGCACAGGACATTTTTCCGGAAACTCTCTTAAAACAGATTCAGCGATATGTTTCTGGAGAGACAATTTATATTCCGGCCGGAAACGGAAAAAGATCCTGGGGCGAAACTTCGGGTTATCAGCAGTTTATACGCGAAAGGAATGCTGCAATTAAGGCTGATTTTGAAGCGGGCAAAACGATTGATGACCTCATGGAAAAATACTGTCTTTCTTATGATTCGATTAAACGAATTGTTTACAGCAAGAAGGAGATTTCTATGTTAAAGTACAGTGCAAGTTTGGAATCGGCAAAGGCTTATGCAGAAGCTGAAAAGCTTGATGCCTGGATTCATTTATATTTGAACGAAGAAGGACGCAATATTCCTTTTTCTGATGGCTTGAAAAAATGCGACAGATATTATTTCAGTCCGGCTCTTGTGCCTCTTAAATATTTTAAGAGATGTTCAGGTCCTGAACCAGAAATGAAGTATCGTGTTGATGCAGGCTGGTGGGAGCATAAGCTTGGTGAGTTGAAAAAGACAATCGAAGCAACTCCAGACTTTGTGAATATCTGCGCACCGATGTTTGTTGAATACACAGGCGGCGAGTTTGTTCTGAATGACGGAAACCATCGTCTGCAAGCCTACAAGGATCTTGGTATTGAAAAAGCCTGGGTAATTTTCTGGATTACCGAGGAAGAAGAATATCAGGACTTTATGAAAAAGT
>JAFZLJ010000100.1 GCA_017551545.1 Treponema sp. | reverse complement strand
TTATTAAACTTAAGATTAACATCCTTAAAAAGCGGTTTTTCGCTGAATGAAACACTAACATCACTAACTGTAATCATCTAAATACTCCGTGTCATTGTCGGGCTTGACCCGACAATCTATCTTCCAAAGAAGCTCTTTAACTTTTGCCAGAAAGTCTTTTTTGGTGCAGGTTTCTGCTGCTGGTAGTTGCCTTTCTTATTATACTGTTTATTGTAAGAGCCCTTCTTATATCCGTTATTCTTGTAATTATCTTTTTTGTAGCCGCCCTTTGAATATGCATCCTTATAAAGCTTCATGCGCTCTTCGTAAGAAAGCCCAGCCAGCTTTGCAGGATCAATATACGGCTTGTGATTAATTTTCTTGTAGTCGTGGTGACCTTTCTTATAATCACCCTTCTTATAATCATTTTTCTTATAACCGCCCTTCGACGAGCTCAGGGACCGCGGATTTCTCTTATTATGAATATCACCATCACGACCCTTGCGGTATCCATGGCGGTTATCAAGCTCGTCATCACCACGCCAGTTTTCTGTTTTAATAAAGATACCTGCAGACTTGTCTTCTTCCATCTGTTCAGGGTAAGCAACAGTTGCCGGAATCTGCATTTCAATATAGCGTTCAATTGCTGGAAGATTATAAACATCCTGTTCAGAACAGAAAGTATAAGCCTTACCGGATTTTCCGGCACGTGCTGTACGACCAATGCGGTGAACATAGTTTTCTGCTTCTACAGGCAAATCATAGTTGATTACCATTGCAAGGTCATCAACGTCAATTCCGCGTGCTGCAACGTCTGTAGCAACAAGAATCTTTACTTCGCCTGCTTTGAATGATTTCATAATTGCAAGACGCTTACTCTGAGGAAGGTCTCCAATCATAAACTCTGCTTTGATTTCATTAATGCCAAGACGTTTTGCAATAACTTCGCACGAACGCTTTGTATTACAGAAAATAATTGCGCTTTCAGGATTTTCATGTTTAAGAATACCAACAAGAAGCTTCATCTTTTCGTCAGAAGAAACGTGGAGTAACTCCTGCTTGATTTCGCTTACTGTGATATTTTCTGCTTCGATAGTAATCTCAACAGGGTCGCGAGTATATTCCCAGGCAAGGTTCTTTACATAAGTATTGAGTGTTGCAGAGAAAAGCATTGTCTGTCTTGTTTCAGCTTCAGGAAGCTTTTTAAGAATCTTACGAAGATCATCGTAGAATCCCATATCAAACATGCGGTCAGCTTCGTCAATTACACAGAAGTGACAGTTGCTCAAATCTAGGTTACCGCCTTCGTTCAAATCAATTACACGGCCGGGAGTTCCAATTACAATGTCTACGCCTTTTTTAAGATTAGCAATCTGCTTTTCGTAGCCAACGCCACCGTATACGCTGAATGCCTTGAGTCCGCTTGTTCCAACTAAAACCTTTGCTTCTTCTTCAATCTGAACAGCAAGCTCGCGTGTAGGAGCAAGAATCAAACATTTCTTTCCTGCATTTTCTGCCTTGAGCATTCCCTGAATTACAGCAACAAGATATGCGCAGGTTTTACCAGTTCCAGTCTGAGACTGAACATACAAATCAGGGCCCTTTGCCCCTTCCTTCTTAGAAGCCTGAATAACCTGTTCCTGAACCGGTGTACAAACCTCATAACCGGCGGCTTCAATTCCCTTCAAAAGTCTTTCATCAAGACCAAATTCTGTAAAGTTCATATATATTCCTATTCTTTTGGACGCGTATGCACG
Organism: Treponema sp.; assembly: GCA_017551545.1. Classification (GTDB taxonomy): domain Bacteria; phylum Spirochaetota; class Spirochaetia; order Treponematales; family Treponemataceae; genus Treponema_D. The sequence continues at coordinate 2,731 of JAFZLJ010000100.1, read as the reverse complement.
TCATTAATTTCTTTATAATAATCAAGATACTGGCACAAAACACCAAGCGCCATTTCTACACTTTTTTGAATGCGTTCATCTTCATCTGCTTCATCAACATCAGGATTATAAATTGCATCGCGTAAACGGCAGAATTCATTATTCATTGCAAGATATTTTTCTGTAGCAGTCATAAAGTTGAGTATATCAAAATTTTAAGAATGTGTCATTACAGATTATTCTTGAGTCGGTGCTGCAATTTCTGCAGGTTTACTTTTACCAAGCTTAAAGCCCAGTACACAAAGAATCACACCAAGAATAGTTGAAACAATTCCGCAAATCTTAAGCTGGAACACAATTGTTTTAATGAAGGACATTGCAATTTCAAAAACAGCTGCAGGAAGTCCGTATTCATTAATTGATTGTGAAAGAACTGCAGGTGCTATTCCTCTTGCAACAAGTGCTGCAATAAAAATAATCAGACCATCAACAATTGCAGGAATTGAAATAAACTTAAAGCAGACAATAATATTCATGTGAATTAAGAAAATCACAAGTGCCAGAACTACGCAGATACAAATTGCAAGAATAAAGATTTTCAAAGAAAGCCAGAAGTTTACTTTTCTAAGGATATCAAAAGCTTCTGCATTTTCTTCTTTTGCAGAATCGAGAGTTGCTGTAAGCTCTGGTACCATTGCTTCTACATTTTCGGAAATTGCTTCATCAAGGCCAGTACGGTCTACAACTTCACCCGTTGCTGCTTCGTATTTATCAATTGCTGTATTTACAACCTTTGTAATCTGGGCAGGATCAATATTCAATTCATCGCTCGCACCTGTCATGTAATTAATGATTTCATCTGCATACTGGCTTACAGTCTGAGTGATTTCCGGAGAAGCAAGAATTTCGGCAACTACTTCCGGATCTACATCAATTTCATATTCTTCAAGATACGACTGAACAATTTCATTTATATCCATATTTGAAAGATCTAACGAGCTTATATCAAAATCGCCGAAATCTTCCGGATTAAACTGAGCATAAGTTATAACTTTCTGTTCCGGATGAAAAAGACCGTCATCTTCAAACTGAATTACAGGTGCTTTTGAAATCTTAAGAAACTGACCTGCAAGCTCTGTGATTTTTGAAGTACTAAGATTGGCACGTGCCACACCTAAAAGAATTGTTGCAAATAAACAAATAGCAAAGATTATGCTTAATAAAACTGAAAAGAATTTTTTCACAATTTCCTCCGAATATTTATAAGACATTATATTATATTTGTGGTAATATGTCATTAAGAAATAAAAATGGAAAAAAACGAATACCAGGCAGAGCTTTTTACAAACAGATTACGCAAACGATACAAGGAACTTCGCAAGTGGGCACGCAAAAACAGGATAAGCTGCTACAGACTTTATGACCGCGATATTCCAGAAGTTCCTGTAAGCCTTGATTTATATGAATTTTTACCAGATGAAATAGACTCGCCTGTAGAAGCCGCCCGCTTTATGTCTGACCAGAATTCCAGACTTAGTGCAAATGATCCTACTGTAGAAACCGGCATTAAAGAACGAACCTATGCAGTTCTTTATCTTTATGAACGCCCTTATGAAAAAGACGAAGCCGAAGAAGAAGCCTGGCTTGATTTAATGGCAAAGTCCGCTGCAGAAGTTCTGGGCATTCCAGAAGAACACATTGTAAAAAAATCGAGAGGACATAAAAGTCATAAAGGTAGTCAATACGAAAAGAATACCTTAAAAGATCCCCGGGTCAAGCCCGAGGATGACAAATCAAAAGCTGTCATTGTCGGGCTTGACCCGACAATCTATGCTTCACCAATTACCGGCACCATCCAGGAACAAGGACAGCTCTTCCGCGTAGATCTTACTACTTACCTTGATACAGGTCTGTTCTTTGACCACCGTAGCCTAAGGGCAACAGTACGCGACACCTGCAGTAAAAAGCGTGTACTTAATCTTTTCTGCTATACTTCAAGCTTTTCTGTTTATGCAGCACAGGGCAATGCTTCGTTTGTTGAGTCTGTAGATTTATCTAATACTTATCTTGACTGGTCCAAAGATAACATGAATCTCAACGGCTTTTCAGACAAAAACCGTTACATTTATACAAAAGCAGACTGCATGAGATTTTTACAGGAAAAAGCAGTTGCAGCAAAAGCCGGAAATCTTAAAGAAGATGAATTTTATGATTTAATAATTCTTGATCCGCCGACTTTCTCAAACAGCAAAAGCACTTCTGATGTACTTGATATAAACCGCGACTGGCCTCAACTTGTAAAGGATTGTCTTAATATTCTTTCACCACAGGGCACTTTATATTTTTCTACAAACTCAGAACGACTGAAATTTGATATTCAAAAGATTCCGCCTAAAACTGCAGCAGGTAAAGAGTTTACCTGTAAAGACATTACTGCACAAACAATACCATTAGATTTTGAAGGAAAGAAACCACATAAAGTGTGGGAGTTTAGGCTTGTTTAAAAAACAACGTTTTAAAATAATAAAGGGCTGTCCTAGAAGTAATTAACACTTCAACAAAGGACAGCCTTTTTTGACTTTAAATAGGATTTTGAGTTTTTTTGATGGTCGTTTTTTTCTTTTAGGCTTTTATAAGTCTTGCAAGTTGTTTAAGATCATATCCAATCATCAATAAGCCCCATTCTGTTCCGACTTTTTGCTTTCCACGGAGATGGAAGCGCCTGAATTTCTGGTTGCCTTTTATCTGACCG
>JAFZLJ010000099.1 GCA_017551545.1 Treponema sp. | reverse complement strand
GACCCGAGGAATCCAAATTCTGGTAAGGTAATGAAAAAATGTGGAATGAAGTATGAGGGTACTTTACGCTGTTCAGATTGGAATAATCAGGGAGTTTGTGATGCTTGCTATTATGGATTGCTAAAATCAGAACGTTAACTTCCAGTTTGTATAGCTGGGCGAATTTTGGTTTTACTTCCTAGAGATACTTTATTTTGAAGCAAAGACCGTGCCTAAAATCATAAGAATCAATGCAATAAAAAATATTGAATTCGGCAATTGTTTATAGAGCAACAAAGAAATAAAAGCCCCTATGAATGGGGAAACACCGTAGAAGGCACTGGTTTTTGCCGCACCAAGATCTTTCTGGGCACAGATGTAGAAATACACGCTTAATCCGTAAGCAATAAAACCCAGAAGAAGGGCAAACAGGATATATAATGTGAGTTTAAAATGTTCGTTTGTTAACAGTCCGACGATAACGGCTCCGGTTCCGGAGCCGATTCCTTTTATAATGACTATTTTAATAGGATCTTTTGAAGAGAGTTTTCTCGTGCAGTTGTTTTCAAATCCCCAGGCAATACAAGCTAAAATGGCAAAAAGTGAATAAGGTGTAAATGTGAATGATGCAGTTGGCTCGAAAGACAGCAAGATGCATGCAATAGTAATAAACACGATTCCTATCCATAGCTTAGCGGATATTTTTTCTTTGAAAATCGAGAATGCAATGATAGAAGTTGCAACAATTTCAAAGTTGTTGATTAATGAAATGTTTGCGGCGGAAGAGTTGAAAAGTGCAATCATCAAAAGAACAGGAGCAATGATATCAAGAAGTATCATTCCTGCAATGTACGGAAAGTCTTTGCCGGTTATTTTTCCTGAACCAGATATTTCTTTATTTGTTTTTCTTTGTAACAAATCAAGAAAGAACATTCCGAATCCTGCACCGAGATACAGGAACCCGGCCATAAAAGAAGGCGGAATCTTAGTCATAAGGATTTTAGAAAAAGGTGTGCTGAGGGCGTAGAATGCTGCTGCAAGTATGGCAAAAAGGATTGCTTTTTTCTTCATAGCATTATAATTTCCTTAAAACTATAAGTTGTGCGTAATGGTCATATTTGGTATCTACAGGAACAAATCCGTATTTTCCAAATCGGCTGATTGTTTCTTTCGATGAGTTGAATTCACCGTTTAATCCGTAAACCAGGGCGTTAATTATTTTTCTTGGTAAAAACGGAAATCTGGGATCAGCAAGATAGAGCGTTCCACCTGATTTTAGAATTCTTGAGGCTTCACGAATAAATGCATCTTTGTCAGCAAAATGATGATATGCCATACAAGCGGTCATAACATCGAAATAATTATCATCATAGGTTGTTTTGTCGCATGAGCACTCTTGTATGTCCATACCGGGACACTTTTCTTTTGCGATTAAAAGCATTTGCGGTTCAATATCAATTCCATGACCTTTTATGTTCTTCATATTTGAAAAAGTTTTAAGTATAGTTCCAGTACCGCATCCGACATCAATTACATTTTGCCCTGATTTGAGAGAAACGTTATCGTAAATAAGTTTGTAAAACTTGCGAGAGAGTTTTCCTTCAAAACCGTAATCGTATTTTTCAGCGCGATTATCAAATTTAAAATCTCTTTTTTTCATGACTTCCTCCAAAATATCGTACATTGTGTTCGATAAAATGATATAATGTTAATTGAAAACAAAACAATAATCAGAAGTCTGAAAATGTACGATAATGAACAATTTCGGAAAAATGTTCGGAAAGGAAAGCTATGGACAGAAGACAACTGAAAACAAGAACAGCAATTTTTGATGCACTTTCGAATATTTTAAAACATAAGAAATTTGAGGATGTTACGGTTCAGGATATCATCGATGAAGCAAATATAGGACGAAGCACTTTTTATTCTCATTTCGAAACCAAAGACAGTTTGCTGAAAGAAATGTGTGAAGAGATGTTTACGCATGTATTTTCGAATGATCTGTCGCCTGAAAAAAGCCATGATTTTTCGAAAGACGAAAAAGACATATCAAGCCAGCTTACACATGTACTTTGGCATATCAAAGATCACTCGGGGAATATAAAAGCAATCATGAATGGCGAAAGCGAGAAAATGTTTACCGGATATTTTAAAAAGTATTTGGAAGACGCTTTTAAAGAACATATTCGGCACATGCCTTATGATGTTCCGGAAGATTTTAAGGAGCAATTTATAATCGGAAGCTTTGTGGAAACCGTTAAATGGTGGATTTCCGGTGGCTTGAAAATGAGTCCGGAAGAAGTGGTAAATTATTTTTTAAAAATGGTTATTCGTGTATAATGATGTTATAGAGTAAGATTTTGGTTTTCCTTACTAGCGAATGTAAATTATATTTGAATAAAACATGCCAAAGAGCAAACTTGCGGCTGGGATCCTACCGCATTAACAACAGGCAAAATAAACCCACGATACTAAATTGTATCGTGGGTTGTTTGTTATTTTTCATAATCAGGTTGCCAGGCGGTAAATTGTACGAGTTGAGAATCTGTGCGGTGATAATAGCGCTGGTTTTTGTCAAGCTTTGCAATACTAGCCATTTCCTCATCAGTCAGGGTGAAGTCGAGAATATTCAGGTTATCCCTGATATGGTCAACATTCTTACTTCCGGGAATTACCACAAAGCCCATCTGTGTATGCCAGCGGAGTATAACCTGTGCGTTGGACTTTCTGTATTTCTTACCAAGTTCGGCAAAGAGCGGTTCATTGATGAGAGATTTGTCACCATGTCCAAGAGGATACCAGCTCATAAGTTTGATATCATATTTATCAAGCGTCTGACGTAGCTCTGACTGGGTAAAGTATGGATGAGCCTCTACCTGTATAAACTGAGGAACCACTTCCCATTTTGTCTGAAGCTCTTCAATATATTTTCCTTCAAAATTGGAGATTCCTATGGATTTTGCCTTACCTTTCTTATAGGCTTTTTCAAGCTGTCTGTATCCTGCAAGCCAGTTTCCGGCGGGCTGGTGGATATAGAGAAGATCCACGTAATCCACACCAAGGCGTTCCAGAGTTTCATCTACCGCGTTTTCATTTTCATATTCGCTTGGCCAAAGCTTGGTGGAAAGAAAGACTTCTTCTCGTGCAACACCGCTATCTTTGATCCCGCGACCCACAGCACGCTCATTTACATATGCATTTGCCGTATCAACCAGACGGTAGCCCATCTTCAGAGCTTCTCTCACGCTGTTTTCTGCATCAGCAGGAGAAAGCATAAAGGTACCGATACCGACTACGGGGCATTTGATTTCATTGTTTAAGGTTATGTTTTCCATTGTGATTTCCTCCTATTCCTTCTGCTCGGACGGGTCAAGGTATTTGATGACCTTTGCCGGTACGCCACCTACTACGGCATGATCCGGTACGTCCTTTGTAACAACTGCACCTGCAGCAACTACGGCGTATTCGCCAATCGTGACCCCAGGACAGATGGTTACGTTCATCCCGAGCCAGGCTTTCTTCTTTACAAGCACTTTTCCATATGTGTATTTGGTATGGCGCTCGTACATGTCATGGTTGATTGTCGCAATCCTAAGCCCCGGCGCAGACATGGCACCGTCTTCAAATTCGATCCCACCGGATGCGGAGAGAAT